>JBKCVM010000021.1:0-33671 GCA_046317855.1 Oligoflexia bacterium
CACCCGGTTTTTTTAGAGAGTATTTCGGCTTCTTGGGTTGGCTGGGGCATGACGCAGCTGCCTGGCGAACGATCAAAAAAGAAGCGATTGCGGCTCGGATCACGGACTCAAAGCTTCTTCCCCGTTTTTTTGCTTTTGATCGGGACAACCGCACTCTTGCCATTGCCCGTGAAAATGCGGCTGAAGCCATGGTGTCCGAGCTCATCCATTTTGAAAAACGTGAATTACAAGACGCCTCTCAGATCGCTCCCAACTACGGAAAGACAGGCCTAGTGGGCGCAAACCCGCCCTACGGAGAACGCTTAGATGAAGTGGAGGAGCTCAAAGCCGACTACAAACTTCTTGGTGACACTTTCAAAAAGAAAGCTCCCGGCTGGCGAGGGTTTGTCTTTACCGGGAGTCCTGAGCTTTCAAAACTCATTGGCCTAAAACCCGAGGCTCGGCATGTTCTCTACAATGGGTCTATCGAGTGCAGACTTTTGACTTACGAAATGTACTCGGGCAGTCGTCAGAATACTGACTCGTGACGCCCATCTTGATTCCAGTTAACTTTGAGGGATGAGCAAAAGAAAACTTCTGTCACCCCTGTGGCTTGCCCCACTCCTTCTATCGACTGCTCAAGCCCAAACTCCAACTTGGGACTACCCAGAACTCTCAGTTTCTCCGCGTGCCAGTGAGCGTGTCGAGCGCGAGGCCAAACTTGAAGCTCGCCGTGGATTAGACGAGTTTTGGCAGATCGGCGTGCCAGGCTTGTTTAATCTCACGAGCGGTATTCTTGCCTTGGGCGCCACAGACCTTGCTGATGATCCCAAGAAAAGCGGAGCGTGGAGCAGCATTGCCATTGGCGGAACCTGGGTTGCAGCTGCCGCAATCATTCCTGCCCTGTACAACCCTTATACTCACGGTGCTGAAGAAATCAGCAAGATGCCCAGGACCACTCAACGAGAACAGCTTTCGCGTGAGCGCGCAGCTGAAGAGTCGATCGCTGCCGCAGCTCAAGCTGGACGAGTCCTGAAGTGGCTTGCGTTTGCATCCAATCTCTACGGGAGCATTCAACTGGTGAGTCGCACCCAATCAGGATCCCCAGCTCAGATTGGAGGGATGTTGGGCATCGGCGCAGCTTTTGCTCCTGTGGTTTTTGAGCACCGCTGGATGAGGGTGGCGAGAGAGCAAAAGGACTATAAAAAAAGAATCTTCTCTCCTCTTGCGGGACTTCGTGCAGTCCCGCTTACCACTCGCGACGGGGCGGGACTTTCATTAAGCTGGCGGTTCTGATCACGAAAGGGACTTTAAGTCAGCCAACACTTGCGACACATGCCCAGTGACTTTGACGGGCTGGTAGGTTTTCAGAATCTTACCGTCAGGGCCGATAATGAAAGTACTGCGCTCAATACCCATGTACTTTCGTCCGTAGAGTGACTTTTGCTTCCAGACTCCAAACTTTTGGCAGAGTTTTCCGTCTTCGTCCGAGATCAGTTCAAATGGAAGTTTGTATTTTTCACGAAACTTTTCATGACTTGCGATCGAGTCCCTTGAAACTCCCAGAACCACTGCGCCCAGCTTTTTGAACGCTACATAAGACTCTGCAAAATCACAGCTCTCTTTTGTACACCCCGGAGTCATGTCCTTGGGATAAAAATACAGGACGACAAACTGACCCAGAAAATCAGACAGCTGAACTTGAGGCTTGGCGGCTGTGGGGGCCTTTTTTTCAGGCTTTCTCGCTTGAGGGCTCTGGATTTTTTTCTTGTTCTTCGTACGTTCCATATCACTACTCCGCTTAGAATTATTCTGATTGGGTCGAATCAAAATACTGCTGGTAGGGATCCTTCTCCAGATCCCTGAGCTCCACATCAGTCCGCTTGGTCCGCTGCTTGATCTCTCGCAAAATCTGCTTTGAGCGAGGCGATTCGACAGGCGCCTGGGCTACTTGAATCTGAACCACTGCTTGATTGAACGCCTGAGCGTCGGCCGATCTTTCTGCTAACTTCTGAAAGCGTGCTTTTTCTTCGGGAGTCCTTGCATAATCCATCACGTCTTTCACAGCTGTTTGCTTGGCCTGAACTTCGAGCTTTTTCACGGCTTCTGACACTGGCTCTGCGGTAGCGTCTTTTGGGCCCACTGCTGTGGCCCTTTCAGTCAGAACCAAAGCGCGCTTGAGTTCGACTTTGCTCGTTTCAAAAGTCTCAGCCGCCTTCTTGACTTCAGCCACTGCAGTCTGGCCTGTCTGAATCTCTTTTTCGGTGGCCACACCTTCGGGCCTGAGACTGACACTGCCTCGAATCAAAGTGAGTGCCGTTTGCGTTTTTGCCCCCGCAATTTCAACTACGAAATCCGTTCCGCGCACCCCCATGGTGGCCGAAGGGGTACGGACCTTAAAGTTGCTCCGTGGACCCTGCTTTGAAATGATCGCGCGGATCATTCCATACTCCATCTTCATGCCCTTGGTCTTGCCGCCGTCCTCGAGCTTGAAAAAAGACCCGGGCCCCACATTGATCTGGTCGCCGTTGGGATACACAAGCCTTGCCCTTCCGCCCGGAAACACTCGAAGCCAGGCTTCGACGGGAAGCTCATCACCCAAGGATACTTTTTTAGTCAGATAGTGTTTCCCCTCAAACTTGGATCGCACAAACCCTGCCGGCACAACGGCATGACTGGTTTCGCTCGGCTGCGCAAAAAGCTGCACATCACCTTGAGACTGAGTGAGCACAGGATCGCCGGTGGCAGCAAAAGCCGGAGCTGCACAAGCAACAGAAACGAGGATGAACAAGAGCGATTGAGTGGAGGAGCGCATGCACCAAATTTGGCGTGTCCTCAGCTGCCCGTCAAGTAAACTGCACGTCGACAAAAGGACAGCGCTTCATTTGCGATGCTCAGGGATCATTGGGGCTGGGGGCGGTTGAGTTGATTCAGAACTAAGGTTCGAGAAAACTCGATCCCTTCAAACACGCTCATCCCTAGCCCCTTTTTTGAAATCGCGTATTTATAAGATTCTAGAAAACTCTCTACTGCAAGGGTACTGGCTCCCGCCACTTGCTGCGACACGACCAGTGCTTGTCCAGTAGTGACCCGCGGTCCGCTCGAGTCATCTACCAAAAAGCGGTAGATCCTGAAAAATCGATCAGCCACTCCTTTTTCCTGATCTTTGGCTGCATTCAGAAGCTCGACTGCAAACCTTGCACAGCGCGGACGCGACTGCGCGAGTTCATCATGGGTGGCGCAGAACCGAACCAAAGCATCAAACTCATGATCGAGAGCCGGCAGGGTTCCCGTATAATCTACACTGAGAGCCGCAGCCAATCGATGCGCCGTTGCAATGTCTAGGTCCAGTGCAGTCTCGAGATAGAACCGCTTAAAAAATTTCACAAATCGATCGGCAACTTCGTCGCTTTGAGATGAGAAACGGATTCCAGTCGCCAGAGAGTCCTTGGACCCCACTCCCGCCTCTGATAGCAGATTCGTCACCCGGATGACCCGGCCTGCCGAGCCAGGGCAGTTTTCTGCCACTTGGCGGGCAAGTTCGCGCGCATTTTTTTCGGGGAGCTTCCACTCAGAGTGCTCTCGAGCAAACTCCAAAAAAGTAATGTACTCACGCGCAGGCGAACAAGCGCTAGCTCCTAAAGCAACAGAAGCAAGAGAGGCAGACGCTGTCAAAAAAACAACACTCAGGCTTAAGACAAAGAAACGGCGTGCCATGGTTGCTCATCGGTCAAAGGCTTTAATCATTTAAACTACTCCCGGCCACTCTCATCCGCCCTCCACGCGCCCGAGCCAGGCCTTGAGGTAGCGGCCCTCGGCAAACGAGGCCAGCACAGGGTGATCCGGCGACTGTCCGCCGCGCGCCACCCATTGAAGGCCTGCGCCCACGAGCCCGTTTCGTCGCGCGGCCTTGGCCAAGGTCTCCGTGAATGCTTCTTCAGAAAGCAGGCCCGAGCACGAGCAGGCCGCAACAAACCCCCCGCGCGAGACCAGGCGCAGGGCCTGAGTGTGAAGCTGCAGGTAGGCATGCGTGCCGGTCGGAATGTCCTTTCGCGCCTTGATGAGTGCAGGCGGATCAGAAATCACGACATCAAACGAGGCCGCCTCAAGCTCGCCCAGATCTTTCAATACATTGCCGCAGAGCTTTTGCACCTTGGGCGCAAAGCCCTGCCGGGCCGACGCAAGCACATTGCGCTCAGCAAGCTCGAGCGCTTCTTTTGAAGCATCCATCAAAACCACTTCTGACTGCACCCCAATTCCTGAGAGCGCATGCACGAGCTGGGCGCTCCACTGTCCGACGTAGCAGCAAAGATCCAAAATCCGCACGGCGCGGCCCTTGTGCTCTGCAAGCGCAGGCAGCATTTGGCCAATGAACTGCTGCGTGTTCTGCCATTGGTCCAAAAAAAACCCAGTCTTTTGCCCGTTCACCAGATCCGCCCGGTAGACGACTCCGGGCCTGAGCTTAAGGGCAAACTCTGAGAGTTCCCGCTCGGAAAGCCCCGCCCTGCCGCCTGCAGCAATCATTCGTGGAGCCTCGATCTCAAGCCCCTCCCACTTGCGGGCGCTCGAGTCGTTCTTGATCACGACGGCATCGGCAGCAAACCCTGAGAGCTTGCAGAACTCGTCCCAGATCTCGCCCCATTGCCCTGGCCCTTGCCGCGTCCAACGGTCCGCACCCGCGCTCTGCGCCTGCACGACCACTGCCACACGGCCCTTGTCATTGATGTAACGATCCACAATGAGTCCCGGAAGCTCGTCCGCCTCACCGAACACGAGCCTGCAGCTCCATTCTCCAAACCCCAGTGCGCGCCTCATTGCCCAGGCGCGTGCCATCCTACGCGCGACTCCGGACGGAGCTGTGGCATCGATTTCGCTCTCAACGCGACTCACCACACGAAAGGCAATTAATGAGCTTGGGCTGCCATATCCGTGAGCCAAAAAAGCCCCGCCCGCATCGCAGAGCACGATGGGCTGTCCCGGTTCAATGCCTTTGGGAGACCCCTGCAACTCGTTAGAATAAACCCAGGGGTGCCCCGACTTGAAGCGTCGTTCGAGCTTGGACTGGAGCCTCCAGGTCTTGATCGAAGTGCCCACGCTCACGGCTGCGCGTCCGCTTCTTCTCCCACCGCACGCGGGCCAAAATCCCGGCGAATCAAAGCCTCCGGATCAGGATCCCTTCCGCGAAAGCGTCGGTACAGCTCAGAAGGATGCTCAGATCCTCCCTTCGAAAGGATCTCGCGCCTGAACTTGGCTGCGATCTCGCGGTCAAAAAGCCCGTGTTCTTGAAAGTACTCAAACGCATCGGCATCGAGCACTTCGGCCCATTTGTAGCTGTAGTAGCCTGCCGAGTAGCCGCCATCAAAGATGTGCGAAAAAGCGGGCGAAGTCGCAGTCCCCGCCACTCGCGGCAAAATCCTCGTGCGCTCGAGCACCTTTTCTTCAAACGCTTCGACATCATTCACACTTGAAGGATCAGAGGCGTGCCAGGCCATATCGAGCTCCGCAAACTGGAGTTGCCGCAAGCAATACCAGCCCGCCATAAAACGAGAAGCTTCACGGATTTTCTTAGCAAGCTCAGCTGGCATCACCTGTCCCGTATCGTGATGCCGGGCAAATAGGTCGAGTGACTCTTTTTGCTCAGTCCAGTTTTCCATAACCTGCGACGGGAGCTCCACAAAATCCCAGTACACATTGGTTCCGCCTACGGACCGATAAGTGCAGTCGCTCAAAAGTCCGTGCAGCGCATGACCGAACTCATGAAAGAGCGTGCGCACTTCATCATACGTCAGAAGTGAAGGCTTTCCGCCCGCTGGCGGCGTGAAGTTACAAACGATCGAAACATGCGGGCGCTCGATCTTCTGGGCCATCAAGCCCTGATCCCTGAATGAAGTCATCCAGGCCCCACCCTTTTTGGTCTTGCGCGGAAAAAAATCAGTGTAAAAAAGCCCGATAAAACGCTCATCGCGTGTGTCGATCACTTGGTAAACTTTTACGTCCGGATGATAGACGGCAACGTCCGATACAGGCCTAAACTCAAGTCCGTACAGCCTGCGCGCATGCTCAAACACTCCAGCCACCACTTGCTCGAGCGGAAAATAGGGCCTGAGCTCTTCTTCATCGAAGTCAAAGCGCGCGTGCTTGAGCTTCTCCATAAAGTAGGCTGCATCCCAGGGTTTGAAATCCGAGATTCCTTCGAGGTCGCGCGCCAGGCGCTTGAGGTCCTCGAGTTCGCGTTCGGCCGCAGGCCGGGCATAGACAAAGAGCTTATCCAAAAACGCTTTCACGTTCTTGGGTGACTGCGCCATGCGCTCTTCAAGGACATAGTGCGCATGGGTTGAGTAACCCAAAAGGCCTGCCCGCTGGTGCCGGAGCACTGCGATGCGCTTGAGGATCGTGCGGTTGTCAAACTCGCCCAAAAGAGCCTTGGATCCGTAGGCGCGCCACATCTCCTCGCGAAGCTGGCGCTTTTTTGCGTAGCTCAGGACAGGGATGTAACTCGGCGCTTCCAGCGTAAAAAGCCACTCACCAGGGCGGCCTTTTTCTTTGGCGGCTTCACGCGCGGCAAGACGCGCGCTCTCTGGAATTCCTTCGAGATCAGCCTCCGAGTTGATCCAGAACTCCCGCGCATAGGTAGCCTTGAGCACGTTTTCAGAATACTGGGGGCCAAGCTTGGCCAGCTCGGCATCGATCTCACGAAGGCGCTCTTTTGCCGTCAAATCGAGCAGAGCTCCATTGCGCACAAAACTTTTGTAGGTCTTTTCAAGCAACATGGACTGCTCGGGCGTGAGCTTGAGGCCCGCGCGCAAATCAAAGACTTCTTTCACACGCGCAAAAACCTTGGCGTCTAAAAGCAGGTCGTTACTGAAGGCTGCTGTCAGAGGAGAAATCTCCCGTGCAAGAGCGTGCATCGATTCACCCGCTTCAGCCCCCACCATGTTGAAGAAAACTCCCGAGCAGCGATCCAGTTTTTCGGTCAGCGACTCAAGACGCTCGATCGTATTTTCAAAGGTGGGCTTTGAAGCATCCGATCTCAAAGCCGCCAGGTTCTGCCTGGCCTCGGCCAGAGCTGCATCAAAGGCGGGCCGATAGTGCTCGACCTTGATCTGATCAAAAGGGATTTCACCAAAGCGACCGGTCCAGGGACTCAAAAGCGGATTGTTCTGCATGTTCTCTGTTTTACCAGAGAGCCCGGGCAGAGCCCTAGTGCCGATCGAGTGTGTAGTAGGTAAAAGGCATCGGATCGGAGTGATCTTCTCTGAAGCTCACCTGAAAAGCATTCCAGTCAAACTCAGGAAACCATGCGTCACCTTCAAAATCCCTGTGGATAACGGTCAAGTAAACCCGCTCAATCAGGTGCCAGCAGGCGCTCCAGATCTCACCGCCACCGATCACAAAGACTTCTTCAAATCCCTTTTTGCCTTGGCGCTCCTCTGCGCGGCACCAATCCAGCGCAGCCTCAACACTCGAAAACACGCGTGCCCCGGCGGCGGAGAACTCCTTGCGGCGGGTCACCACCAGGTTGTCACGGTTGGGAAGAGGTTTTCCAAGCGACTCCCAGGTCTTTCTTCCCATGATCACGGGATGGCCAGAAGTCATCTGCTTGAATCGCTTAAGATCAGCCGGAAGGTCCCAAGGAAGCGCATTTGCTCTCCCCACCACTCGATTCTGCGCCATCGCACCAAAGGCCGAGATCTTCACTGCTTCACCTCGCTAAACGGCAACCGGGGCCTTGATGGCCGGATGAGGGTCATAGCCCTCAAGCACGAAGTCTTCGTACTTAAATTCAAAGATCGAGCGCACCTCGGGGTTCAGCCTCATCCGCGGAAGCGCTCGCGGCTCACGCTTCAGCTGTTCTGTCGCCTGCTCCAAATGATTCAAGTAAAGATGCGCATCGCCCAAGGTGTGCACAAACTCTCCGGCTTTAAGACCCGTGACCTGCGCCACCATCATGGTCAAAAGCGCATAGCTCGCGATGTTAAACGGAACTCCCAAAAAAAGATCAGCTGAGCGTTGATAGAGCTGGCACGAGAGCCTTCCTTCAGCCACATAGAACTGAAAAAACGCGTGGCAGGGCGGAAGCTTCATCTTAGAAATCTCGGCCACATTCCAAGCGCTCACAATGAGACGGCGAGAATCCGGATGATTGCGAATAGTTTCGATGAGCTCTGAGATCTGGTCTACGACCACCCCGTCGGCGCCGCGCCAGGAGCGCCACTGCGAGCCATAGACCGGCCCAAGCTCACCATTTGAATCCGCCCACTCATCCCAAATCGATACGCCATTTTCTTTCAGGTAACCGATATTGGTCTCGCCCTTTAAAAACCACAAAAGCTCATGAATGATGGACTTGAGATGGACCTTTTTTGTGGTCACCAGCGGAAAACCCTGGGATAGGTCAAAACGCATCTGGTAACCAAAGACGCTCAAGGTCCCAGTCCCGGTCCGGTCAGTCTTGCGCGTACCGTGCTCCAGAACATGTTTCAAAACGTCGTGATAAACTTGCATGTCCCCACCTTATCCATCAATGTTTTGACGGCCAACCGCTTTTATTTTCAAGCTTTTTGCTCTGTTTTTGCCGCTATTCCCCTCCCCAGTTAGACTAGTAGAGAGATACACTAGAGAACCCCATGGCAGGTAACCGTCGCATCGACTTTAAAAAGGCCGCCCACACTTTTAGCGTGAGCGACTTGCACCTCACCGAGGCCCAACCTTTCAATCCCAAACGTCCGCTGTGGAAAGTCTACAAATCCAGAAAATTTTTTATCGATGCTACGTTTACCTCATTTTTAGCGCACATTGAGGGCCTAGCCGCGACAGAATCCAAGGGGTCTACTCCATCCATCGAGCTCATCTTGAATGGCGACATCTTTGACTTCGATGCGGTCACCCGGCAGCCCGATGACCCCAAACAGTTCAAGCTGCACTGGCTGGAGCGCCGTCGAGGGCTCAATGCTGAAGAACCCAAGAGCCGCTTTAAGATGGAAGTGATCTTACAAGATCATCAAGCCTGGGTTGCGGCTCTGCGCGAATTCATTTTAAAAGGCCACCGAGTCGTATTCGTCATCGGAAACCACGACATCGAGCTGCACTGGCCAGCAGTCCAAACATCCATCCGTGAAGCACTCAAGCTCCCAGAAACGTACCGAGAAAACCTGAGATTTTGCGAGTGGTTTTACGTCAGCAATGGCGACACCCTCTTTGAACACGGCAACCAATACGATTCGTACAATCTGTGTACAAACCCGGTTCATCCTCTCATCAGAAAAGGCCGAAGGGCCGTAGTCCGAATGCCCTTCGGGGACACTGCAAACAAAATGCTCATGAACGGCATGGGACTTTTTAATCCACATGTCACTTCACACTTCATCATGTCGTTTGGCGACTACGTGCGGTTTTTCTTTAAGTACCTACTCAAACACGAACCGCTGATCATTTTTACCTGGTTTTGGAGCTCGGGCTTTGCCCTGTTTCACTCACTGCTCGAGGGTTTTCTGCCGGCAGTCAAAGACCCACTCACGGTCGAGCGCCGAATGGCAGAAATTGCAATGAAAGCAAACGCATCCCCGCGCACCGTGCGCGCCCTCAAAGAAATTCACGTTCATCCAGCTATTTTTAATCCCATCAAAATCATGCAGGAGCTGTGGCTAGACCGCGCGATTCTATTTCTGCTCATCGTGCTCGGGAGCTTCTACTTACTTTCTATTGTTAAACTCGTCTTCAACATCTCTGTCCTGTGGATGATCGTACCGATCTTAGGCACCATGCCGTTTTTCATCATGTACGCTCAAAATGTGCGGAGCAGTCTTGAAGAAGAAAACGTTCAGGCTCCGGAGCGCAGTGTGACGATCAGCGCGCGCCTGGCCAAAGTCAGACGCGTCGTTCATGGCCACACGCATTATGAAAAACATCGCCAAATCGAAGAAGTAGAGTTTCTTAACTCAGGCACCTGGTCACCTGCGTTTCATGACTACGAATGCAATCTGCCTTACGGGCGAAAGCCCTTTGTATGGGTCCGGCCGGGTGTCTCCGGGCGTGTGGCCGAGCTCCGCGAGTGGAAAGACCCAGACAGCGAAGTCATCCCACAGCAGGTTGAATCACAAAGCCAGTAGGAAAAACCGCATTCGTCTGCTACCCCAAAAGCATGAGGAGCAACGGTGCCTTTCCAAGAGCAGTTCTTGTTTTCTCTCTCCCGATCTTCGTGTCACTCGCAGTCTCATCCGTACTTCAGGGCTGCTCCCGCAGAGAGCTCAAAGACACCCTCTACCTTGCCCTCAAAACCGAACCACCCGAGCTGAACTCTACGAAAGCCATTGACCAAGAAAGCGGCTTTATCCTCGGCCATGTCATGGAGGGACTGACCCGAACCGACGCGTCTGGTCTCCCCGTGCCCGGAGTTGCAGAGAGCTGGAAGCTCACTGAACGCGGCGCCACCTTTAACTTGAGGGGGGACGCCCGCTGGAGCGACGGAAAACTCGTTTCAGCCCAAGACTTTGTTTTTGCCTGGCGCACTGTGGTCGACCCGAAGACCGCCTCCGAGTACGCATTTATTCTTTTTCCGATTAAAAACGCCGAGCAGATTGTGAAGGGAAAACTCCCTCCCTCAGCACTGGGAGTGCAGGCGCGTGACGACCGGACGCTTGAAGTGACTTTCGAAAAACCCTGCGGTTACTTTCCATCACTCACTTCTTTTGTGACCTATTTGCCGGTGCGACAAGACTTCTACGATGCACAGCAGGGCAAGTACGGCGCAGATGCAGACAAGCTTTTGTACAATGGGCCATTTCAGCTTTCGTATTGGGTGCATGGCGCAGCTCTGCGTCTTGAAAAAAACGAAAAGTATTGGAATCGCCAAAAAGTCAACCTGCGCAGGATCGAAGTTCCCTACATCACACCAGACGACAGCGCCCGCTTCAACTTGTTCAGGGACCACAAGATCGACATCCTGGAGCTCAGCAAAAATTCTCTCGAAAATGCCCTGCGGGAAGGTTTTAATCTCAAAAAGTTCAACGATGGATCGATCTACTATCTCGAGTTCAACCTTGCCAAGAACCGAGCCACTCGGAACAAAAACTTGCGCAAAGCCATCCAGCTGGTCTTCGATGCCCAAGAGTACGTGAGCAAAGTCATCGGAATTCCGGGCACCACGCCTGGCTTGGGACTCATTCCAGGCTGGATGCCAGGATCCAAAGACTTGTTTCGGGCAGAGTATCCTCTCATGCCGGTCAAGCCCGACCTTTTGAAAGCTCGTGCCCACATGGCAGCCTTTCTGAAAGAAGAAAAGCTCTCCGCACCTCCCTCACTCACTTGGCTTACGAGTGAAAGCCCCACCTCTGCGAGAGAGGCTGAATATTTTCAGAGCCTGCTCAAGAACGTTCTTGGAGTCGAAATACGGATCGACAAGCAGATCTTCAAACAGCGGCTTGCCAAGATGAATGCAGGTGACTTTGACATCGTATCGGCAGGATGGGGCCCCGACTATGCGGATCCAATGACTTTTGCTGATTTGTTTACTTCTTGGAATGAGAACAACCGCGGCAAATGGAAAAACGAAGCCTATGATGCGCTGATCCGTAAGGCGCAGGGCACAACTGATACGCGAGTGCGCATGGGCGCCATGGCGGAGGCCGAAAAAATCTTACTCGAAGAACAGCCGATTCTGCCGCTCTTTGAGCGGACCATCATCTACACTCATTCTGCGCGTGTGAGCGGAATTGTGCGCCGATCGGTGGGCGCAGACCCCGACCTCTCGCAGGCCTCAGCGACGGAGTAACAGACGCCATGGTCCGGCATCTTTTAAGACAGATTGCTTCTGGTATCGTTACAGTTTTCTTTATTGCCACCGCCACCTTTTTTGCGATGCACGCGGTGCCCGGAGACCCCTTAATGGGTGGCAAGGCCACGACTCCCGAGATCCGAGCCAATTTACAAAAAAAATACGGTCTTGATCGGCCGCTGCTTGAGCAATACGGAACCTTTATCAAGAACATGGCCACTGGAGATTTTGGAATCTCCTTCACTCAGCACAACCGTTCGGTCAATGACATCATTCGTAAGCACTTTCCGATTTCAGCAGTCCTCGGGCTTCTAGCCATTGCAGTGGCAGCCACAGGTGGCGTGCTGCTGGGTTCGATCACAGCAATCTTTAAAAATCGTGCACCCGACAGGCTCATCATGTTGCTAGTCATCTTTGGAGTGTCAGTGCCGGGCTTTGTAGTCGCAGCCCTCCTGCAGCTGGGCATCACGGAGCTGAATCGCATCACGCAATCGACTTTGGGCTTTTCACTGCTACCCGCCGGCGGGTGGGGTGATCCCGGACACATGGTACTCCCGGCGCTAGCTCTGGGGCTAAGTACCCTGGCATTCTTGGCTCGCCTCATGCGCTCCTCAATGCTCGAAGTGACCAACGCCGATTACATCCGCACAGCACGCGCAAAGGGAGTTTCACCCTCGGGGATTTTTTTCAGACATCAACTCAGAAACGCCGCCCTGCCCGTGGTCACCGTACTGGGACCAGCGATTGCTGCAATCACCACCGGTGGGTTTGTCGTAGAGCAAGTTTTTGCAATCCCGGGCCTGGGCCGCTACTTCGTGCAGGCCGTGCACCAGCTCGACTACACAGTGATCATGGGGCTCACCGTTTTTTACGGAGCTTACCTCGTGTTCATGGTGATCTTGGTGGATTTAATCTACAGCTGGATTGATCCAAGAATTCGTGTGGGAGCTTCATCCTGATGAGAACCCAACACATGAAACCAGAAGACTTTCTGCCGGCTCGAAAAAGAGACGTCTCCGTACGCATTTCTAGACCTTCACTCAGCTACTGGCAGGATGCTTGGATCAGACTCAAAAAAAATCGCCAGGCAACGGCTTCACTTTGGATCGTTGTGACGCTGGCACTCTTTACAATAGCCGGCCCATGGATCTGGACACTCGATCCGTCGTTTCAACTCCTGGCCGAAAGCTCTCTCGGTCCTACTCTCGGAAGAGAAGCTCGGGTGATTGGTCCGGATACTGAAGCCCAATCCAACCAGGACCCCACGACTGCCGGCGTGCCCTTAAATTGGGAGCCTCTGGATCAAGCCGACGGTTATGCGATTTATCGTGCCATTCAGCCTTCGCGGGGCCTAGAGTACTTAGGGCTCCCGCTAGCTGAGCTTCGCGGTGTGACAACGACTCGCTACATCGATCGCATGTCTCTTGAGCCACGCACTTACTGGTACACTGTCATCGCGCTAAAAAAAGGAAGAGAAACCGAAACGTTTGTCCAGTTCAAGATCACTCCAAAAATTGGGCTCAAGCTTGAGGATGCCCAGAGAATCGATCCGCATGCGATTGCAGGATCTATTCTGAAACTTCCGGCCCATCCGTTTGGAACGGATTCACTAGGACGCGACCTCCTTGCACGGATCATCGCAGGAGCACGAGTGTCGCTATCGATCGGATTTTTTGCACCCATCCTCTACATCCTCATTGGAGTGACCATCGGAGGATTTGCGGGCCTTAAAGGCGGAAGAACCGATCTGATCATCGTGCGCGTTACCGATCTGGTGGTTGCGCTTCCGTTCTTACTCTTCATGATCCTGCTCAGGATTGCCTTTGGCGTCCAACCGGGCGAGAGCGGGATCATGGCACTGCTTGCCGCACTCATTTTACTCTCCTGGCCTTCGGCAGCGCGATTGGTCCGTGGCCAGGTCCTCCAACTCAGAGAGGCTGAGTACGTGCAGGCGGCAAGGCTGTTGGGTGCCGGAGCTCAGACCCTGTTGTGGCGCCATCTTGTCCCAAACACTTTGGGAGTCATTCTGGTTTCACTCACTTTTGCCATCCCCAGCACGATTTTTACTGAGGCTTTTCTATCCTTCATCGGAATGGGGGTCGTCCCGCCCACTCCGAGCTGGGGGAGCCTCTGTAATGACGGCATCCAGAGTTTCTTGACCGACCCGCATGAGTTTTTATTTCCGGCAGGTTTCATCAGTGTGACCGTGCTTGCTTTCAACCTTTTGGGCGACGGACTCCGAGATGCACTGGATCCTAAACAGCGGGGTGTCTCGTGAATTCCAAGCCGGGAACGCCGCTCCTTGAAGTGAATGACCTTCATGTCGAGTTTGACACTTATGGTGGGATCGTCCGAGCAGTGCGAGGAGTAAACCTGTCAGTTGAAGCCGGAAAGACTCTAGCCATCGTCGGCGAATCGGGCTGCGGAAAATCCGTCACCATGCAAGCGCTCATGGGCCTGATCCCTACCCCACCGGGTCGTATCACTTCAGGCTCGGCACTGCTGTTTGGACGTGAGATCCTCAATCTCTCGCTCAAGGAGGCCAATCAAATCCGTGGCCGCCAAATCGGAATGATCTTTCAAGATCCGATGACCTCACTCAACCCAACGATGACGGTTGGGGCGCAGATCGGAGAGAGCCTTCGTATCCACGAGGGACTGGGGGCGGCAGAAGCCCGGGCCAGAGCCATCGAGCTTTTGCGCCAAGTGCAAATCCCTGATCCACAATCTCGGGTTGACCTTTACCCCTTTCAATATTCGGGAGGAATGCGCCAGCGAGTGATGATCGCAATCGCAATCGCCTGCAACCCCTCTCTGCTCATCGCCGACGAACCCACCACCGCACTCGACGTCACGATCCAAGCGCAGATTCTGGGCCTGCTCAAGCGACTCCAGCGCGAACGCGGAATGTCCATCATCCTCATCACTCATGACCTCGGTGTTGTCTCGCAAGTGGCCGACGAAGTCGCCGTGATGTACGCAGGCCAAGTCGTGGAACGCGGGACACTCAAGCAAGTTTTTGAATCGCCCTCGCACCCGTACACTCGCGGCCTGCAACAAGCGCTTCCGGACCCCCAACCAAACAGTCGCCGCAAGCTCGTTCCAATCGAGGGCTCGCCTCCAGATCTTTTTAGCCCCCCACCAGGCTGCGGCTACTTTGCTCGTTGTAGTCAAGCAATGCGCGCCTGCGAGGATCAACCTCCGCCCACCTTTAACCTCACGGCCGGCCACCAAGCACGCTGCTGGCTTCATCATCCGGAGCGTGTGGGATGAGCTCACTGGTCGAGATCCGAAATCTAAAAAAACATTTCGTTTTGGCCCGAGACAAAGTCGTTCATGCAGTAGACGGAGTGAGTCTTTCGATTGGTCGTCACGAAATCGTTGGGCTAGTGGGAGAATCCGGCTGCGGCAAGTCGACGCTCGGACGAACCCTCGTGGGCCTCTACGACAAGACTTCAGGAGAGGTCCTGTTTGAAGGCAAGAAAATGCCTGAACGGTTTGGCCCTCGTGAATTTAGGCAGTACTCACGTCAGATCCAAATGATCTTTCAAGACCCCTACTCTTCACTCAATCCTCGCATGACCGTGCGCGACATTATTTCAGAGGGGCCGCGACTTCATCGCCTATGGGACCCCTCTGAGCTGGACACACGGGCGGGGGATTGGCTGGAGCGTGTGGGACTTTCGCGCGACCACCTGTCGCGCTATCCACACGAATTCTCCGGCGGCCAACGCCAGCGCATCGGCATCGCACGGGCTCTTGCGCTAGAGCCACGCTTTGTCGTCTGCGATGAGCCCATTTCTGCGCTTGATGTTTCAGTTCAAGCCCAGGTGATCAACTTGCTTGCCGAGCTCAAAGAAAAATTGGGACTCACGCTGTTATTCATCGCTCATGACCTCTCCATGGTGCGGTATGTTTCGGACCGAATGGCCGTCATGTACTTAGGCTCCGTAGTTGAGCTTGGCCCCTCGGACGAGGTCTTTTTTAAGCCGGTGCATCCCTACACCCAGCTTTTGATCGGCTCAGCAGTTCATGCACTAGAACGACCAGAACTCTCAGACCTTAAGAAAGAGATCCCCACGCCGGTCAATATCGGGCCCGGCTGTCGTTTTGCCCGTCGCTGCCCCATGGCCCAGGCGCGCTGCACCACTGAGACGCCCGCGCTTCGAGAGATCCGGTCGGCGCACTTTGCAGCGTGCCATCTCGTTTGACCATTCTCTCAAGATTGGATATCCCGCAGTCATGATTAAAAAAATCTTACTCCTGCTGGTGGGCATCTCAGCGATGGCTTCAGTGAGCTCGTGGGGGAGTACTCCCGATCGAGAGACTTCTCTGGCCGCGCAGTTGGGTCTCACTCAATGCACAGCCCACGCTTACTGTCCGCAATCCGGCCGCACCGCGGCTTGCATCGTTTACGCAAACCCGGCCTTAGGACAGACCTGCACCTGGGATGCGCGCTACGCCTTTGGAGTGCGTTGCACAGGTTGGGATGTGTTTGGACGCTGGGTGGTTTACCAAGACCACTGTCCGTAGACCAATCACTGCATGGCCCTGAAGATATTGATTACGGGAGCCTCGCGCGGCTTTGGAAAACAAGCTGCTGAGGCTCTTATTTTTAGAGGCCATGAAGTGCTGGCTGCGCTTCGTGGAGGCGAGGCCAGAGGCAAGAGTCTGTTCTCCTCTGGTGACTCCTCTAAAAAAGCCCTCGATACAGGTCGACTGCACTTTCTGGATCTGCCCATGGAGTCGGCTCAAGCCATCAAAGCAGCAGCCCACTGGATCGAAGAGCATTGGAATGGCACTCTTGACGTTCTCGTCAACAATGCAGGCTACGGCCTCATGGGCCCGCTTGAACATCAATCCGACTTGCAAGTACGCCAGCAAATGGAAGTCAATTTTTTTGGCCCACTTGCACTGACTCGAGCCTGCATCCCTGCACTCAAAAAATCAGCTACCTCGGGGCGCGCCCCACGAGTCATCAATGTGAGCAGCATCGCGGGGCTGGTGAGCTTTCCGTATTACGGCGCATATAATGCGTCCAAGTTTGCGCTCGAAGCCGTGAGTGAGGCACTGCTCTACGAGCTTGCTCCTTTTGGAGTGCAAGTGGCCCTCATTGAGCCCGGGGGCTTCAATACGGGTTTCAACGAGTCGGTCGAGTATTCAACCATTGAGCCCACTCAAGACCCCATCAACTCTAAAAGGCTAGAGGAGTTCCGCCGCAGGCTAAAAAACAAATCGGATCTCTTTGGCGCCAACCCTCAGCGAGTCACAGACCTGATCGTTCAGCTTTGTGAGCGCCGCAGGGTCGAACTCAGACACGTGATCGGCCGTGATGCCTGGGCCATGCGCATCCTGCAACGCCTGCTTCCGGACTGCTGGCGAGTCCGCTTTGAGCGCTGGTTCTTTGATCGAGTTTTCTTTCGAACTTAAGCCGCGGTAAGGTCAGGACATGACCCCCACCCTTTTGCAGCTTGGCGCCACCCTCATTTTTGGACTGGCCATCCTACACACTTTTGTTGTCAGCAAATTTCAGAATATTGCCCAACGCTATCCTGAGGGCTCGATAGGCGAAAATCTCTTTCACCTCTTGGGCGAGGTTGAAGTCGTCTTTGGCTTCTGGTCGGCCATTCTTTTTGCCTTTATCGCGGCCACTCTGAGCCTGTCAGAGGCAATTGCTTACTTAGAGGGACGCAACTTTACTGAGCCGGCCTTTGTCTTCGTGATCCTTTCGATTTGCTCCACGAAACCGGTGCTGGATGTCGCCTCTGCGCTGATGCGTGCTGTCGCAAAGCGGATTCCGCTGCCGCAAGCAGTAGCGTTTTATTTTGTATTGCTTGGGTTTGGGCCCCTTCTCGGGAGTTTCATCACCGAGCCCGCCATCATGACGGTTCTAGCCATCCTTCTGCTCAAACATTACTACTCTCAACCCCTCTCCTTGGGACTCAAGTATTCGACTTTGGGACTTTTGTTTGTGAATGTTTCTATCGGCGGCACTCTCACTCCATTTGCAGCCCCCCCTGTACTCATGGTGGCTGGAAAGTGGGGCTGGGGACTGAGTCACATGCTTGAAAATTTTGGATGGAAAGCAGCTCTCGCTTGCCTGATTTCCACTCTGCTCGTTGTTTGGCGCCATCGGCGCGAGTTAGCAAATCTCGAGTGGAACCCGCGTGCTTCGAGCGGGCATAAAGCTTCTCCGGTCATGCTCAGGCTCATTCACTTGGTCTTTTTGGCCGTAGTAGTTGCCTCAGCTCATCACCTCGTGGTGTTTGCAGGAGTATTCTTGTTTTTCTTAGGACTCCACGCTGTGACCCAAGAATATCAAGAGCCGCTCAAGCTCAGGGAAGGTCTACTGGTAGCGTTCTTTCTGGGAGGACTCGTGGTCTTGGGAGGACTGCAGAGCTGGTGGCTGGAGCCCGTCCTAGCAAACCTCTCTGAGTTTGCACTGTACTTGGGCGCCTCGGCCCTGACTGCGATCACTGACAATGCAGCGCTCACTTATTTGGGCTCGCAAGTACCAACCCTCACTGAAGCCTCCAAGTACGCCTTGGTGGCAGGAAGTGTCGTGGGCGGAGGACTCACGGTGATTGCCAATGCCCCCAATCCCGCAGGCTATGGCATCCTCAACGGCTCGTTTGGAAACGACGGAATCAGCCCAATCGGCCTTTTCAAGGCAGCACTCATGCCCACCCTCATTGCGGGACTGGCGTTCTGGATTTTTTAGACCTTTTTTGAAAAGCTTTGCTCGCGATTGGCAACCAGCTCACGCACGCAATCTGGGTCAGCCAGGGTTGAGGTGTCCCCCACTTGATCAAACTCTCCTTGGGCCACCTTGCGCAGAATTCTGCGCATGATTTTTCCTGATCGGGTTTTAGGCAGTCTGGGCGCCCATTGAATCACGTCTGGAGTGGCAATCGGGCTGATCGCCTTTCGTACCTGCGCCACGAGCTCGGCTCTGAGCTCTTGAGTCGCCTCTACTCCTGCTTTCAAAGTCACGTAAGCGTAAATCCCCTGTCCCTTGATCTCGTGCGGAAATCCCACCACCGCAGCCTCAGCCACTGAAGCATGCCCTACAAGGGCGCTTTCGATTTCTGCAGTTCCGAGCCTGTGACCCGCGACATTGATCACGTCATCAACACGCCCAGTGATCCAGTAATACCCCTCCTCATCTCGGCGACAGCCATCTCCAGTAAAGTAAAGGCCTGGATAAGTTGAAAAATAGATTTGCTCAAAGCGCTCGTGATCACCGTAGAGCGTGCGCGCCTGACCAGGCCAAGAATCAGCAATGCAAAGATTTCCCTCGCCCGGACCGTCCAGCACGCGACCGGTCAAATCCACCATGACTGGCTCAATTCCTGGAAGAGGAAACGTAGCCGACCCCGGCTTGAGCCGAGTTTCTCCAGCAATCGGACTGATCAAAATCCCACCCGTCTCTGTCTGCCACCAAGTATCGACGATCGGGCAACGCCCCTTGCCCACGACCCTGTGGTACCAGTTCCAGGCCTCCGGATTGATGGGCTCACCCACGGTTCCGAGCACTTTGAGTGAATCACGCGAAGTGCAAGCCACCGGGGCATCGCCTTCACGCATCAGCGCTCGGATTGCAGTCGGCGCAGTGTAGTAGACACTCACTTTGTGCTTGTCGACTATTTCCCAGTGGCGTGAAGCAGTTGGAAACTGGGGTACCCCCTCAAACATCAGCGTCGTCACACCATTGGAGAGCGGTCCGTAGACGACGTAACTATGGCCCGTGACCCAGCCCACATCGGCCGTGCAGAAGTAGATGTCCCCAGGCTTGCAGCCAAAAACTTTTTCGTGGGTGAAGCCAGCATACAAAAGGTAGCCTGCAGTCGTGTGAAGAACGCCTTTGGGCTTTCCTGTGCTGCCAGAGGTGTACAAAATAAAAAGCGGGTCCTCGGCATTCATGGACTCAGGCGCGCACTTCCAGGCCACTCGCGGAAGCTCGTCCATTGACTCACGCTCCTCGCTCCACCAGAGGTCGCGTCCTTTAATCCACGACACTTCTCCCCCGGTTCGCCGCACCACTAGCACCTTGCCTACGCTTGGACAGGTTTTGAGGGCCTCGTCGACATTGGCCTTGAGTAGAATTTTTTTTCCGGCGCGCAGCCCCTCGTCTGCTGTGATCACAAAAGAGCTCTGACAGTCCTGGATTCTTCCTGCCAATGCCTCTGCTGAAAACCCCCCAAAAACTACCGAATGAATCGCTCCCACCCGCGCGCAAGAGAGCATGGCCACCGCCGCTTCAGGAATCATTGGGAGGTAAATCGTTACACGATCTCCTTTTTTGACTCCATGCCTCCGAAGCACATGGCTCATGCGCTCGACTTCTCCCAGAAGCTGCTTGTAGGTCAGCGTGCGAGAAGGCTCGCTCGGGTCATCCGACTCCCAAATGATGGCTGGCTGCTGTGCTCTACGGATTGCGTGTCGATCCAAGCACTGCACCGAGGCATTGAGCTCTCCGTCCTCGAACCACCGGATCAAAACGGGCTTTTTAAAGCTCGTGTTTTTTACTTTCGTAAAAGGCTTGAACCACTCCAACCGCGTACGTGCCAACTCTTGCCAATTCATGGGCCCCAGTCTAACCCGGGTTACCTGAAGCTTCCAACAAAGGCCTCCACGTCCATGCGGCCGCACTTGACCCGAGAGGTCAAAATTCCGACCGAAGTATCGCAAAGCTTTTGCCGGATCTCGGCCACCGTCGCCGAAGGCTTGAGGCTCAGTGCGAGTGCAATGGCTCCAGAAACCTGCGGCGCTGCCATCGAAGTTCCAGAAAAAGTGGCAAGCCTGGAGCCAGGCACTGTGCTGAGGATCTCCGAACCTGGAGCAGCCACCAGGACGGATTGCACACCATAGTTCGAAAAGGTGCTCAAGCTATCAGACGCATCACTCGAACCCACAGAAATCACCTGAGGATAACCTGCGGGAAAAGTCGGAGTGCTGTCCGTGTTCATGGCAGAATTTCCGGCTGCAGCCACAACCACCACTCCACGGCTCACGGCTTCTTGAATTGCAGAATTCATCATCTGAGAAAATCCGCCGCCACCCCAAGAGTTCGAAATCACGCGCGCTCCCATTTGCGTAGCGTAACGAATGGCCAAGAGAGCCGCATAGAGATCACCTGAACCATTGGAACCCAAGAATTTGAGCGGCATGATCCTGACCTTTGGACTGATCCCAACGACGCCCACTCCATTTCTCTCCGCTCCAATAATTCCAGCGCAGTGTGTGCCATGGTTATTGTCATCCATGGCATTGGGGCGATTTGAAACGAAATCCCATCCGTAGACATCGTCGATGTAACCGTTTGCATCATCATCTACGCCCGCTTGTCCGTAACGTTCAGCTGCATTGAACCAGATGTTGTTCTTTAAGTCGGGATGATTGTAGTCCACCCCCGAGTCAATCACTGCCACCACGATCTCTCGTGATCCCTCAGTCATGGCCCAAGCACCTGGCGCTCGGAGCAGAGAGCGCGAGTAATCCATCTGCTCCACTGGCAAAGGCGGAAGCGCCGGCGCCGGCGCCGGTAAAGGCAAAGGAGCGGGCCCAGGTCGTGGCCGTGAGCGACCAAAGTTTGCAGTATAAATGAAGTTCGGCTCACAGAACTGCGTCTGACAGATAGAGTTTTCTCCCTCAGGAACTCTTCGAATCTGCCCCCCTTCGTACGTAATCATTCCGTTGTAGGGGGCGCTCGGACCACAGGCCCCCACTATTCCGGTCACCCCTAAAATCCCCAGCACCCGTCCCAATCTGAAAAGACCATCGACTTGCATCGGGCTTTCCTCCCCGTCGGAACTCAAGGGAGCAGGAATCGGACGAAGGCGGTGGCACGTTCTAAATCACTTGAAGAAAGTGACGTAAACAATTGAAAAAACAATTGATTTAATAATTACAGGAAAGACCCAGTCACCCTGTAAAAAAGTCATGGCTCCCCAAAATGGCACCAGTATTTGGCGCTGGCAGCAAGCTCACGCAATCGTGACTTTGTGATCCAGATACACGTCTTGAATGGCGTGGATCAGCTCGATGCCTTCTTTCCAGGGCTTCTGAAAGGCCTTACGCCCGGCAATGAGTCCGCAACCACCGGCGCGCTTGTTGATCACTGCTGTCTTAACGGCATCGGCCAGGTCAGAATCACCTTTAGACTCACCGCCCGAGTTGATGAGCCCAATTCGGCCCATATAACAGTTGGCCACCTGGTAGCGGCAAAGATCGATCGGATGATCCGTCGTGAGCTCGCTGTACACTTTGGGATGTGTCTTACCGTGTTTGGTCGCAAGATAGCCCCCGTTGTTGGTCGGAAGCTTCTGCTTAATCATGTCAGCCTGAATGGTCACCCCCAGGTGATTTGCCTGGCCCGTGAGGTCAGCCGAAGTGTGGTAGTCCACGCCGTCAACCTTGAAGCCGTTATTGCGCGTGTAGCACCACAAAATCGTGCCGAGCCCCAGCTCGTGGGCTGCCTGAAAGGCCTCGCTCACTTCACGGATCTGACGAGCGCTCTCAGGTGAACCAAAGTACACGGTCGCACCCACTGCCACTGCACCCATGTCGGCTGCCTGCTTGACCGAAGCAAACATCGACTGGTCATACTTGTTGGGAAGGCTCAAAAACTCGTTGTGATTGAGCTTGAGCACGAACGGAATCTTGTGCGCGTACTTTCGCGCGGCAATTCCAAGCACGCCAAGCGTTGACGCCACGCCGCTTGCGCCCGATTCGATCGCAAACTTGACGATATTTTCAGGATCAAAAAACTGGGGATTGGGGGCAAATGAAGCCCCGGCCGAATGCTCCACGCCCTGGTCGACCGGAAAGATCGAGACATAGCCCGTACCCGCAAGCCTGCCGCTTGAGTAAAGCGCCTGCATCGAACGCAACACACGAGGGCTGCGATCAGAGTAGGCCAAGGTGTTGGACACCCAGTCAGCAGAGGGAAGCGTGAGCGTCTCCTTTGAGATCACTGCCTTGTGCTCAAGAAGACTTTTGGCTTGGGACCCCAGCAACTTTTCGTAATTCAGACTCATGGCTAGGGAGTATTAAAAACCCCCCAGCCATGCAAGTTCTTAGGCTACTTTTGCGTCCTTGATGTGCGACAGAATGTTATTTCGGGTCGCATCATCAAGTTTTTGCATGCCGTGCTCTTTGCGTACATGTTCCTCGGCCATCTTGAGGATTTCCTGATTGTTCGTGGCCTTGCACGACCAGCCACAGTTCATTCCGACATCACGACACTGAAAGGTTTTCATGTCGTCCTGAGATTGCAAAACGAGTGCAAACCCAGAAGAGAGCTCAGGACTTGACTCAGGACTGAATCAGATCCGACACGACGCGGGCGGCGCAGGCCAATCCAAAGGCGCCCGTCACAAAGCCGGCCGATCCTAAAATCAGGTTCTTGTCGTCACAAGTATTAAGGCCGTTGTTGCCCTGCGGGCACACGCACTTAAAGCCCTTGCCGTTGTCGTAGGCAAGTTCATGCGGAGCAAGGATCGGCTCGCGCGAAAAGACCGTGGGGATATTGAATTCGCCCTTTTCCGGAAATCCATACTGCTGCCTGAGAATCCTGCGCAGCACACGAGCCAGAGGGTCGCCTTCGGTGACCGCAAGATCGGCAACCTCCACCTGGGTGGGGTCCATGCGTCCGGCGGAACCTGAGCAGCACACAACAGGGATCTTCTGCTCCACGCAGTAGGCCAGCAGGTGGCACTTGGCTGTCACATTATCGATCGCATCGATTACGTAATCGGGCTTTGTCGCAAAAATCTCGGGATTGTTGCGCTCGTTGTAGAACTGGACCATCGGAATGATCTCAGCCTGCGGATTGACCTTGGCAAAGCGCTCGGCAAGCACCGTAGCCTTATGAGAACCCACGAGCCCCGTGAGTGCATGGAGCTGGCGGTTGGAGTTCGTGATGCAGACTTCGTCAAAGTCCACGATCGTGACCTTACCCACGCCAGACCGGACGATGGACTCTGCGGCCCACGAACCCACTCCTCCCAGGCCAATGATCATGACGTGCGAGCCTTGGAGCTTTTTCATCGCGAGGTCGCCCACGAGCCTGCCCATGCGATCAAAGCGGCGGTGCAGTCGGTAGGTGCTGCTCTCAGCTTGAGCTTGGGTCTCGGTTTGGATCTCCATGACTGCGGGAGCGATACCACAGCAAAAAAGTCCTAAAAAGGGCCAATTGCCCTAAAGAAAGTCCCTCTCAATACTGATTGCAAGAGTCAGCGGCCGGGCCCAATCTAGAGTGGCGATGAAACTTTTAGCCGGTTGATTTCAGTCCTGACGGACGACTATTCTCTCACCGCGCCGGATACCGCCAATCCAGCTCATCGGACCCTCCAAGGCCAAGGCACAGGCAGGCGATCTTTCGGCCGCACTCTATGCTTCAGGCAAAATCAGTACCGGCACAAGGTCGGAGTCCGCGGGCGGCTTTAACTATCAGCTGAACGACCGTCAGTACGACGGAATGGCCATTGTGGGCCTCAGACTTTCGGACCTGCTGCTGGCCTATGGCGGGGTCTTCAGGACTTTTGCAGACTTTGACGGCTCACGCACACCCACGGGCGGCACAGCTGTTCCCTTTGCTGGAACCGGCACCCACACCGGCGCATCGGCTGGTTTTGAGCTCGGGACCGGAAAAATTCGCTTCATTGCGGAGGACTCACTTGGACTCCTCAAATCAGGCTCGAGCTCCCGCAGTATCTTTGGTGGCGGCTTTGCCTTGGAGTACCACGGCTTTTAGAGGCCGATTTAAACTGCTACCGGTGAGGAGTTCATAGTGGCTGGGGGCAGTTTAGATCAAAGACCTCACCCAAATTTCGGCTAGAGCGCTCAAGCACCGACTCCAGGCTGCGACCCGTCAACCCCGCAGCCGCACGCGCTGCCTGCAAAAGCTCAGGTCCCTGCCCGTCGCTCTCCAATACCCAGTCGCCAGGCCTCAGGCGTGGGAGCGCGCTTTTGAGCTGCTTGAAGCGGCCGGGCTGGGCGAGACCCGGACCGACCGAAAGCTTCAGTCCAAGCGCCAGATAGGCTTGCGCCGTCTCATAGGACCCCGAAAAGGCATGAACGATACCGCAAACAGGGGCACCGGTTCTTAGAGCGTGCCGGCGCAAAATTTCGAGCGCCACTTCATGCGCATGAACCACGTGCAGCACGACGGGAAGATCCAAGCGGGCGGCGAGCTCAAGCTGGTTCTCAAAAACCCGGTACTGAAGACCATGGGTGTTTTGGGACGAGTCCCGCTTCTGGTCACGATAGAAATCCAACCCCAGCTCCCCCACGGCCACCACACGCGGCAAGCCGGGCCCGGGGTTCGTCAAAATTTCTTCGAGCTCACCAAGCGCCCGGTCGCAGGCAGGGCCGGGACCCGCCCCTGCGCCCTGCTCGATCACCCACCACGGGTGAAGCCCCAGCACGGGCTTGATAAACTCGGGCTCTAAGGCCGCCAAGGCGAGCTGCCTTTTCCAATCCTCAGGCCCCACTCCGCCCTGGATGGAGGCCACGAAGCCCTGCGCACGGAGGCCTGCCACGACCTCCTCAACGACTTGGTCCACAGAAAGACTCGACTCTGCAAGATGGGCATGGGCGTCAATCAGCATTCGGGGTTACCCTCAACCCAGCATGCCTTGGCTCAGAGAAAAAGTCCTCAACCCGATCCTCAATCAACTCAAGCAGGGTGCTACGCCCCAAAAACTAGCGTGGAGCGTCAGCCTGGGGGCTGCGTTTGCACTTTTTCCGATCCTCGGGAGCACGACCTTTCTCTGCGGCGCGGTCGGCGCTGCGCTCCGGCTCAACCATGTGGCCATGCAGACGGTGAACTACCTGCTTTACGCCCCCCACCTTGTCATGATTCCAGTGTTCATCCGAATAGGCGAAAAAATCACAGGAGCCACACCCATTGCCATCGACCTTGAGATCATGACCCGGCAGTTCACTGAAAGCCCCAGCCAGTTCTTGCAGGATTTTGGAATGGCTGGAGTGCATGGCATCATTGCCTGGGCACTCATCCTCCCGATTCCGACATGGGTCGCTACTCAGATCTTGGCCCGTTCGTTTAGCCGTCTTGCGGCCCACCCTCCACAATCCGGCGCCAATAAGGTCTAAGATCCAGTTTTGCTTCGAGCGCTTTGGCCAAATTGAAAAGCCCACCCAGCTTGCGATGCAAAAACAAGATCGTTCGCGGAGGCGGCGTGTACTTAGAAACTTGCGCAAGACGGAGGGCTGCTTGGCGTGTGTCGCGAGCGTAATCGGCATCCGTAAAATCAAACGGTTGCAACTCAGGTCTGAACGGCCGAGTCGAAGTGCGCAGGAGCTCCACGAGTTTTTTTCCGGCCTCCGGCCCCTCACGTGGATCTAAAAGAGAAAGCGCTTGGCACTGACTAAGAATCTCCTGCTCGCTCCCCCGGTCCGTGAGCTGCAAGAGTCTCCGATACTCGTTAATAAAAGACCGCTCAAACCGTTTGGCAGCTCCCAGATCCAAAAGGGTGATCACTGGCCCAGACGCTGCATTTTCAACTTCGTCATCAATCAAGAAGTTGGCAAAGTTGGGATCCGTCTGCACCAACCCCAGTCTAAAGAACTCAATTTCAAACAGGTCCAGAAAACGCTGGGCCACCTCATTGCGGGTCTTCACTGAAGGCTGCCGCACCTTCATCCACTCCAGAGGCTTAAGCCCCCGCTCACGTGTCATAACCAAGACACGAGAAGTCGTCAGCTCGTCGATCACTTCAGGAATACGGTAACCTTGCCACTTTGAAAAATGGGCACCGTATTCACGCAAAAACGAAGCTTCAGTCATGTAATCCGTCTCTTGCCTGAAGATCGCCCCGAGCTCTTCAATGAATGGATCGAGCGCGATCTTGCGGCCCGAAACAGTCAGCAACGTTGCAAGCAGAACTTTGAGCCCAGCCAAATCACTGTCGATCGTCTCTGAAATCCCAGGAAACTGTACCTTCAGCACCACTGGGCGCCCTTGGTAGCGCGCCGCATGAACTTGTCCAATGCTCGCTGAAGCAAGCGGCGCACTCGAAAATGCCTCAAGCTCAGCAAACTTCTTGGCGCCACCCACATGAGCCCACTCTTTTTCAAGGATGGCTCGCACCTGGGCACCTGAGAGCGTGTTCCCCTGTCCGCCCATGTCCTGGAGCTGAGTGAGCGCATCGATCACCTCGGGAGGCAGCAGATCCCTGAGCTCCACGCTCATGGTCTGTCCCAGCTTCATAGCCGCACCCTTCAGACGCGAGAGCCCCTGCACCACTGCATCCAGCTGCTGCGCATCGAGCCCGCCGCCGGCTACCATTTTTGTGCCCACTCGAGCGGCAAGCTTGAAAAGCTCAAACCCGCGCGATGCGACTCCAGAAGGAATCTTAAACGATTTGGATTTTGAAGAATCACCCTGAGCCATCGCTGGGCAGATCATAACCGATTTTGCTGGGCTCGTGTTGGCCCAAAAATCGCAGTGCGGCACTCCGACATGTGTGGGTTGGGACCAATGCAGCGCAAACTGCAAGAAGTGGGCGGGCTCGGCGATGCAAAACGCATTGCCGAGCTCGAGGCAGAAATTCAGCGGCTCAGGCTCGTGCTTTCTGGCGCCGGGGCTGGCTCCTGGGATTGGAACCTGCTCGACAACTCCGTGACATTTGATGAACGGTGGTCAACGATGCTGGGCCTTGATCCAGCCCAGACCCCTCAAGTTCTTTCAACCTGGGAGAGCCGAGTTCACCCCGACGACCTCCCATCCTGTTACCGCGACATTCGTGCCCACATCGAGGGCCGCACTTCCCGCTATGAAAATATTCACCGCGTCCGCCACGCCGACGGTCACTGGGTTTGGATCTTGGATCGAGGAAAGATTACGCGAAGGGACTCAAACGGAAAAGCGGTACGATTTTCTGGAGTCCATGTAGACATCACGCTGCAAAAAAATGCCGAGGAGCTCCTTCGCGAGACCCAACAAGAACTTGAACGGCAACGAGCCTTTAATATTCATGCCTCTCGGATGGCCACTGTAGGAGAAATGGCTGGGGGAATTGCTCACGAAATCAATTCGCCTCTTGCGGTCATTGCTACACTGGCCGGGCAAATCGAAGAATACGCAGACACTCCGTCCTGGAGCCCAGGCCAGACCCGGGCCGCCGCCTCTCGGATTCTCCAAACCAGCCAGCGCATCAGACAGATCATTTCGACTGTCCTTGGGATTGCCCGCCAGGCACCGACAGACCCAAAGGTCTTGGTCCCTCTCCAAAAGATTATCGAGGACGCGTACTCGCTGTGTCGCGAACGTTTTCTTCTTTCAGGAATTCACGTTTCGATCGAGATCAAACCGCAAACACTCAAGATTCTGGGTAGACCTAATGAAATCACCCAAATCATTCTTAACCTGCTTCAAAACGCACGCGACGCTGTACTGGCAAAGCAACTCAAAAACCACGACCGCTGGATCAAAGTTCAATCCAGCGCCCTAGATAAAAAAATCCAAATCCGCGTTCTAGACAACGGGGGACCGATTTCTGCTGATGTACGCCGCAGACTGTTTGAACCGTTCTTCACTACCAAGCCCCCCCAGCAAGGGACTGGATTAGGGCTCCCTATTTCAAGAAAAATTATCGAGGGCCACGACGGACGCATCTGGCTTGATGAGACCTCGGCTGACACTTGTTTTGTGATCGAACTTCCAAACCCTGAACAAGAAATATCTGGAGCAAAGCCATGAACGAGAACGAATTCATCCACGACCTCTCAAACCCACTTTCTGCTGCACTGTTCTGGATAGAGTTGATGCAACAACCCAATCCTCCGATTGCGTCTCAAGATGGAGTTGCCAAAGTGCATCGATTACTTCTGGAAATGCGAAAAACGCTCGAAAATCGGCGCCAACAACTCAAGGCGCGCGCGCAAGAAACCCCGGCAGCATGAAGACTATTCTGGTAGTCGATGACGAGCCCCTGCTGCGTGAAGCTCTCACTTTTGACCTCAAGCACTGGGGCTACTCGCCTCTTGAGGCTGAAAACGGCCTAGAGGCACTCAAAGTCCTAAAAGAAAAACCAGTCGACCTGATTGTGACCGATATCCGAATGCCCGAGATGGGAGGCGTGGTACTCCTCGAGCAAGTCCGAAAAAAAGATCCGTTTTTACCTGTAGTGATTTTCATCACAGGCTACTCTGACGTAACCATCGAAGATGCCTACGACCTAGGAGCAGACGCAGTCTTCTCAAAGCCTTTTGATCGGAGTGAGCTCATACAAAGCATCCAGCGGACGATCACTCCGCCGCAGGAACGCTGGCGGACACCCCAATCAGACACTGGCGCCTCACCAGAGGCTTGGATCACCCTCTCAGCCTCGATCACTTTGTCTCAGCTTGGACACGGAGGTTTTTTTCTACCCGATGCGACCTCTCGCACTCCCCAAGAACTCAGACATCAAACCCTCAACCCCGAGCAGGATATCATTCGTTTTAGCGTAGACTTTCAAGAGCCTCTTCCGAACGCATCAGAAACTCGGTCAGGATTACAAGGCCTGGGCAAAGTCCGATGGACAAGAGAAAAAGATGGCCTTCCAGCTGGAAGAGGAGTGGAGTTTCTCTGGCTCGACCCTGAGAGTTTAAGCCAAGCACTGCAACTCATCGAAAAGCTCAGACCCAGAGCCACGATCCCCAAAAAATAGAACTTTCTTAATGAGATCCAATCCAGATCGCCGCCTGGTAGGCAGCGTAAGCAGCCATGGCAATGCCACCTGCAAGCGCCACTGCTGTGCCCAGGCAGGCCAGCAGCATCTTGATATGATGAAAAAACGGAGGATTTTGATCGTGTGAGGTATCCTGTGTACTCATGGGTCCGATCCTAAACCAAGCGGGATCTCTCCGCTATCACTTTAGCGGGGCCTAATGGTCTCCTTAGAATGCCAGGCTGAGCGAGTTCAATTTCTAGGGCAGTTTCCGTAACCAATACCCGATAGACTCTGCTGATTGCCAACATCGTTTCGACAATTACCCATGAGTCGCCAGCGCGGGGGCTTTGTCGGCACAACAGGAGGCTCAACCCTAGGGAGCACCACAGGAGAGGCCGGAGCGCGCCCACCCAAACGTACCTCTTGCTTCTGTTTTTCAGCTGACTCTCGTGCGGCAGCAGAACTTACGGCAAACGTAGGCGTCAAAACTAAACTCATCAAACCAACGAAAACTATAAAAGTGACTCTGACTGAAAGCGTAGAGTTTGAAAGGCGCATAGATCAACCTCTTACATTTCAGTTTAGTCCGACTGCTTTGCTTGTGAATGCGTCAAAACCGACACCCATGGTAGGGTGTCCCAGTGAACACCCCTCAATTTACCCCTACAGAAAAAAAGATTCTGGGCGCATTGACGATCGTTCAGTTCGTCAATGTGCTCGATTTTATGATCGTTATGCCCCTGGGACCGGATCTGGGGCGGGCGCTCGGAATCTCAATGGACCACTTAGGGTGGATCGGCGGAAGTTACACTTTTGCAGCATTTTGGGCAGGTCTTGCCGGAGCCTTCTATCTCGACAAGCTCAGGCGCAAACAAGCGCTCCTGTTACACCTTCTGGGCCTCTCGGTTGCTACTCTAGCGACCACGTTTGCCACTGACCTTTGGTCTCTTCTGGCAGCCCGTGTGGCGGCGGGACTCTGTGGCGGCCCTGCGACTTCCACGATGCTTGCTATCCTTTCAGATGTGATCCGGCCTGAACGACGCGGCCGCGCACTCGGAATGGTGATGGGCGCATTTTCTGTGGCTTCGATCATTGGTGTGCCCATCGGACTGGAGCTCGCAGAACGGGGCGGCCCGGATTCTGGATGGAAGCTTCCATTCTTGGTCGTTGGAGTGCTCGCTCTTTTGACAGTTTTGGTCTGCGCCTTTTTGCTCCCGTCCTTTGAACATCACCGCGATCATCCAGACGGTGCTGCAGGACTTGGGGCCGGCTCTCGGACAGAAACAGAGTCTCTATTTTCGAACGGTGTAGTGCCGATCTCCTTGTTTTTGGCGGCAAACGGCATCCTTGCCACCTTTTTGATCGTCCCCAACTTAAGCACCTTCATGCAGTTCAACTTAGGATTTCCGAGAGAAAAACTTGGAATGCTCTACTTTAGCGGCGGAATTTTAAGCCTACTCTCCACTCGACTGGGAGGCATTTGGAATGACCGAGCGGGGAGCACGATTCCGGTGATCACTTCAACTTCGCTCTACGCACTACTGATGCTTGGAGGGATGATCGTTAGCCCCCCTCTTCTTCCGGCTGCTGTGTTTTTTTCGATCCTGATGCTGGCTAACTCACTTCGATGGATCAGCATCAGTACGCTCACTTCAAAAGTCCCCTCGCCTCGATACCGGGCGCGCTACATGTCGCTTCTTTCTGCAGCTCAACATTTGGCGAGTTCATCAGGAGCGTTTCTTTCGACTCAGCTCTTAACGAGTAACCCGGATGGTAGCCTTGCAGGAGTTCCTCGGATGGCGCTCGTTTCGATGGGAGTCACAATGCTTCTCCCACCTCTGGTGATCTTGGTGGAGAGGATGCTGAAAAAAAACAAGAAGGCTCCAGCCCCTCACTTCACGCTGGGAGGAAGCTCAATCGAATAGGCCCGATCCCCATCCGTGCAGCGACTCGTGATCGTCTGTTGAATCTTCAAATAGGACTCTCGCGCTTTCTTAAAGAGTGCGGTGCTTCGATTGAGCTCTTCACACAGCGGCCGCAACGCCCGCCCGGCCTTACCTTGCTTTCTCCAACTGATGTCAGACTGCTTGAGAGGGTTCACGACTTCACCAAACAGTGGCTCACTGCGAGATTTTCCGGTCGTAGCATTCTTCACTTCATACTCTCGACGCAAAAGGACACTACACATATTGAGCGGTGGCTCCACCTCTCGAATCGCAATTCGAGCACCCGAGGCCACCGTCGAAGCCTCGATACAAAAATTGGGGCCCTTCATTCTATCGGCGAGACGGTCCACAAAAGTCGTAAGCGATTGAGTGGCTGAGTCGAGCTCTTCTCGTTTTGCTCCAGCATAATCAAAAAACTGCACATTGATCAGCAGGTCAGTGACTTCGATGGCAGTCCCCTCAGAGAATTGATTTCTGCGATCCCGATAAGCTTGGATCCCCTGCCGGAGACTCAAAAATCTCCTAAACTCCTCTCGAGTCAGGTAGGGCTCAAGTTTTTCAAGAAAGTTGCCCCACTGAGCGTTCAGCTCCTGGCATTTTTCTGAACCAGAGGCAGTCCGTGCCTTTGCTTCAAGCTCACTCCAGGCCTGTCCCAGTTTCTGAGCCTTAGGATTTCTTTTTTGGATCGCTTCAACGAGGCTTTTTGCAGTCCGAGGAAGGCTCTCTGGTTTTGGACTAGCCCCCTCCTCATCTCCAAAGGCAAGTGCGGCCTCGTCCAAATCAGGTGGATCCTGACCCGTGATTTCCCAGCGCAAAGCACGGCATTTTGCGCTCTCATCGAGGCCCGCAAGCTTGTCTTTGATCTTCTCTACATCTTGCATGAGCGCTAAGCATCCCGAGCACACAGGATCGCCAGCGTACTGCGAGCATTCATTGATCCGGATGGATTGACGAGAGGGGTCTTCTAGTGAGGCTACCGCGTCCATATAAGTCACGTACAGACACATCTTCTTTTGCATGAAGGCATTTTTCTTTTGAAGAATCTCAGCCTCAGTCACCCTCTCAGTTGCCTTTTCTTCGAGGGTCTTCCATCGAAAGAGATCCGTGAGTAGGGATCCCAGTCGCCTGAGCGCATCTACTGCGGCGGACACGAGCCAAACGCCAGGATTGTTCTGTAAGACCGTAAAGAGAGCAATCCCCGTGACATCAAGACTGGCCTGAACCATTTGAAGGCTCTCAGCTTGGTCCCGACACTCTGCCAGCATTCGCTGAGTGGCCTCAAAAGAGCTATTGAGAATGGCCATTTGACGAGCGGTCTCATCGGGAGTGAGTTGATTTCCGTTCTTACGATACTCCTCCATCTGCGATTGAACGGCCTGAAGTTGGGTGATTTGGCGAGAGCACTCTTTTTTGCCATTCTGATCCGCAACGGAGGCGAGACTCTTGAGCATTTCTGGATCCACGCTCACTGAAGCCCCAGTCGCCATAAAAGGCGAACAAGCAGGAGGAAAAGACGCCGACTGCTGCGCAGAAGCCTGAATGGCCTGCGTTTGTGCTGCGAGCAAAACGCCCAATCCTAATCTCAGTGGCTTTGACCAGCGCATGGGCGCGTGCCCTCCCGTCTGATCGTATCGGAGGGCAAAAGGCATCACTTAAGGAATGTGCGGCGCGTTAGGCACCAAAACTCTTGGTCAGGTTTTCACAGACTGCTTTAGCGTCACCAAAAACAAGAGAACAGTTGTCATAGTAAAAAAGCGCATTGTCTACACCCGCATAGCCAGCCTTCATCGAGCGCTTGATCACAAAAACTTGCTTAGCTTTATAAGCGTCCAAAATGGGCATGCCATAGAGGGGACTTGCCTTATTAGTCTTGGCATCAGGATTGACCACGTCGTTGGCCCCTACAATGAGCGCCACGTCGGTCGATGAGAAATCCGAATTGATGTCTTCCATTTCAAACACGATGTCGTACGGAATATCACTTTCGGCAAGAAGCACGTTCATGTGTCCAGGCATTCGACCTGCTACCGGATGGATCGCAAATTTGACCTCTACTCCCCTGGTGTTGAGTACATGAATCAGCTCTTTGATTGCGTGCTGGGCCTGTGCAACGGCCATCCCGTAACCCGGAACAATGACAACTTTAGAAGCATTCTCTAGCATGAAGGCGGCGTCTTCGACCGAGGCCGACTTGACTCCCTTGGCTGGACCTCCGGCAGAAGCAGATGCAGCCTCACCGCCAAACCCACCTAAAATGACACTCACAATCGAGCGATTCATGGCCTTGCACAT
>JBKCVM010000022.1:0-12688 GCA_046317855.1 Oligoflexia bacterium
GAGGCTACTAGGACTTTGCAGTTACCGTCCTGCTTATGGCCGGCCATTTCGAGAATGGTTTCGATCGACTCTTCTTTGGAGGCCTGGATGAAAGAGCAGGTATTAACGATGATCACTTCGGCCTGTTCCGGCTCTGGAACAATCTGGTAGCGGTCTTTTTGGAGCATTCCCAGCATCACCTGCGAGTCGACCAGGTTTTTGGGGCATCCCAGGCTAACGAAATAGACGCTGTTCTTGGTTGTGGTTTTATTTTCCATGGTCAGTCCCTGAAGTTCCCAAATTGCATTGGGACTTTGAGGTTATCTTGACGGCCTCTCAGCAGGGCGATCGCACTCTGTAGGTCGTCACGGTTTTTTCCACTCACGCGTACTTGCTCATCTTGGATCTGGGCCTGAACCTTAAGCTTACTGTCCTTAAGAGCGGCGATGATTTCCTTGCCCTTTTCTTTTGAAATACCGGCCTGCACGGCAATGACCTGCCGCACACTTCCGCCAAAAGCGGCTTCTTTATCCTTGAACTCGAGTGAAAGAATCGAGACTCCACGCTTGATGAGCTTGCTTTGCAGGATGTCCACCACTGCATCGAGCTTGCCCTCTTCAGAGCACCAAAGCGTGATGGTCTTAGCTTTCAAGTCGAGCTTGATCTCGGATTTTACGCCCTTGAAATCAAAGCGCTGGCCCAATTCTTTGGAGGCCTGATTGATGGCGTTGTCGACTTCCTGCCAGTTGACGTCGGATGAAATATCGAAGGATGGCATAGGGACCCAATCCATACAAAATGGGTCAGCTTTAGGCAAGAGCCTAAAATCCTTATTCTTTTGCCCTTATTCTTTAAGAATATCTGTACGGGGCGGGATCTTGAACTTGAACGATTCCGCGGGGATGGGCCTTCCTAGCTCAATGGCTGAGAGCTTGATCGAAGAGCGGTTTCCGTCCCGGTATTCTAATGAGACTTGAGTGATGTGATGATTCACCGGATCAATTCTGACCTGAGCCCATTTGATTCCGCCGATCCCCTCCCGCTTGGGACCCCGAGCAGGAAGGAGGCTAAAAGTATTTTCACCGGCCATATCGATGCGAAGGCCTTGTTTCACCGCGGCACTGAAGCGGCCGGCTAGCAAGGCATCCAGGAGCTTACTTTTGACCTGCTTTGTTTTGCGGATGATGACTTGGCCTTTTTCAGTCTCATCAAAGGGAGGAGTGTAGAACCAAATCGTTTGACCATCGCTGACTAGCAAATTGCGATCTGGAGTTTCAGTCTCCCAGCGGAGCTGATTGGGGCTGCGCCAGATGAGCTTGCCCTGGCTCATTTGAGTGTTGTTTAGAGTCTTTGAGACCTCTTCTTGTTCAAATTTTGCCTGGAGAGATGCTGCTTCTTGGTAGCGCTTCTCTACTTTTTTGAGGGCATCAGGGACTTGTGCAAGTGGCTTTGCATGTCCAGAATGCAAACTCAGAGTTAGGCTATAAAGTGCGACTGCAATAAGAGTCCGGCCGGTCACCACGTCAGTTCATCCGAACGGAGACCATCTTGGACACACCAGGCTCTTCCATGGTGACGCCGTAGAGAGTGTCGTTGAGCTCCATTGTCTTTTTGTTGTGGGTGATAATGATAAACTGACTCTTTGCCGACATTTCGCGAAGGAGAGCGTTGAATTTCCCAACGTTGGCATCATCGAGTGGCGCATCCACTTCGTCGAGGAGGCAGAAGGGCGAGGGTTTGACCATAAATATGGCAAAGATCATTGAGACCGCAGTCAGGGCCTTTTCTCCACCCGAAAGAGCCTGCATGTTCACGATCTTTTTTCCTGGAGGCTGAGCAAGGATGTCGACGCCCGCATCGAGAATATCGCTTGAGCCCTCGGGATAGACCAGGGACAGCTTGGCTTGGCCACCTCCAAAAATGATCGGAAACAGTTTTTCAAAGCGATCAGCGATGGCTTCGAAGGCCTTTCTGAAGCGATCCTCCGAGGTTTTGTTGATGTGCTCGATCGCTTCTTGCAGATTCTGCATTGAGTGCTCGAGGTCGCGTTTTTCGGAGCACAAGTGCTCGTAGCGCTTTTGGAGTTCTTGAAACTCCTGCACGGCCATCGGATTCACTTCGCCTAGGCGACGAATTTTCTCACGGAGCTGTTCAACCTGCTCATTGAGCGCGGTTTCTTCTTCCGCGGTCATTTCGACGGTCACCACGGGCTCCCGCATCTCTTCTTGGATGGGCTGAGAAGCCGTGGGATTTTCGAGACATCCCACCCCGTACTTTTCCTCAAGGTTCTGGACGAGATGGCTCAGGTCCGAATTTGCCTTTTCCAGTTCTAGTGCCAGCTCGTGGCTCTGCTGATTGCGCGAGTCGCCTTGCTTGTGGAGTTGCTTGATGCGCTCCAGGCCTTCATTCACGCGACGGGTCGTGATCGACAGCTGGTTGCGAGTCTCTGAAAGGCGAGATCCTACCTCAGAAGTCTGGAGGGTAAGCTCGTGGATGCGGGCTTCGCAGCGAAAATCGCCTCCTGTGTGCTCATTGCGTTCGCTGGTGGCGCGGTCCAGCAGGCGGGTGATTTCTTCGATTCTTCGTTCGCGGCCTGCCAGTACACCCTGGAGCGATTGGAATTCACGCTTGAGGCTGCTTGCACGCTCTGCGATCGCAGCCTCCTCTATTTTGAGAGATTGAAGAACGCCCTCAATGTCACGGAGTTCGGATTCCAGCTGGGCAAATTCGGACTCTTGCTTTTTGAGCGTGCCCTCGAGGTCAGCACGCGAAGAAAGAATCGAGGCGAGTTGTGAACTGGCCGTATCCAAGTCTGATCGGACTTGGGCCAGATCTTCGGTGTTCTTTGCTTTTGTAGATCGTAGTCGGTCTACTTGTCCCGACTGTTCCTGCGAGGCACGCTCAGTTTGACGGATTTCTCGCTCCAATGACCCGCAATCAATCTCAAGCTGTCGGAGCTCGGCCTCTAGTACGGCCAACGCCTCGCGCTGGGAGTCGAGTTGGGAGCGGGTCGAGTCTGCTTGCCTTGAGAGAGTTGTATGGCTGACATCCGCTGCTTCAACCTGAACCGCGAGCTCCGCGATTGCTTTCTTGCGTCCGAGCACGCTGGAGGCTTTGTCAGAGTTCAGGCTCCCTCCGCGGAGGGCAGCACCTGCTGATTGAGAAATATCAAGCGAGATTCCATCCAGCGACACTAGTGACCAGCCCAAGTGCTGCAGTCGGGTGGCCCCACCCGATTTCAAAAAGTCATCCAGGCCATGGGAGGCTTCAATGACAGCAACGCCATGGCAGGCCGCCAGTGCCGTAGAAGCGAGCTCAGGGTCGGCACCTGAGGCAGCGCGGAGATGGCTGGTCAGGCTTCCTAGAAATCTGAGGCCGGCAGTTGAAAGTAGGCTCTCGATGTCGGCCGTATGTGGGTCAGTAGTTTCTTTATTGAATGCCAGACGAATGCAGGCGCGCCCTTGATCTTGGGCTTGAATTTCTCCCAGCGCTTCAAGTGCCAAGCGAGGGTCTCTCGATAGGAGGCTTTCGAGATGGCCTTCGAGCCAACTTTCGAGAGCCATCTCAAATCCTGAGTCCACATCGATCAAGTCGGCAAGTGCAGCAATAGAGCCAGGCTGCCGAGCCGATGCCCACTCAAGAATTGATTTGGGCCCGTCACCAAAACCTTCGTGTGACTGGGCCAGTTCTTCAAGGCTCTGGAGCTTGGAGCGAAGTTGGGTCAGTTGTCGAAGCCCTTGATCACGCGCTTTTTCGGACTCTCTTAAGTGAGACTCCAGATCACGAATCTCTTGGACTTGTGTGTTTCGACCTGAACGCAGCTCCTCGCGTTGAGCGTGGAGTGAGGCAAAGTTTTCTCGAGATGCAGTCAGTTGTGAGACGAGCTCAGAGGCCTTCGTCTCCGCATCGTTGATTTCGCTTTCGATGGTGGCGGACTGTTCTTCGAGCCAATGAATGCGGCTTTCGAGTGAAGCTCGACGGGCACCCAGAGAGTTGGACTTTTCAACGCCTTGCAGAAGTTCTCGCTGGGCTTGGTCGAGTGCACGGCGCGCGCTGTCGACGGATTGACGTTTTTCACGAACAAGCGCGTCCTGTTCTTTAGCTCTTTGTTGAGCTTGAGCAAAAGTGGAATCCCCTTCGGCAAGCTCCTGGCTCTGAGCAGCAAGATGAACTCGGTCCATTTCGACTGTATTGATGAGCTCTCGCTTCTCACGGTCTAGATTTTCGAGCTGCTGCGCGAGGTCTCCCTGCCGCCGGCGCGAGAGGTCGAGCGCACTTTGCTCTCGAGTCAGCTCACGCTGGGCATTTTGAAGGATGGTTTGAAGCTCTTCGACCGCCTTGCTATCAGAGAGTTGTGCGGCACGATCAGCTTCGATGCTATTCTCGACAGTCTGGAGTTCTGTGCGAAGAGAAAGCAGTTCAGTATCGGTTTCGTTCTTTCGTGTAGCGAGTGATCCAATTTTCTGTCGCAGCACTAGGGCTTTGCGTCGACCCCAGGTCATTTCCTTGTCCGTGAGTTCGGTACGGTACTCTTCGTAGCGACGGGCCTTGGTGGCCTGCCTTTCAAGTGAACCTAGGTTGCGTTCGATTTCCTGGACAACATCGTTTAGGCGCGAAAGGTTGCCTTGGGTTGCCTCCATTTTTCGGAGGGATTCTTTTTTTCTAGCTTTGTACTTGGCAATGCCTGCTGCTTCTTCGATCAGCAGGCGGCGCTCTTCAGGCTTGGCGTTGACGATCTTGCCGATCTGCCCCTGTTCGATGACGGAGTAGCCCTTGGCTCCAACGCCCGTATCCATAAAGAGCTCTTGAATATCCTTGAGGCGCGCGGGCACGCCATTGATGAAGTATTCACCTTCGCCCGAACGATGCACGCGACGGGTCACTGATACCTCGCGGGACCGGAGATGGACGGGGATGTCCTTGGAGCTTGCGCCCGCCGGCGCATTGGGGCCGGAAGTGGGCGAATCGATTCCGGTGTCCATCACGAGGGTGGCTTCGGCAATATCAAGGGGAGCGTAACGAGATGAGCCGTTAAAAATCAGGTCCTCGCTACCGCTTCCGCGCATGTGCTTGTAGGACTGCTCGCCCATCACCCAAAAGAAGGCGTCGACGATGTTTGACTTGCCGCACCCGTTGGGACCTACGATCCCGGTGATCCCCTCGTCGAAGTGGATCACCGTCTTGTCCTTGAAGGACTTAAACCCTTGAATTTCCAGACGTTTTATCTGCATCGGTCCCCTCCAGAAGCGGCTGTTGGCCACTGTAACAATGGAAGGGCAAAAAACAAGTCAGTAGGGACCAGTTTAAAAAAACTTGGGCCCGGGCGGGGGAGCTACCCCTGCACCGGGCCCAGACTTGATGTCACTGAAGACCGCCTCGAGGGCGGTCTAAATATGCCTCGCTTCAAACACTCATTCAGCCCCCGAAAGGACGACTTCGGGCGTGAGCCTCATATTCATCTGGCAACCGACTCTCGCCGGCTGGTTCAGCTAAGGCTATGAAATTGTTAAATTTTTGATTTTGCTGTCGCGGTCGCCTCCGGCCAGAAGCGATCCAGGCAGTCCGCGGGCTCCGCACAATTGCTGCGGTTTAGCTCGCGCTACCTTAACTTCGGGGGGCCGGTTTCAGGTGATTCGATCATTGCCCGGTTCGTGTAAGGGGCGCCCTCTTTTTGGGCTGCTCTCTTTTTCATCTTACGTCCTCCGTTGTTGAACCTGAATACAGACTATCGTGGTCTTGTTTTGGTGAAAATTGTGTCTGGGGAGACATTTTGATTTATATATACAAAACAATGACTTAAGTTGTTTTTTTAAACTGCCCCCGACCGTTATGGAGCCCATAAGGGCAGCCAATCGTTGAGTCACTCATCCGAACCTGGGTGCGCCGCATAAAGAATTTGAACTTCAGTGAGGATAATGGCAAACGGGCGTCGGTGTGCTGAGCTAACGCACTGCTTCTTTTGAGGTTTCAATCTCGTGCAAGAAGTCGGGTAACGGTCGGGGGTATTCATGATTTCATCGAAGTTGGGTGGGTTTTTGCTGCTCTGGGTAACTGGGCTGCTGGGTGCCGGACTGGGTTCGGGCTGCACTCGAGCAACACACGAGCGTGCAAATGGGACTGCAGAGAGCGCGGTGCTTGAGAGAGCACTTTTTAACACTTCTGAGATTTCGATTAAGACCGGCTCAGCCCCAAAGAAAATTCAAGTTTACTCCAGAAAGGTTCGTGCAAACGAACAACTGGATCTCGTGCCGATCCAGAGTTTGTCTGCACCTCCGGAGTTTGCCTCGATGTTTGAGTCGCTTGAGGTTAGGGCGCAGCCTCATGCTCAGTATGCAGTTAAGTTTCTGCTGGATCGCCGTTTTGCGACTGCTTATCTTATTGTCAATTCGCTGGATCAGATTTCGGTAGTCGACTCTCAGATCGCGATTCGAGTTTCGGCGAGTGAGTTTTGGGTTCCGATTTTTCAATATGCGCTCCAAGATTACGGAAAAGAGTCGCGAGCTGGAGAAGACTCTGCTCCGATCCTGGAGACGACCGATTGGAAGACTGCAACTCATGTGCGTTTATCCACGCTGCCGTCCGATCGCATCTTGATTGGGGCTGGGTTGTCTAGTGACAACGAGTCGGATCGGATCTTTTTAGCAGACCGCCTGGAAGGAGAGGTTTTTTCGCGCAGCGAACTCTCGAGCCTTCTGCAAGTCAATGTCGAAAGCGGTTCTCTTTTTCAGTTAGTTTTTGACGGAACTGAAATGGTATTACTCGAGCTTCTGAGTCTTGAGAGTGCTGAGTTAACAGCTTCCCAGCGGGAGCTCATTGCTGCACAAGATCGTGGAACTCGACTCACGGCATCCGGTCTGCGTGAGATCTCCCGATGCGATCCTGAACTTCAAAAGCGATTGAATCCACCGATTGAAAACTGCGTAAGACTGGCTCGTTACCGCGTTCCGGTGACGCCCGTTGGGGCACAGAGGCGCAAGCTAGATCGTGACGGGATTTTTTCGTCGGACTTGGAGTTTGTGGCGCCCTCCAAGAGAGAAAAAGCAAAGCTCTTTCTGATCAATCCAGATCCGCTTGTAACCGAGTTGAGCGGCAGTGCTCCCGATTCGAGACGAGCTCTCCGAGTGGCGGAGTTGAGAAATCAAGAATTTCTGTTTCGGCGCACCCTTGAAGACGGTCCGGACTCGTTTGAATGGACCTTTGCAGGACTGGGCGGTCCTCTGGAGATCGTGCGTTTCGTTTTTGAGAAAAATCGGGTGAGGATCGTTCGGGCAGATTCGCTCTCAGGTGCTCGAGCATCTAATCGAGTGGACCTTGCGGATCTCATGTCCCTTCCGGTTGAGTACTTTCGAGAGTCCTTGATGGATGCTCAAGGAAACCGGCTTGCGGGTCCACGTCTGGTTCCTGCAGTCTGGGACCATCCCGATGCGATCGCTTTTGTCCAGTGGGAGTCCAATCAGCTCCCGCCGGTGTCGTCGCCTCTCAATTATCACGCGGTCGGAAAATGCTTCGATCACCCCTCCGATGTAACGGTGAGCCAGCTGGACCATCGACTTTCGCTGCCCGCTGGGGTGTTGAATTTCAGCCTCAATCACACTTATTTGATCAATGCTCAGAATGATTGCGCCGGGTTGTTGGGCGCCGGGTATTTTGAACGTGATCACGCCTCAGTTTCATTTAAAGAACGCGTGTCTCTCAAAAGGTTTGTGCCCGGGGATGAGACTCCGCTCTTTGAGCTTCCCTACGAAGCACAGAAACGTCTCGGTTTTGGGTTTTTGACCACTCAGAAGAGGGTCCCCAATCGTTATGGCAGCACAGGCTCTGAGGGGACCCTGCTGTCGATTCCAGCTCTTTTCGATCTGCGTTCGGGCCAAAAAATTCGTTATCTTTTGACCGGTTTGCCCGAGGATAAAGGGCTCAAGACGGCCTTGATTCAGGCCACTCGTGAGGTGCTGGCAGATTGGAATATTGCGCTTCGTATGGCCTTTGCACAAAGTGCTTTGGAGCGAAAGGACGACATTTTAGAGCTCAGTGTCGAAGGGGAGCCGGGGGTGCCTGCCAGCTCACTGGGTGATCTGGATGTGAATGAGATCCGCCTAATTTCTAAGCGGACTGAAGCGGGAGTAAATGGATTGGGTACTCCCTATGTCAATCCGAGGTCAGGAAGGATTGAAGGGGTCTCTGTTCTGATTTACGGGGGCACGATTCTCTCTTCAATCGAGTCGATGCGTCAGCTTGAGGCTGCTCGACAAGAACACTTGCGCCAGGCGGCTTCTCCGCAATTGAGGATGATGGAGCCCCCTGCAACGACGCCTCAACGCAACTTAGAAAAGAATGCTGCTCCCTCTCCAGCGGTCCCGCCCGGCGATCGGCGTGAGGGGGTTTTGGGGGCTGGTTCTGACGAGAGAATGGAGCGAGTATTGAAGGCCTTTGGGCAAAATGCCGGGGACGCAAGTGAGCTTGCTTTCTATGAGGCAGCTCAGGAGGCGATTCGTGCCGGCAGGCTAGGGGACAAATATTTCGCTGAGAAAGTTTTTTCGGGTCAGCTTTTGAAGTCGATGGCAGGTGGGCTGAATGCCTCACAGCTTGGTGAACTGAAAGCGGAGGTGCGGAAAGCGGAGTTAGTTTCAGAGACGGTAGACCAAATCGAGCGAGCGGGAGTCTGTTTGCATCCAGCTCCTGACTTTGGAGCCGCCGCAATCAGCTTGGGAGAGCGATCGGATCTCGAGTTGTTTGTTGGCATTTACAAATCTACTCTTGCGCATGAGTTGGGGCATGGATTTGGGCTTCGTCACAACTTTATGGGTTCCTACGATGCGGCAAACAGAAAGTTCAACGTGGGGGACCATTCTGCACGGGGATACTCCTCGGTCATGGATTATTTTGGGGCCGAACATTTTGGAGCGGCGACTCAAAAATACGACGGGCCAGGGCCATACGACGTAGCGGCAATCCGTGCCGCCTACACAGGGAGGCTTGAAAAGCGCGATGGAAGCTTCATTGAACTGAATGCGCTCAAGTCCCATCTCCGGCTCACTTCATGGAGACAGCTCTCGGTAGAGGCACTCAATCAGAGCGAGGGACTTGATCTACGTCGGTTTCAGTTTTGTTCGGACGAAGACGCTGGTCAATCACCCACTTGCAATCGTTTCGATCGGGGAACGTCACCGCTCGAAGTGCTTCGTGCTCAAATTGCAGATTACCGGGTACTTTATTTTCATAACAATTTTCCAGGAGATCGAATTCACTTTAGTCGGGCCCAGAGCGGCGAGTATGCCGCGGAGATCTCCCGACGATTTTCTGCGATCAGGCAGTTTGTAGATGAAGTCAAACTTTTGGAACAACAGGGTGCTTCTAGTGAAGAGGTAAAGCCCTTTGTGACGGCTGCAGTTGAGGCGATGCAGTTTTTTCATTCGGTGGTTCAAACTCCGGACGCACCTGCGGTGGCTCAAGACAGTGAACGGTTTGTAGAAGTGAATGTGAACTTCTCTCCCACGGTGACCCGTCCTGCAAAGATCGAGAGGCGTTGGCTCAAGGATGTAAGTTTTGATTCATGGGGCGATCGCCTCCGTGTTCGTGGGGTAGAAATCGATAAGGTCACCGCACTGCTCATGCTGACCGAGCGGGATATCGGAATCTCCCGCTATAGGACTGCTCAGTCGAAATACTCCTTTCTGGAATTCGAATACGACTACGCCCCTAGGAGCTTGAAGTCAGTTCTCGACCTTCCGACTGTGAAGTTGTTAAGGCAGGTGATTTTGAATCAAATTGAGCCGAGGGGTCTTATTTTTGATTCTCAGGGTGAGATCCAAGCCTCCATTTCTTTGGATGAACGTTTTAGCGTGGAGGTCACTGACCTGATGAGACGCCAGGCCTTGCTGGGAGGGATGGTTGCTCAGGACACCCAAAGAGGTGATGCTGAGTGGGATTTTTCTAGACTCTTCAGGGTCATGAGTAGTTTTGTTCCCCCTGCGTCTGCAAAATATGTCACGGGTCCGGCTGCGGCGTCTGGGGATGAGGATCGACTGAAATACTGGGCACCTTCAGATGCTGGAGTGGCATACGAGCTCGTGGAAAGGCTGAGGTTGTTGTATGGGTTTGAGGCAGAAGCCGCCCAGCTTTCAGCCGAGTTTCAAAAGGTGCGCGTTGCGGCGCAAGAATTAGAAAAAGCCGAGCAGGACGCAGGAGATCCGCCGCCAGAGGGTGAAGTACAGGACGTGGTGGATCGAACTCAGAAGCTTGATAGCGCTAAGCAGGATTTTAACGGACTGCGCATCGGCGCCTCCGCAGATCAGCTCTTAGCCGTTTATGATCAGATTGTTTCGATGGCGCGGGCGTTAGATGATGCCAGTGCTCAGCTGCATCGACGTGATTACGAGCTTATCTTGGACTTGAGGATGACAGAGGTCTCTAAACTGTTTCGCGCTAACCCTCGGGTTGCTGCTGCCCTTCAGGGGCTGCCGCAAGAAGAAGACGAGCCCAAGCACTTGAAAGTACTCCTTGGGGCTTTTCCGTTTAATAAAGATAAGCGGTCATTGTTTTGGAGCATTGAAACTCTCAACCGTCTGACGTTGAGCTCGCGTCCTGAATTGAGGCGTTGAGCCCGCCGCTTGCAGTGGGGATTTTCATGAAGAAAATCCTTTTTCTGTTGGCGGGGCTGGTGTGCATCGAGGCTTGGGCGGCGCCCAATCAGGTTTCTGGAATCGTATTCCAGGACTTGGATGGGGACGGCATCTATGAAGGGGAGTCCGGACTCGGCGCTGCCCAGGTATTGCTTCAAGGAATCGACGGAACGGTTTACCAGACTCAAACTCTAACCGAGGCTGATGGGGGGTTCGTCTTTTCGGGGCTCCCGGATGGCACGTTCAGGATCTGCGCCCAGGCGCCGAGTGCCAATCCAGAGTGGGTGGGTACCACGCCGGAGTGTAGGAGGCTCGTGCTTGATGGTGGAAAAAATCCAGAAACAGTTGTGGTGAGGTTTGGTTTTGACCGGGAGGTCATTGAAGGCTGCACACGTACGCAAGGGTACTGGGGCAACGCGCCGGCTGGCGAGGCCCTGCTTGCCACTCTCGTCGGTGCGCAGCCCGGGGGCCAGATGCTGCTCGGATCGATCGGCTACACAGCCACCGAGCTCCAGTCTATTCTGGATGTTTCGGTTTCGACGCCGGGGCCCGGTGCCAACGCGCTCATCAGCCTGGCGCACCAGCTCATTGCCGCAAAAGCCAATCGCCTCAATGGAGCGAGCGCCCCGCAGTCGGTGCTCAATGCCATTGCGGCAGCCGATGTGCTGATCGGCACCAAAGACATGAGTCCGGTGGGTTCGAGTCCGCAAATTGCGCCTTCGTCAACCGAAGGCCAGGCAATGGATGCTCAGAAGACGATCCTCGACACGTACAACAACGGACAAGCCCAGGGTGGGCCGGGTCATTGTGAAAGCTTGGCTATTTTCTAGCCGGCCTAGATCTTTTGCCCGGGAGCGTGCGGTTCTTGAGCGCCGCCTGTGCAGCCGCAAGCCGGGCAATCGGTACGCGGTACGGAGAGCAGCTCACGGAGTCGAGCCCCATCTGATGGCAGAGCGCCACGGATGCGGGCTCGCCTCCGGGCTCGCCGCAGCTGCCGATCTTAAGCCCCGGGCGGGCACGGCGCCCGTCCTCGATCGCAATGCGCATCAGTCGCGACACTCCCTTGGGGTCCAAGGACGCAAAGGGATCCTTCTCGTAGATCTTTGCATCCATGTAGTCCTTTAAGAACATGCCTGAGTCATCGCGCGAGAGACCGTAGGTGGTCTGCGTGAGATCGTTTGTGCCAAAGCTGAAGAACTCACCATGCTGGGCGATCTCGTCAGCAGTGAGCGCAGCCCTCGGGAGCTCGATCATCGTGCCAACGAGGTACTGGAGTTTCATTGGCCTTCCATTTGATGCAAATTCGGCCAGAACGGCATCGGCCTCTTTGCGGCAGACGTCGCCCACGAACTTGAGTTCGCGCCAGTCGCCCACGAGCGGAATCATGATTTCTGGAGTGATCTTGAATCCTTCGTCACGCACGAGCTCGCAAGCGGCCTCAATGATTGCGCGCACCTGGGTGCGGTAGATTTCCGGGTAGCTCACCGCGAGGCGGCAGCCGCGGTGACCCAGCATGGGATTGAACTCGTGCAGGCTCTCGGCTTTTCGCTTCAGGCGGTCAAAGGTCACGCCGATCTTTGCTGCAAGCGCGTGCAGGTCCTCGTCCCTGTGCGGAATGAACTCATGCAGGGGCGGGTCCAGGAGCCGGATCGTAACCGGCAGGCCCTTCATTTCCCTGAAGATCGACTTGAAGTCGCTCTTCTGCATCGGAAGGATCTTTTTGAGGGCCTGCTCGCGCCCGTCGCGCGAATCCGCCAGGATCATCTCGCGAACCGCGTCGATGCGGTCAGCTTCGAAGAACATGTGCTCGGTGCGGCAGAGGCCGATCCCCTCGGCGCCAAAGCTGCGTGCAACCCGCGTGTCCGCGGGCGTGTCCGCGTTGGTGCGAACTCCCAGGGTGCGACGCCCGTCCACCCACTTCATGAGTTCGACGAAATCGTCGTTCAACGAAGGGGCGATCGTGGGCACCTGGCCCTGGATCACTTCGCCAGAGCTGCCGTCGAGGGTGATGAAATCGCCTTCTTTCAGCGAAAGGGTGCCGATCACGCACTCGCGTCGCTCATAGCTGATCTTCAGCGCCGAGCAGCCTG
>JBKCVM010000023.1:0-3350 GCA_046317855.1 Oligoflexia bacterium
ACTTTTTCAATCGTCCTGAGAATGTCCTGAATCGCAACACTCTCACCCACCAACGCAGACTGATTTGCGAGCATCAATGCCACCTTTTTTAACCCTTCCTTGAGTTAAGTATTTTTTGAACAACCGAAACGAAAACCACTCCCCACAGAGCCCAACACTTCTTCCATCGAGTGAAGAGCTAAAAAAAGGCTAAGCAAAGTTTTCCGGGCTGTCAAAAAATTTTCCAAAAAGCGTCAGAAAACCGAAAAACCGGTCACAGCGGTTTTGGGTTAGGCTGCTTTTCTGAGTGGCGGCGCTTGAGTCGGAATCTCTTTCGGGACCTCTTTTTCTGAAGAACCGCTCTGCCCCCCCTGAATCAGAGTGAGCTTGGGGCGAGTCGCTTGCTGCGTCGCCTTCTTTTCCCTCAGCCGTTCAATAAGTTCTTGATTGTACCTAAAAAACCACATCTCCTCCATCGAGTAGCCTGCGGCCTTCCAGCTTTCTTTCAAGTCCCGATCTGACATACGTGCTGCTCCTGACAAAGAATGGACCTAAAAGACAGACTGTCAGCGATGGCGACTCGCGTCAAAATGTGACCGCGCAGACACAGTGCGCAACCGACACACAGGCTGCAAGTGAGTGAATCACTGCCAAGTGACAGGCCGAACACCCAATACGTCTTTGAGCCAACGCTCACCGTGAATATCGCCGCGGAACAAAATCCAGCCCACGGCAGAACCCAAGATAATCAGACCGGCTGCCCAGAACGCAAACCTCAGCTTTGATCCTCGGCCCCTCAAATACAGCGCGATCTGAAAAAAGGCGAAAGACAAAGGCATCGCCCAGACCGGGTAGTAAAACATGAGATTATAGAGCAACCGGGTCATCAGAGGCCCCTACTTGAGATCAGTGGCCACTCTTTGAAGCCAGCTCTCGAAGAGCCGAGACCTGATCGAGCTTTTCCCAACTGAAGTCAGAATCAGCACGGCCAAAGTGACCGTAGGCCGCAGTCTTGGAATAAATGGGTCTCAAGAGCTTCAGAGACTCAATGATTCCAGCAGGGCGCAGGCGGAAGGTCTCGCGAACTGCCGCTTCAATTTTTGCGAGCGGTGCCTTCTCGGTGCCAAAGGCATTGATGTGGACCGAGACTGGCTCAGCCATTCCGATCGCATAGGCCAGCTGCACCAAACAGCGCTCCGCAAGACCTGCGGCCACTACGTTCTTTGCAACATAACGAGCCATGTAACAGGCCGAACGATCCACTTTTGAAGGATCCTTTCCGGAGAACGCTCCACCGCCGTGAGCTCCATGCCCTCCGTAAGTGTCAACAATGATCTTGCGCCCTGTCAGACCGCAATCCCCCATTGGTCCACCAATGACAAAGCGGCCCGTTGGATTGATATAGAACTTCGTGCGCTGATACATCAGGTTTGCCGGAATCGTCTTGCGAATCACCTCTTCAATGATCGCTTCTTGAATCTGCTTGTGACTGACGGGCTCATCGTGCTGAGAACTCACCACCACGGCGTCCACACGCGTGGCCTTGCCATCTACGTACTCCATGGTGACCTGAGTTTTGCCATCTGGTCGCAGCCAGGGAAGAGTCCCATCCTTACGGACCTGAGAGAGCCGATGGGCCAGCTTGTGAGAAAGATCGATCGTGTGCGGCATGAACTGATCAGATTCGTTCACCGCATATCCGAACATGATGCCCTGGTCTCCAGCACCCTGTTCTTTTTGATTGTGCATGCCCTGACCAGCTGTCACGCCCTGAGAAATATCGGGCGACTGACGATCCAGGGTCACGACCACGCCGCAAGTCTTGTAGTCAAAACCTTTGTCTGAGTGATCGTAGCCAATCTTCTTTACGGCTTCGCGCGCAATGTGTGCGTAGTCCACACGGGCATTCGTCGTTACTTCACCCGCAACAACGATGAGACCCGTAGTGATGAGCGTCTCGCAGGCCACGCGAGAACGAGGATCCTGCTCCAGCAGAGCATCAAGCACCGCATCTGAAATTTGGTCGGCCATCTTGTCTGGATGACCTTCAGTCACGGACTCAGAAGTAAAAAGGGTGTGATGCGCCATGGTCGAAACTCCGATCAAATGTGGATAGGAAACTTTGGGGTGGTGCCTTTGTTCTGCTGGGCGCGCTTGCGGGCCTTTCCCTTGCGAGCTTTGCGAACCTTACGAGCCATTCGGGTTTTACCAGTACGTGAAGCCATGAACTTAAGTCCTTTTGCTATAGTAATGATGGGTCAAGGCCACGGGGATAGCCTGATCCCCTCATGAAATCAAGCACGGCTCTTGCGTAGCAGGCAGGCCATGAGCATCACAAAAACTTTCGAACGGCTTGCTCTCATCTCACTGGCGAGTCTCACTAGTTTTGGTTCCAACTCTTTTGGCTCCCTTCCCAGTCCCTCTCCCGGGCACCCGCCCGTGCCCTCGTCGTCCCTCACCGGGGTTCAAGAGATGCCCCAATGGAGGCTCCGGCCTGGCCAAACCCGTACCCTGCAGCTTGAGACCCTCCACCGATTTAGTGTCTCGGGATCAGCAATCAGAGCCGCTCCCCTGCCAGATTCCTCCGGCACCCTACTGATCAAGGCCACACAAGCGGGACACTCGGAGATCTGGATCTGGACCCAACCCTCCAATGTTAAACACCTTTCTATCTTAGTTGTTTCAGAAGAAGACTCGGCTGAGCCGGCCGCCCCAGCCCCAGGAGCCCTCCAAGCGGCAACTGAAACCCTTCGTGAAGCCGAAGTATTTTGGACTGGATCAAAGGCGATCTTATCGGGCCAAATCCGGACCGAATCCGAACTCCGAAGAATCCGGTCGCTTGCCGAGACACACCCCGACCTAGTGATGGACCAGACTGAGCTCTCCCCTGAACTCCTCGAAACGGGTCGCTCGCGGATCCAGGGATGGATCTCAAGCTTGAATCCCCCTCCCCAGATTCAAGTTACCGAGCATGGCGGACAAATCCATGTCCGAGGATCAGCACCGCAGTCGGGAATCCGGACCTCTTGGGAACAGAAACTCAAGTCCCTCTTTGCAGGGGTGCGACTCGAGATCACGACCCTCACTCAACCCGACCAGACCCTGTTCTTCAGAGTGGCACTGCTTGAACTCAAAAGAAGGGCCTTTCGATCGCTGGGCGTGAGCTGGCCCTCCCAGATCACCTACGGCCTTCGTGCCCAAGTCCTTCCCTCAGTGGATCTCGAGCTCCAAGCTTTAGAACAACAGGGCGCAGCCAAAGTGCTCTCCAAACCCGAACTCGTGGTCCGAGTCCCCGGAGAAGCCGAACTCTTCTCGGGAGGGGAAATCCCCATCGAAACTCGCACCGCCCGCGGCTTTGCACAGGTTCAATG
>JBKCVM010000024.1:0-30470 GCA_046317855.1 Oligoflexia bacterium
GGACTGGGTGGATATGAATGCCCACCTGTTTGCCTCGCTGAGGCTTGAGCGGTTTGCAATGTTCACTGTGCTTGCATTCATTGTGATTGTCGCTTCCTTCAATATCATCACAACCCTCACTTTGATGGTTCTAGAGAAGAAGCGGGAGATTGCTATCCTTAAAGCGATGGGTGCCAACCGAAGCCAAGTGGCAGCTATTTTCTTAGCTGAGGGACTTGGGATCGGGTTGCGTGGCGTGGGGGGAGGGACTTTGGTTGGTCTAGCGCTTTGTGCTTTTCTGGAGCGCTACGAAGTCATCGAACTTCCAGATGTTTTTTACGACCGTACTCTTCCTGTTAGCTTTCAGCCCGGTGTCTACGTGTTAATCGGAGCGCTCACACTCCTGATCGTTCTGGCTGCTTGTCAGTACCCGAGTCGCCGTGCCGCAAAGCTTGCACCTTTGCAGGGAATTCGAAGCGGTTAAACCTGCTTGACTTCGCGGATTCCGGGTCGACTCCAGAGCTGAAGAATGAATTTTTTGTGGTCATTGCGATGACCGCTGTACTTCACCGTGAGCTTAGAGAATTTATCGCGGCTTTCGATATCGAAGTCATCGAGCACCAGATCATTTTGAGACAGAGACTCCGTAATGGACTGACGGACCTGACCGTCCGGATCGTCGACCAAAATCTCGCAGGCAAAAGTCAGTGAGCGCCCTAGGATACGGTCTTCAAAGAAGTTGGTGCCTACGAGGACCAGAACCACCATGACGGATGAGGCAACTGCGATGTCCCAATGACCCAGACCAACGCAGATTCCGATGGCCGCCACTACCCAGATGGTTGCTGCGGTCGTTAGCCCAAGGATCGTTCCTCGGGCCTGAATAATGGTTCCACCGCCTAGAAAGCCGATTCCGGACACGATTTGGGCGGCGATGCGGGAGGGGTCTCCAAATTGACCGCCTGACGGAGTGTTAGCCCCAGAAAGCAGGATCGACACCGAAGTGTAGAGAGTTGCGCCAATGCAAATCAAGATATTGGTTTTGATACCAGCTGGCTTGTTTTTGAGTTCGCGCTCCAGGCCTACGAGTCCTCCGCAGAGTACGGCAAAGAGCATTCTTGGGCCAAAATATTGAACGAGCTGCATGAAGTCCCAATTCATGGATTGAAGTTCCATTCTTGTAGGATCTCCTGGTTTGAATGAAGCTGCAACCCCGTGCTAGGCCAAGGGAGTGGAATCTCCAAGGCCTTTGTGGCTCCTGATTTCGACCGTTTGGCCAGAGCCCCAGTCTTCGGCTGCGGGATTACGAGACCTGAATCTGGTGCAGGGCCTCGTGCGTCTTGGCTTTGACGTTGTGTTAGCGTCGGCAGCAGACAATCCCAAGGGACTTGAGTTCTGTCGGGGGCTGGAAAGGCGCGGGGAGGTGAGGCTTCTTTCAATTCGCCTTAACCACTCCTCTTTTGATGATTCGCTGAGGGAGCTTGTTCAGGCCGGACTTTGCGGGGTGATTTATGACCGTTTTTTAATGGAAGAACAGTACGGTCCTCGCGTGCGTGAGCATTGTCCCCAGGTGCTGCAGGTTGTGGATACTCAGGACCTGCATTTTTTGAGGAATGCACGACAAAGGAATCCCAAACTCTGGGAGGAGGGACTAGAGGAGACGGCGGTAGTTCGCGAACTCTCGAGTCTGCACCGGGTGGATCTTGCTTGGTTGGTTTCGCCCTTTGAAAAGGAACTGCTGGAGTCGAGGTTCAGTGTCGCTTCACAGCGGCTGTCCGTTTCAAGGTTCGCATATCCTAAGCGGCCGGAGGCTTCTCGGGGTTTTTCTGACCGAGTGGGATTTAGCTTCATCGGAAACTTTCGCCACCCTCCCAATCTCGACGCCTTCCGCTGGCTGAGAGGGGAGATCTGGCCTGAGGTCCGGAGGCTTTTGCCCGGCGCGCGCATCGACCTCTGGGGGGCCTATCCACCGCAAGAGGTGTCGGAGGCCCATGATCCAAAGCAGGGATTTTTTGTGCGAGGCTGCGCGCCCGATCTCGAGGCGGTTTTCTCAAGTTCTAGAGTGAGCCTGGCTCCGCTGCGCTTTGGGGCCGGTATCAAAGGAAAGATCTCGGACTCGTGGCATTACGGAGTGCCAGTCGTGGCGACTTCGATCGGCTTTGAGGGAATGACCGAAGGCGAGGGAGCCGCCGGAGGACTCTCAGGCGAGGGAACGTTGGAGTTTGCTCAGGCTGCTGTGAGCCTGCATGAGGACCAAGCGCTGTGGGAGAGGCTTCGCAGTCAAGGGTTAGAGTTGATTGAGAGATTTTTTTCTGAGCAAGTTTTTTTAGACCAACTTCAGCAGGGTCTTTCACAGGCAAGGCAGAATTTTTTAGAGCGCGATAATGACTGGGTGAGGCGCATGCTTACGCATCACTCTCTTGAGACGCCGAGGTTTTTTGGAAAATGGTTAGAGCTCAAGGAATCGATTCGGCACTCAAGGCCTTAGAGTGGATGCGCCGCGGGGGCGGTCACCTTGCTTGGCTGAATCGGAACGGAGTGCTCAAATATGCACGCTCTCCGGAGCGGCAGGCTACTGGAGCTCGGGCGTTTCATTCGGGAGCGGATTCGGCCGTGGTCTCTCTGATCGAGGGGGTTTACGCCACCGAGCCGCGTTGGGCGTTTGCCTGGCTAAGAAATCGAATTCTAACCACCGAGGCAGCAGGCGTTGCCAGTGATGCCACGGTTAGGGTTGCAGCGCGCAAGGCGGCTTGGTCGAGGCCACCTGCGGAGTTCGAAGCAGTCATTCTGCAAGGGGGCTTTTCTCTGATCGAAGAGGTAGCCTCTGAAAAGTGGCAAGCCTCCCTCGCTTCGGAGGAGCTTGAGCCGGTGACAGCAAGACTTTGCTGGGCCGATGAAGGGGGCGTGCTGGTGGACCGAGTGAACCAGGCTCGAACGATCCGGACTCGGCATGCCGAAGTGCTGGTGGTGAGGCAGTGGCTTGATGAAGGTGACTGGGGCATTGAAACGAAGCGCTTACGCCTTGAGGTCTCGCTCAAGTGTTGCAAGATGTGCGCTGCGTGGGTTTTTGAGGCTTTTGCTGGACGACACGATTTTGAAGTTGTGTTTAAGAAGTGGGATCCAGGAAAACTTGCTCGATTTACAGTTCTTGAGGAGAAAACGCCTCAAAGGATCCAGGCGGTGAATCGGCTTGGGCTTGGGCCGGAGTGGATTCAAAAGGTTTTGGAACGGCCACTTTCTTCTGGGGCTCGGGTGAGTTAGGTTTGGAAAGTTCCGTGCCGGGGTGGCGAAATTGCCAACCACCCCGGGAACACCCGTGCCGGGGTGGCGAAATTGGTAGACGCACAGGACTTAAAATCCTGAGTTCCGTAAGGGACGTGCCGGTTCGATTCCGGTCCTCGGCACCAACTTGTTATTCTTTAATTCTAGAAGCCTTGCACAATGCCGGGATCTTAGTCTGAGAAAATCTCAATCTTTCCACCTGTAACAGAGATCCTCATTAGGGCTTCTTGTGGAGACGCTTTTAATTTCTCAGAGGACATTAAGGCTGTGAAACCCCTGAGCTGGGTTTCCTCAGAAAAGGGATTCAGTGCGCTGCGTCCGGATGCAGTCCAATAGATGGAGCTTGGAATGGAACTATTTGGAGAGAGTTCTCCCTGGATTCGGTTGTTTTTGTATTCGTAATACTCTGGGTGAGTTTCTGGGAGGCCGGATTCAGCGTACTCGGTATCCAGTTCGAAAGTGTGGATGTGCCCTCCCTCAATTCTACGAATCGTCAGGCTCACCTGAGTGGGGGGGCGAGGCTCTGAAAAATAAGTCCTCATTTTTGTGATCGGGTAGTCCTCACTCATTTCATATAAAAAGAATTCGAGCCGCACGGGTGAGTATTCAGTTTGTCTGAGAAGGGCGGAGCCAGCCAAGCGCCCGGAGGTTCGTGTGACCGTGACGGCAGCATCGCGACAATCGCGGTCAAGGCACTCGAGAGTGGCAAAGTGATGTTTTTCAGCCGGATTTTTAAGGTGTGCCTTACCGTCTGGGCCGATCTCTCCGCGAAGCGCCCGCGCCATGCGAAGCACGCCGCCCGCACGGAACATGAAGTCGAGGGTTGCTCGGGATCGATCCTTGGTAATTCCTAGCTTAAAGTTCTCAATACTATCTGCAAGACTTTGAGCGTCTTGAGAATGAGAGTGCCCTCCGGTCGAAGTGTGGCCAGAAGCGTTGGGATCGGATGAGTTTTGCGATTCAGAGGTTGGGGACTTTGGAGAAGGTCTAAGGCAGGCTGCCAGTGAGATCCCCAAAAAAAGTACTGATGTCCGAAGCAGGTCTGCCCGTCGCATGCGTCAGAGTAATGCAGCGCAACAATGAAAAAGTAAACTCTTTAAGTACGAAATTTAAATGCTTGAATTTATTTGGTAAAATTAATTGTTGTGATCGGGATTCTGGTTCAAAAATAATGTAAACTAGAAGCCCTGATGCCGCCTGCTCAAAACTTTCAGCAAAAGGCTATGGAGCTTCTTAAGCTGGATCTGGATCTTACCCAGGAGCATGACCGATTTAGGCTTGCAGTGAGCGGAGTGAACTGGGCGCTCGGACGACTGCTCAAGCGCGAGAGCCGCAAGCGTGGGGACATGGAGTGGGCGCTTTGGCGAATTCCTGTCTTAAGGCGCTCTGAAACCCTGCCCAATCGAGGGCGTGTGCTTTGGATTCCGGGCTGGGGAGATTCTCCATCAAGCTGGCTTGGTGTTCTGGTTGCTGCGTTTGCAGGAACGGGCTTTGAAGAAGTAGTGGTGCTTGATTTTCCGGGTTTTCATGGGTCTCTTGCTCATCGGCGCTGCATCACCGAGATGGATCGAATCTTAGAGGTGGCCAGGGATACTCTGCAGGAGCTCAGACCAGAGGTTTTAGGCGGGCATTCGCTTGGAGGATGGCTTGCGGCTTGGGCAGTGCTTCATGCAGATTCACGGACACCATCGCCAGATCGTCTCATTCTGATGGCTCCCTCGGGAGTGACCGGAGGAGAGCAGGACCGTGAGATCTGGCGGCATGAGTTTAAGAGTTGGCGGGAGTCGACTCCTGAGGAGTATGTCTCTAAGCTTTTTGGAAGGATACCTCCCCAGCTGACGAATTTAGTGAAGGGTTTTGCAGAGAGCTTGATCCCGTTTATGCGGCGTGAGGACACTGTTGAGTTTTTAAATTCGGTCAAAGAACATCATTTTCTCGAAAAAAAACTCGAAAAAGTTTCTTCGAATGTGAGCCTACTCTGGGGCGGGCGTGATGGAGTGGTTCCAGAACGCTTTGCTACCCATTGGGTGTCAAAGCTCCCGTCGGTCAGATACGAGCGTTGGAAAGAAGTGGGGCACATGCCTCACCTGGAAGCCCCGGTTAGACTTGCCCGCTGGATTAGGTCCGCTGCACTTCAATGACCTGATAGGTTTTTTTTCCCTTACGTAAAATCACCCAGCCCCCTGCAAGCACGTGCTCGGGCTTCAGCACCAGAGCCACATCGGAGACGCGCTCGTTGTTCAGGTAAATGCCACCGCTTTGAATGTCTTTTCGTGCCATGCTCTTGGAGCCACAGAGTCCGCTCTCGTAAAGAGCATCAACCAGGTTCCAAGTCCCTAGAGCGGAATGTTCTTTTTTGAAAAGGGGCGCACTGGAGAATGCTGCTTTGAGAGCTCCTGCGTCGAGTGTTTTAAGGTCGGCCCCGAATAGAGCCTGCGTGGCGCCCTCCACCTTTTCGAGCTCGGTTTGTCCATGCACAAGAGCTGTGAGCTCACGTGCCAGCCGTTTTTGAGCTTCACGGGCCTCAGGCGCCGATTTGAGAGCAGTGGCAAGAGACTGGAGCTCCGAGTGTGTGAGTTCAGTAAAATAAGAAAGATAAGTAAGGACGTCGGCATCAGCCGTTTGCATGAAAAATTGATAAAAGTCGTAGGGACTGGTCTTTTTTGGGTCGATCCATACTGAGCCGCCCTCGGTTTTTCCAAACTTGGTGCCGTCACTCTTGGTTACGAGCGGGTGGGTAAGGCCAAAGGCTGCAGCCTCGTGACCCTCGATCTTGTGAATCAGGTCGATTCCAACCGTGATGTTTCCCCATTGATCGCTGCCTCCGATCTGTAGCTCGCAGCCATGGGATTTGTGGAGATGCCAGAAGTCGTAGGCCTGCAGCAGCATGTACGAAAACTCAGTATAGGAGATTCCATGTTCACGATCCTCGAGTCTTGCGCGCACGCTTTCTTTGGCAAGCATGTGGTTGACCGTGAAGTGCTTGCCAATCTCGCGCAAGAACTGAATGTACGAGATCCCCTTGAACCAGTCGTAGTTATTAAGAACGAGAGCTGGATTGGGACCAGAGAGATTTAGAAATTTGGAAATCGCATGAGTAATTCCGGCCACGTTGCGATCCAGTGTTTCTTGAGTGAGTAGGGATCGTTCTTGGGACTTGCCACTGGGGTCGCCGATCATTCCGGTAGCACCCCCTACGACTGCAATCACGCGGTGGCCGGCCTTTTGGAATCTGCGCAGCGTGAGAAGTGGGAGTAGGCTTCCGACGTGCAGACTGTCGGAGGTAGGGTCAAACCCACAGTAAAGAGTGATGGGGCCTCGAGAAAGCCTGCCTGCGAGCCCGCCGTGGCCTGGCTCGTGAGGAGTGAGAGAGCTGCGCTCGGCAACTTGCTTGATGATTCCGCGGCTTTCGAGATCTAAAAATAGAGATTGGGACATGTTTTAGGCTTCCTGACCGAATCCTAACACAACCCCAAAAGGGCAGGCGACTGCAGGATGGTATAAAACACGAATGAACTTCTTTCGTCTTTTGTTGACTGGTCTGAGCGTGGTTGGGCTTGTTTCTGGAGGTGCCTTTGCCTCGCCTCGTGTGAGCCTTCAGGGGGCGGGCGCCACTTTTCCTTACCCTCTGTACTCGAAGTGGTTTTCAGAGTTTCAGAAGGCAAACGCTGGAGTAGAGATCAACTATCAGTCCATTGGGAGCGGCGGTGGGATTCGTCAGCTTTTGGCAGGAACGGTTGATTTTGGAGCAAGTGATGCACCGATGACCGATGAAGAGCTCGTAAAAGCAAAAGGACCTGTGCTTCACATTCCTACAGCGTTGGGGGCTGTAGTGATTAGTTATCAGTTGCCGGGAGTTCCAACTGGACTCAGGCTGACACCCTCTGTGGTGGCTGATCTTTTTTTAGGAAAAATTCAGAGGTGGGATGATGGTAAAATTGTTGCCCTCAATCCGGGGGTGCGGCTTCCTCAGCTGCCTGTGGTGCCCGTTTATCGTTCGGACGGAAGCGGAACGACTGCAATTTTTACGGATTACCTGGCAAAAGTGAGTCCTGAGTTTCAATCAACGGTGGGCGCCGGAAAGACGGTGAAGTGGCCAACGGGGCTTGGAGGAAAAGGAAATGAAGGAGTGACGGGGGTCGTGAAACAGACCCCAGGCGCCGTAGGTTATGTGGAGCTGGTTTATGCTGCATCCAATCAGTTGCCAGCAGCAAAGATCAAGAATCAAGCAGGAGAGTTCATTGAAGCCTCTGTTGAGTCGGTGACAGCCGCAGCTGCGAGTGTTTTGAAAAGTATTCCGCAGGACTTTCGAACCTCAATCACTCAGGCTCCAGGAAAAAATGCCTATCCCATCTCTGGTTTGACCTATTTGCTAGTTTTTGAAACCACCGGAGCAAAAGCAGCAACTCTCCGGCAGTTAATCGACTGGGCGATGACGACAGGACAAAAAATTGCACCCAGCTTGCACTATGCTCCTCTTCCGGCAGAGCTTGTCCGTAAAGTCCAGGCTGCGGCCAAAAGAATTCATTAACTCACGGATCTTTTTTGAGGCGCATTGAGTGAAGGGCGATCGGATTTTTCTGCGGATTTTGCGTGTGCTTGCAGGCACGAGTCTGGTGCTGCTGATTGCTTTTTTGGTCATGCTTCTCGTTCAAGCTTGGCCTGCGCTAAAACATTCTGGTCTGAGTTTTTTTTGGAGAGAGAACTGGGACCCTGCCAACGAGGTTTTTGGTGCTGGGGCTTTTGTCTACGGGACGGTGGTCAGCTCGGTGCTCGGGCTTTTGATTGCGCTTCCGGTGAGCGTTGCCTCAGCACTTTGCTTGACTGAGCTTTTTTCAAAACGTTTGGCGGGGGTGGTTTCGTTTTTGGTAGAAATGCTTGCTGCGATTCCAAGTGTTGTGTTTGGGTTGTGGGGAATTTTTGTTCTGGCGCCCTTGTTTCGGTCAACGCTTCAGCCTTTTCTAGCAGAACACTTAGGCTTCATTCCGCTTTTTTCTGGACCGCCGCTAGGAGTGGGAATGTTGACGGCCTCCGTTGTGCTGGCGATCATGGTTACCCCCACACTGACCGCGCTCTCGCGCGAGGTGTTCAAGTCTATACCGCGCATCCAGCGCGAGGCGGCGCTTGCGCTTGGGGCCACGCGCTGGGAGATGATTCGGATCTCTGTGCTCGCCAGCGCACGCAGTGGTCTCGGGGCGGCGACGATTCTGGCCTGGGGACGGGCGCTGGGTGAAACGATGGCCGTCACCATGGTGATTGGTAATCGCCCGCAGATTGAGGCCTCGCTCTTTGCGCCTGCGCAGACCCTTGCTTCGGTCCTGGCCAATGAGTACGCAGAAGCTTCTGAGGGGTTGCATCTTTCTGCTCTTTCAGCCGTGGGTCTTGCGCTACTTCTCGTTTCTGTGGTCGTGCATTTTCTTGCAAGAATTTTTATTCGCTCCGGCACCAGCGGGAGTGCTTCGTGAACGAGTCAGGCTATAGTTTGCGTAAACTTAAAAGTAGGCTCATGCTCGGAGCGCTTGTGCTGGGCTGCGCCGTGGCAGTGGCACCGCTTGTTGCTATTCTTGTGCACCTTTTGCGCGAAGGGGCGTCCGCCATTAACTCGGCCTTTTTTTTTGAAGCACAAAAGCCTGTTGGGGAATTGGGTGGCGGAATGGCGCATTCAATCTTGGGGACTCTCATGCTCGTGAGCTTAGGGTCCTTAGTGGGAATTCCTCTGGGTCTGGCTAGCGGAGTGTATCTTGCTGAATATGGTAGCCGAGAGAAGCTTGCTGGATGGGTGCGATTTGCCTTGGAGCTTTTGGCCAGCACTCCAAGTATTTTGATTGGTGTTTTTGTCTATATTTTATTGGTTGTGCCGATGAAGAAATTCTCGGTTGTGGCTGGAGGAATTTCTCTTTCTTTGATTTTGCTTCCACTTGTGGCGCGAACAAGTGAGGAGCTCCTTAAGCTGGTTCCGGGAGATCTGCGCGAGGCAGGGCTTGCGTTGGGGATACCGCGCTGGAAAGTCATTTTGAAGATTGCGCTGGGTTCAGCACGGCCGGCCATCGTCGCAAGCTTGATCTTGGGTGTGGCGCGGATTGCGGGAGAGACTGCACCCCTGGTTTTTACTGCGTTTGGCAGTCCAAATTTTGCGCGAGGACTGCTTGAACCCACCTCAGCCGTTTCACTTCAAATCTACACCTATGCGATTTCTCCCTTTGCAGAATGGCATCGCATGGCCTGGGCGGGCGCTCTATTGCTTGTGGCAGGGGTTTTGGTTTTGAATGCGGCGACCCGGATCTATTCAGCCCTGGGAGGTGGTAGTGGAGGCCCCAATGACCGAAGTTGAGCTTGAAACTCGAAAGCTAGAGGCTTTTTTTGGAGACCATCGGGCGGTGCACGGAATTTCCCTGAAGGCGCGCAAGAACGAGCTCCTGGCCCTGATTGGGCCTTCAGGATGCGGAAAATCGACGTTTATTCGCTGTCTGAATCGTCTGCACGAGGAGACCCCAGGGGCCACAGCGCGCGGTGAGGTCTTGCTCAGGGGGGAGCCTATCTATGGAAAGGGTGTGGACCCAGTGGCCATTCGTCGGAGGATTGGAATGGTCTTTCAGCGTCCCAATCCTTTTCCTTCCATGAGTGTCTACGAAAACGTGGCGAGCGGCCTTTTGCTTTCTGGAGCGCCAAAGAGGGATGAACTCAATGCGATCGTCGAGAAATCGCTCCGCCAGGCAGCCCTGTGGGACGAGGTCAAGGATGGTTTGAATAAGCCAGGGACTCGTCTCTCTGGGGGGCAGCAGCAGCGGCTCTGTGTTGCGCGAGCCCTGGCTGTGAGTCCGCCCGTGCTTTTGATGGATGAGCCGACCAGTGCCCTTGACCCGATTTCGACTGCCCGAATCGAAGAGCTTTTGTTGGACCTCAAAAAGACAGTCACCGTGGTGATGGTCACTCACAATATGCAGCAGGCAGCTAGAGTTTCAGATCAAACGGCTTTTTTTCTGCTGGGAGAAATGGTGGAATCGGGCCCTACGAGTGAGATCTTCACTAATCCCAAGGAATCGCGAACTGAGCAGTACATCACGGGGAGATTTGGCTAAGCCGGGTTAAGGAATACACCATGCAAAGACAAATTGATGCCGACATTAGGGAATTGAAAGAGCTGATCCTCACGATGGGAGGATGTGTAGAGAAAGCCATCGAAGAATCTACGCAAGCTCTAATTTTGCGGGAACCAAAGCGTTTTGCTGCCGTTTTTGAGCAAGAGCGCAAGGTTAACGAATTGCACATTAAGGTCGATGAGACTTGCGTCCGGATCATAGCAAGGCAGGGTCCGCTTGCTGCGGACCTCAGGTGGGTGATCGCAAGTATCAAGATCAACACGGATCTCGAACGAATGGGGGACCAAGCAGTCAATATTGCTCACAATGGAGCCCGTTACTTGACGGAGCCGCCCCTCAAACCTCTGATTGATCTTCCTCAGATGGCTCAGGCAGTTCGACAAATGGTGCGTGAATGTCTTGATGCGTTTGTACGCAAGGACCTGGCTCTGGCTGAAGCGGTGATCCAGAAAGATGACGTGGTGGATGGCTTCAAGAACAAAATCTTCGATGAACTTCGGAGTTACATGCTCAAGGACCCGCTTGCAGTCGAGCGCGCGCTCAATTTGATATTGATTGCTAGGAACCTCGAGCGACTGGGGGATCACGCAACGAATATTTCTGAGGACGTGATTTACGCTCTTACTGGTCAAGATATCCGGCATGGACATGTTACGCTTAAGGAGCTGCACGAAAAGCTCGAAAAAGGCGAGACATCATGACCGAAGTTTCCAGAGGTTCGCGCGTTCTCGTTGTTGAAGACGAGCAGGACATTCAAGACCTGCTTGTCTTGCACTTGAAGCGCGAGGGGTTTGAGGTCATTGCCTGTGCGGACGGTGCCTCCGCATGGAAGCATCTCAACGAAACGGACTTTTCTCTCATTGTGCTCGATTGGATGCTCCCGGGAGGGCTCTCGGGGATCGAGATCGCTCGCCAGCTTCGAGAGAAACGACAGGGTGATCCGATGAGCGTCCTGATGCTGACGGCACGTGTGGCGGACGCCGACATTGTTGCCGGCCTTGAAGCAGGCGCGGACGACTATGTGACCAAGCCCTTTGAGATGCCCGGTTTGCTCGCCAGGGTGAGGGCGTTGATCAGACGCTCGCGCTGGATTGAGGAAGCGCTTGCAGGCGGAAATGCTAAAGTCGTTCGGAAAGCAGGCCCCCTTGAAGTGCTGAAGATCGGGGATCTTGAGCTCGGGGTGGACTCCCATGAGGTGAAGTTCAAGGCCAAAGCACTTGAGTTGACCCCTTATGAATTTAAGCTCCTCTACGCGCTGATGCGAAGCGCAGGAAAGGTTCTGACTCGTGACCATCTCATTGAGCAAATTCAAGGGTCCGGAGTGAGTGTGGTCGATCGGGCGATCGACACCCATGTGTTTGGTCTAAGAAAAAAGCTAGGAGCCGCCGCTGATTATGTCGAGACAGTGCGCGGCGTGGGTTACCGGGTCAGCCCGCCGTCGGAGCGGAGTAAGTAGGCCATGCGCTGGATCTTTCGAAGGGGGTCACCCGAGGGTGATGATTTTTCAGAGATCAAGGCTAAGACTCGAGAACTCGAGGCGAGACTTGCTGCAAGCGAAGAGGGATTTAATCAGCTGGTACTAGCTTTTCCCGAGCCTGTTTGGATTCTGGATGCTGAGCTTAGGCCGCTTCGATGGAATCCAGCGCTGGTGCAGCTTTCGAGGAAAGGGGCGGTCGTTTCGAGTGAGCTTTCTGCTTTGAGCGTTCACGCATGGTTCAGGGAGCCTGAGGTTCACGCAACTTTAGTGCTCGCTCTGAAAGCCCCTTGCAGGTCTGAATTTGAATCCGATGGTAGGGTCTACGAACTCTCGTGTTCGCCTTTTTTTCGTGGGGGCGAGGTTGCGGGAGTCATTGCCGTTTTCCATGAAGTGACTCTACTCAAGCGAGCTGAGCAAGCTAGAGTGGATCTTGTTGTAAATGTCTCTCATGAACTGAGGACGCCGCTCACTGCTATTAAAGGGTTTACAGACACCTTGCAGGCGGATTTGGAGCAGGGTCGAACCGGGCAGGCACTAGACTATGTTGCGGTGATTCAGCGCAATGCCGACAGACTTCTGGCCCTCATTCAAGACCTACTGCTCTTGTCGAAAATTGAATCGGGGGTTGACGCTCTTTCGCTCGAGCTGGTGTCCACTCGTGAGCTCACTGAGAGAGCCATTGAGGGTCTTCGTCCCCTCAAAGAGAAACTGGGTCACCGCATAGAAACCGAGTTTAAAGCCGAGGTGGTTCGCGGAGATTCACTGAGGATCGAACAGGTGCTGGTAAATCTAGTTGAAAATGCGCTGAGGTACGCTCCGGCAGTCAGTGGTCCAGTTCGGGTGAGTTGGAAGAACGACAGAGACTCTGTGGTTCTGGAAGTCACCGACTCAGGCCCTGGGATCGCGCTTGAGGCGCAGCCGCGCATCTTTGAGAGATTTTTCCGAGAGGATGCCGCGCGCTCGCGTGAGTTGGGAGGGGCCGGGGGCGGGACGGGTCTAGGGCTTGCGATCGTTAAGCACATCTTGATTCGCCATGGCGGCACTGTGGAGCTGGAGAGCTCCCCGGGGCGCGGTTCAAGATTTATCTGCAGATTTCCTCTGGGAGAAAAATGGAGCGGGTGAAGGGACTCGAACCCTCGGCCTCGACCTTGGCAAGGTCGCGCTCTAGCCAACTGAGCTACACCCGCATTTAATCCATTCGAAACGAGCCTTCTTGCTACACATCAAAAAGGTTGGGGTCAAGGGGGACTTTGGGGCAGGACTTTAGAACTAAACTTGGTTAAGTTTCAGACATCATGAAAATTTACACCAAAGGCGGAGATCACGGACAAACAGGTCTTTTTGGAGGTCAACGGGTACCTAAAGACCATTTGAGGCTACACACTTATGGCACTTTTGATGAGCTCAATGCCACTGTAGGCATGGCTCTGACTGAGGCCGGTCTTGCCGAGAGTTCGCCGGTGCGGAGTGCGCTTGCTCGGGTTCAGAACGAGCTTTTCCAGCTCGGAGCTGAACTAGCCACCCCTCCCGGAAAGGCGGTTCCAGTTCGCCTCATTGGCACATCCGATATTGATCGACTTGAGGCTGAAATTGATCAGATGGAGGCGAGTCTAGAGCCTCTCAAGACATTTATTCTTCCGGGGGGATCGCGTCCTGCGGCTGCTCTGCATTTAGCAAGAACGGTGTGCCGGAGAGCAGAGCGAGAGCTTGTCGTATTGCATCGATCAGAGCCGGTTCGAACCGAAGTCCTGGGCTACGTCAATCGTTTGAGTGATTACTTGTTTGTGGCGGCCCGGTTTGCAAACTCGGAGCTGAGAGTGGCTGACAGGCCTTGGGTAGCGCCTCAAGCGGACTGAGTTCGTTTTCGAGCCCGGCGTCGTTCAGGCAGTTTTTTGAAAAACTCGACCACGTAGCCCACTCCTGATCCAATGCTCATGGCGATGCTGATGGCAAGAAGGACCTGGCCGATCGGATAGATGGGAATCCTAAACAGAGGTTCCTTTGCCATCATAAAGGGAATGGCTACCATTTGAGTGGCAGTCTTCCATTTTGCAGACGCCGAGGCGGACATGATCACGCCCTCGGCGCTGGCAAGCGCTCTGAGTCCTGTGATGGCAAGTTCTCGACAGACGAGCACAATCACCCAGATTGGATCCAGTCTCCCTAAGTGCTGAAGCATAATCAGGGAACTCACCACTAAGAATTTGTCCGCCAGCGGATCCATGAGCTTACCGTAAATGCTGACAGACTTTTGAAGCCTGGCTAGATAGCCATCCAGGTAATCTGTGATGCTTGCTGCTCCAAAAACCAGTGCGGCCGCTAAGTCAGCTCGCCGCGTTCCAATAAAAAGCAGGGCAACTACGATCGGGACGCAAGCCATGCGAGCCAAAGTCAGCAGGTTGGGAGTGGTTGCAAACTCAAGTTCGCGGTCTTGTTCCATGAAGCTTAAGGGTATGTCAGTCAATTCGAGGTTGTCTACCGACGTGGACAGGTGTGACCAGGAGAGCTGGGGTCATTTTTTTGTCAGAAGATGGCTTCTGCAAAATCGATTTTGCGGGGGCAGGCTGTCGCGTGCGATCCTTAAACGAACAAAGAGTGACGCATCTCGAAAGGATCATGACTATGGATGGTCAGAAACCCAAAATAAAGTCCCTCAGCCTGCCGGGTGGTAGTGACTCAAATCAAGGCAGGGGCTTTGAGCGACGTATGCTGCCCAGGCTTGCTCTGTCTGCTGAGCAATTTAGGCTTTCAACTAACGGCAAAGTGTTTGGAGTGGCTGATCTTTGTCTGACCGGAATGGCGCTCACTCTTCTAGATGAAAGCGATCGACTTCTTTTTCCGGTCGGAATGAAATTTGAGGGAACCCTCAATCTCAATCGAGTTAAATACGCTCTTTGTGCCGTGGTTCGAAACCTACGAGGGGATCACGTGGGCTGCGAGTTTCAAGAAATCGCTCCCTCTTTCTCAGAGGCGTTGGGACAATGGTTGGATCCTGTCAAGCTTGGCGACTCTCTTCGTCCCATTCCGGCGGGATCCAAGTCTGATTTCGTGTGGTTTAACGGAAGATCTGGAACTGAAATTTACGTGTGGCCCGAATCACAGCAGTCAGGCGCCCCAGCTGTGCGCCGTGCTTGGGTGGTGCTGTGGGGAAGGGAGTTTGTGGAGTGGGATCAGTTGGCTGGAGTTCGAACGGGTTTACTCAAGTTCGGTCCAAATCGTGATTCAGTGCAGGGGATGTTGCGTTGGGCGGATGAGCAGCTCGTCGCCGACCCCGAGCCCGATTCTGCCAAGTTGAACCTTGCCAAAACGATCCTCCTGAGTTCAAAACTTCCCGAGAACTGGAAACTTTGCCTGAATGCAGGCTTATTGATGCCTGTTTAGTTTTTTGAATTGGGAGAAGGCCTGAGATGGATCGCAATTTTGCGCTAGAGTTTGTGCGAGTCACCGAAATGGCGGCGCTTGCCAGTGCCCGGCTGATGGGACGAGGTGACGAAAAGGCGGCCGATCACGCTGCGGTTGAGGCCATGCGGCAGATGCTGGGGTCCATTCAGTTTGATGGCACTGTGGTCATCGGAGAAGGCGAGCGTGACGAGGCGCCTATGTTGTTTATTGGAGAGAAAGTAGGCCGTGGTGGGGGCCCCAAACTTGATCTGGCGTTGGATCCTTTGGAGGGCACCACGATCTGCGCCCGAGGTGGAAACAATAGCCTTTCGGTGATTGCCATCGCTGAAGAAGGAAAATTTTTGCACGCGCCTGATGTCTATATGGAGAAAATTGCTGTGGGCCCTGCTGCTCGCGGCGTCATAGATTTAAAGGCCTCCGCTACAGATAATTTGAAAAAAGTAGCCAAAGCTAAAGGCTGTCTTGTTGAAGACCTTACGGTCACTATTCTGGATCGTCCCAGGCACGAAGAGTTGATTCGAGAAGTGCGTTCAACTGGAGCGAGAATTTGGTTGATTGGAGATGGGGATGTATCTGCAGCGATTGCAACCTGCAAAGAAGACAGCGGAGTGGATGTGCTCATGGGCTCAGGAGGAGCTCCAGAAGGAGTGATTGCTGCTGCAGCGCTTCGGTGTATGGGGGGCGATTTTGTGGGCCGTCTCATCTTTAGAAAAGACGAAGAGCGTGGCCGCGCCAGAAAAATGGGAATTGAAGACCTTGAAAAGGTTTATCGAATCGATGAGCTAGCACAGGGAAAAGTCATGTTCTGTGCCACGGGCGTCACTCCAGGCGCCCTTCTTAATGGAGTCCGATTTTTTAGCGGTGGGGCGCGCACCCATTCAGTCGTCATGCGATCAGAGACCAGGACAGTGCGTTGGATTGAGGCCGAGCACCATTTTGAAAGTAAACCGCAATTTAGGAGTTAATTCGACATGGCTCAGACGGAGTACAAAACTGTTGTAGCGGTTTCACGCGAAAAGTTCTTTCAGGCCATTGCGCGTTATGAGGACTACCCTAAATTTGTAGATGGCTGCAAAGACGTTCAAGTCGAACGTCATGGGAACGGAGAAGCCAGAGCAACTTACAAAATGAACATTGTGAGAGAGCTGTCCTACACCCTGGATCACCGTGAGATTCCTGACCAAGGACGACTTGAATGGAAATTGGTTTCAAGTGATCTGCTCAAAAAGAATGTGGGGAGCTGGACTTTGAAAGAAGTGGGGCCTGGAAAGACCGAGGTCCTCTATCAAATCGAGATTGAGTTCAATATTCCAGTTCCGAGCTTTGTGCTGGGTCCTTTGGTGAAGAGCAGTATTCCGACCATGATTAAAGGTTTTGAAAAGCAAGCTAAGGCGCTTTGAGGTTTGAGATGAGTAGCGGAAGTGACGAAAATCAAGCCAAGGGTTCTCCCACTGATTTTGTAAAAAGAATCCTGTCTGTGGGTGTCGGGACGCTTTTTCTTACGGAAGAGAGCCTTCGGGGGATGATTGGGGAGTTGAAGCTTCCCAAAGAGTTGATCAGCGGGATTTTAGAGAGTGCTAACCGGAGCCGGAAAGAGTTTCTGCAAAATCTCTCCAATGAGGTGATCTCAAAGGTTACCGAGAAGATGGATCCACGGGCGCTCATTGACGAGATCTTGTCGCGGAACGAAATCGAGATTCAGATGAAAATTTCTTTTTCTCCAAAGCACGAGGCGAGCGAAGAAAAGAAATAACGGCTCAATCTCGGGTCTAGAGTGAGGCCACTGCTTGACCGAGCTTTACTAATGTCTCGTGCCCCTTTTCAGTCTGCTCCAAGAGATCCAAAGAAGGGGCCCAAGCGCCTTTTTCTCCCAAAATGATGACAGTCGATCCACCAAACAAAAAGTAGCCTTTCTCTTGACCGCGCTCGAAGCTGGTTCCAGGGGTATGAGTTTGCCGAATTCGCCCCACTCCGAGGGCTCCTACTTCGATATACGCAAGGAGTCCAAAGCGCTCTGTATTGAGCCAGCTAATCTGTCGTTCGTTCTCAAGAAAGGTTCTTGGAAACGCTCTCAAGGCGATCGGGTTGACTGATCGGAGTCTTCCGTGGATACGGTGCAGCGATAGCCATGCTCCTCGATCTGGAAAGTGAAAGCGGTGATAATCCACGGGGCAGAGGCGTGCTAGCAAGATGGGCCCACCGTGCACACGCTGTCGAAAACCTGCCTCATGCGAATCGCCAAGAAGTTCAGAGGGCGAGAGCCACGCCCCCTTGACTGGGAGCCTTAAGTGGTCACTGGACTCTTTCCAGGCAAAATAGCGCGCCTCGGCGGGGGCAGCCATGAGTCCCTCTTGAACAAACGGGCGCTTACCTGGAGCAAATCGCCGAATGAAGAACGAATTGAAGTCATCAAAAGGGCCTGGCTCAAAATCCGTAACGTCAATTTGGTATTGCTCAATGAACTTAGGAATCTGGAAAGCGCTCAGCGTGGAGGAGTAATAAGCTCCCATGAGCCGACTCAGCCAGGGTTTGGAGAGTACAGTGGATTCAAGGATCCTGCCTGGAAAAGTTCGATAAACCCAGTGAAGCGCAGTTTGGCCGTAAACCTTTTCGTTAAAAAGCCGGCCTGAGGATCTGTCGTAGACTTGGATCTTCATCGGACCGAGAGTTTCTCAGTCCTTAATGAGATCCTCAAGTTCTTGAAGCAAGAAACGAAACCGTTTTTGAATATTTTCCAGTTCACCTAAGCTCTTGCGCAGACCAGAAAGACCCTCTGCTCTGTTTTGAAGTGCCTGCGCTGAGGCCGCTGGAAGGGCTCCGGTAAGCTCAGGGGCTCGGTACTCTCGGACCACCGGCCTTTCCCTCTCCCTCAATAAAGAGGGTCGAATCACGGGGGTGTTCTTTATTTTTCTGACCAATCCTGCCGAGTTGCCAGGGGCTCGAATCGGAGTGAAGAGAAAGCTTACTTTTTCAGAGGGGTCGCGGGTTGCACTCATCGCTGGTCTCACTTTCTACTGGAACTGAAGTAGAGCAATCGAGATGCCAGGCCAAGGGGGGGTTCAAACAAAATTAAAGACCTCTTATTTCAACCGTTTAGGACAAGACTCTCTATGACTAGGCAAGTCAGGGCGGGGTGGAGCTGTTCAGATTTTGAACAGTTGTAGAGTGCTAGCCAATCGGTTTGTCCGGGCGTTTGGCGGCAGGACTTGGGACGCCGGGAGGAAAATCAGGCCTGGGGGCTCGAGCGGCAGAATAGGGCTCGGGGTCGAGGGGGCGCTTCTTTCCGGTTTGAGAGTCGATATAGGCCCCTTTTTTGGGGATCGTCACTTTGAGTCGGTCTCCGTCAAACTCCTGGAGCATGGACTGAGCTTCAACAGGCCAGTCCAAGGGGAGGCTCTCTTGGTAGGTCTGAAACGAAGAGATCTTTCGAGTGCCCCCTTCTTCGAGTTTAAGAGATTCCTCGTTTCGACGCGCCCCTGAGACCATGATGGACCCGCCGCGAACCGTTACTTTCAGATGCTCACGCTCATGAGCGGGGATGCGAGCCTCAAGTTCGTAGTAATCTCCGCGATCACGAAGTTGAAGGCCCAGGTCGACCATTCGATAGAACGGGTCCTCTAGGCGGGCTTCGTATTGAGAAAGGCTTTCGGAATGGGACTGCCGAAGTGAGTCGAGTTGTTTTTTTGCTTCGGCTTGGGTTCGTCCAATGGCCTCGGCGTTGGCTCCAAGGGTCCCACGGTAATGGGATTCAAAGCGCTTCTCAGCCTCTTGGCGACCTTCGGCTGCCTTATTCTGAAGCCGCTCGATTTCTGCATCACCTTGTTGCTGTACATTTAGTTTTTGAGCTGTGTAGGACTTCTCGAGGGCTTTCATTTCTTCGTTGTGTGATTGCTTAAGAATTTGCCGTTCATTCTCGGCCGCCTGATCTTGGTAGGATTGAAGCCGAGCGTTACGAGTGAGTGTTTCTTTGAGTTGCTTTCGACCTTCATATTCAGCCAGGTCGGTTTGTGCGTCAAAAGTGGCCTGAGTGGTTTCGAGTCGGCGCTCGGCCTCTGAGCGGATCTTTGCATTTTCAGCTGCGGCACGTCGCTTGAGTTCAGCCACGTCGTGGTAGGTTTCGTTTTTGAGCTTCCCTACGGTTGCTTGGCGTTTGGCCAGCTCTGCTTCAATCTGGCTACTGGTTTGTTGGCGAGTACGCTCAACCCTCATCTCTTGCTCGCGCTCAACCTGGGTGGCGTGTTTGTCGGCCACCTCCATGCGCTGCCGGGCGTCGCGCTCTACTTGCCGAGTCCGTTTCTCGGTCTCGGCCCTAGCACGGCGCTGGGCCTCAATCTGTGCGTCTCCGAGGGCTTTTGAGGGCCCTGATTTTGAACCTACGTCCATGCCCACCCCTTTAGGGTAGCGGGTGCTTCAGAATGTGTCAAAACCGACCCACTCTGGGTTTGACCTCAGACAAACCCGGTCGGTACACTCTCTATAGAGGGGGGAAAGGTCATGAAGAGAGTGCCTTCCCGAAAGGGCGCCACCCACGGGGCCCGTCCGGAATCTGGTCCGGAAACTGAAAAGGAGCGGCGTCGTACTCCGCGTAGCCGGTCTGACCGGGCAAAAACGCACGCAAAGGCCGAAACTACCCAAGCCACCCATGCGAGTGGTAAATCTCCGGCCATCGAGTGCTGCGCCCATTGCGCCAAGCCTTTAACGCCAGGGGACCGGGCGCTCTTCGTTGAAGAAGAGGTGGGGCGTAACTTTTGTTCAGAAGACTGCATTACCCAATACTTTTCACCTGAAGTTGAAAGACTTGAAGCGGAGTATCAGGCGCTCGTCAGAAGTGGAGATCTGGGCCCCGTAGAGCGTGAGCAGTTGGCTCAGCTGCGATGGTCGACGCTCCAAGACCCGGATGAAGTCTGGCGTGAAAAGACGCTCTCCGGGGATCATCGCTACACCCTGATTGCGCGATTCGAAGACAAATATTGGTGTATTTGTCTCTCATTGTTTTTGAAAGGTGAGCCCAGCTTCTTGTTTCTTTGCATCGTTTCTCGCAATGCGGCTCTGGTTGAGCACTACCGCAAGGGTGAACGAATCAGTTGGGTCAAGCGCAAAGACGCACCTCGCCATGCCAGCCAAACCCCCTCTTTTAGTGAGGCCCAACAGGCCTTGGATGGAACTGTGATTCCAGGTTTGGACGCTGATTTGCTCGAGTCTGCAGGCTTTTCTCAGGACTCAAACGAAGTCTTTGCGCAGGACAGGCTCGCGCAGGACGGATGGAGCACTGAAGAAGCTTTGAGAGCTTCGGTGGGGGGCGATCGCCGCGAGGATGATATCCCTCAGTCTGAGTTTGGAGTGTATCAAACTTGCCTTGAAGAAACCCTCCAGGAGCCCTCTGAACTGTGGTCGCTTGAGGCAGTCACTGATCAAGAAGAGGTCAGACTCTATCACTTTATTCGGCATTACCCTGAATCTCAGAATCCCGAAAATCAGGGACAGGGGTTTTGGTACGTTATTGTGGCGAGAGAAGTGGCCGGAGACGAAACTCAAGAGGACCATCTTGAAGTGCTCGACGCTTTTCCGACCCGAGATTCGGAGCGCGTAGCCAAATTTAGACAAGGAAACCAGGAGCTTGGCGAAAGCGAAGTTTCTGACCCTGGCATTGCGCGCGTGCTTCACTAAGACGAGACGAAAGGCTACTGCCTGAATTGCCCAAACGAGTAATGGGGGCAGGCAGCAGGGTTCTGTGCGGTCAAGCAGCTGATCATTGAAGTGCGTGATCCCACTGGAACCACAAATATCGAGTCGTAGGTTACGTCTTCAAAAATAAAATCAGAACCGTAGTCCGGATCCACAGGGCCGCAAATGACTTGGGGCCTGCCTTGGTCATCCCTTTGGTAACGGATCTGGCCTGTGGGCTCTGTGATTGCCGGAAAAACACAGAGCTGAGTGGTGCTGGCAGAGCTTTCTCCCCAGAGGCGAATCTTAAAGAGCGAGGCTGAATCCGGGCAGGCGATGTAACGATCACGACCATCCAGGGCTACATCCCTTATCGGAAGGACGTTGGCTGTGGCTGAGCAGGCCCCAAAGCCCTGGCTCGAGCTGATAAAGTGCCCAGAGGAGCTTCCGGGTGCTCTAAAGACGCGAGGAAACTCCAAGGCGGTTCCACATCCCGTGGCAAAGATAGCCAAAATGGATAGGAGCAAAGAAAATCTGAATGAACTCATAAGTGCCGTCTCTCTCTCTTGAGTACTAAGAGAGGCAAAGCTCGTGCCGTAACGGATAGAAACGGGATGCATTTTAAGGCCTTAAGAGCAGGTCAGAGTGTCTAGAGTTTTGACAGCTGCTCTTTTTGCTGTCTCCAGTTTTGGAAGCGACCCCAAAGCCAAATCAAGAGTGTAGCTGCAACGCAGAGCTTGCCCATAGGGTCATTGAAGCGCTCTACCCAAGAGGGCTCAAGTGGCACAATCGGAAGAAGAATGGAGACCACTGTTTTTTCGAATGTCTTTGAAGCTTGATGTACTTTTCCAGTGGGGTCCACCCAGGCAGTGATTCCAGTATTAGTGGAGCGGACCATCGGAATCCCAAGCTCGATTGACCTAAAAGTGGAGAGAGCCAGGTGGAGCTCCGGCTCTGCTCTGGGGCCAAACCAAGAGTCGTTAGTGATGTTCAGAATCCACTGAGCACCCGCTTTTTTTGCTAAAATCATGTCCTCCGAAAAGAGCACTTCGTAGCAAATGGCTGGGGCCGTACGAGTAGGGGGAGTGGTGGGGACTTCTAGGGCTGAGGGCCCACTTCCTCGACCAAAGTTCCCCACTTGCGGAAACCATTTTCGGAGTTGCGGAAAAACGCCAGAAAAAGGCATTTCTTCACCAAAAAGCAGGAGTCGATTTTTTCGGTAAGTTTGAAAGCTCTGAGCACCAGGCCCCAGAAAAAAAAGAGCATTGTAGTCCTGCCTCAACTGGATGTCCCGGTCGTAACCTCCAAAGAACAGAGCAACTTTGCGTGACTTTGAGTAGTTTTCGACCTGTTGATCCAGCTCAAGGTCATCCGAAAACTCTGGGCTCCTAAAAGTGGAGGGATAGGCTGTTTCAGGCCAAATCACTGCCTGGATTTCTGGGTTCTTCTGTAAGACCTCGTCAGAAAGAGAGTAGTAAGTCTGCATCACCTGTTTACGCGCAGACCTCACTCCAGTTTCTGACGCCAATTTCTCGAGGTCTCCGATATTGGCTTGAATCACACCCAGCGGGATTTGAGCAGTCGGCTGGGAGATGGTTTTCTCAATCTTCTGTCGAAGAGTGCCTCCGAGAACTTGCACAAGCCCAAGAAGTCCGATCGCGGTTACAATCCCCGGAAGGCCTCGCTTGATTGCTGAAAGTGTACTTGGCTCTCCACGGTTTCTGATCAATACGATGGCCCATGCAATGGCCAGATTGCAGTAAACGCTGATGAGGGTTAGTCCATAAGCTCCCGCCCAGCGTGCATTCATTTTGAGATCAGAAAAGCCCGTCCAACTGTGCCCCAGCGTGTCTCGAAAGAGCTTAGGAAGCAGATAGTCTAAGGCGGTATAACTGGTAGCGCCCAGCAGAAGCCAGCCGCAAGACCTCAGAGAAAATCGCCCTGCGCTCTTTGTAAGTCCCTTTACAAGCCAAGGCGCAGCGAGCGCAAAGCCCACAAACTGAAGCTGACCAAACGTTGAAAAACCAAGGAGCCCAAGAGCTGCTAAAGGCCAAGGAAGACCCGCAAACTGCTTCAATACATAAGCAACCCAATGAAATCCAAGCAGGCTCACCCCAATGCAGAGCCACCAAGACTGAAGTTTGGGGCGCTTGGATTGACCCGAAAGCAGCAACACCAGCCACGGAACCAAAGCTACAAATGCCAACGGCGAGACTGCGTAGGGAGGAAAGGCCAGGACGTAGAGAACGGCTGAGAGAAGGCTGGTTACCGCGGGCATACGATGCCCTTAAGTTAAACCATTTAGTTGTTGGCGGGAATGCCAATTAGGGAAACTGGGCTTCTGGCGAGGGGGCCTGAGAGCACGGGAGGGATGCCAGCCTCTTCTGCAGTGCTGGCCAGAGTTCCCACCTGGAGAGTTTTGAGCGCTGCAAGAGCGTTAATTCTACCGCCCGTTGCAACCCGATTCTCGAGTTTAGGAATACGGTCGACCGATTTCATGATGATGGCTTTGAGTTCTTCAGGCTTCAATTTAGGGTTTTTAGAGAGCAGCAAAGCGGCAAGACCACTCACAAAAGCAGTAGCCTGAGAAGTTCCGCTCATGGTGCCGTAACGGCCGCCCGGCAGGGTGCTCAGAATGCTTTCTCCTGGAGCTGCAACGTCCACTTTCTTTTTGCCCCAATTAGAAGACGAAAGAAGGTGGTTCTCTGGATTAATTGCAGCCACAGAAATGATGTTCGATAGCCGGTAGGCGGAGGGATAATAGTAATTTTGGACCTTGTCGGTGTCTTGCCTCTCGTTACCTGCTGCGGCAACAAAGAGAACCCCTTTGGCCTCGGCGCGGCGAATAGCTAGGTATTCTTGCTCAGAAAACTCAGGTCCCCCGCCACTGTAATTAATGATCTTGGCGCCATGATCGACCGCGTAGTGAATGGCTTTGACGGTATTGGCAAGATTGACTGCGCCAGAGTTAGATTCTGAATAGTACTTTAGCGCCATGATCGAAACTTTGGGGGCAACACCGCTCACTCCAGATTGGGGCTGGGTCACGGCGCCTAAAATTCCTGCCACGTGGGTCCCGTGCCCATGGTCGTCCAGGGGGTTAGGCTGATTGGTCACAAAGTTCCAACCAAAGACAGTTTTTTGTGGGGAGCTTGGGTCTCGCCACTGATTGGGACTGAGCGCCTGGTGGGTAAAGTCCACTCCAGTATCAATGACCGCAACGACAATGTTGCGGGAGCCAGATTCTATCTTCCAAGCATCTACTGCAGAGGCAGAAGTGAGTCCCCAGTTACGGGCCTTAAATGAGAGCGCAGGGAGGGCTTTAGCAGGAACGATCGCCGCCGTGGCTCGTTGAATGAATTCTTTCCAGTAACTTTGACCTGAGTAAAAGCTCAGGGAGCTCACAGCTAGGCCGAGGCTCAGGGTGAAGACGGATGACTTCTGAATCCACTTTTTTCGCTGCAACAAGGGCATCATCGTGCCCCCTCTTGAGCAACCTTCGTGCCTAACTTTAGCTGGAGGCGGATCTGAATATCCCTTTAAAAACAATAATTTAAGCACAATCACTTTGAGCGGTGGTTTAAGTCGACTGAAAAAGCTGTCTAAAGGTTAGTCACCGGACTGTAGTTTTTACGCACGGCATCACATACCTGGCCGCTCGTCTCATGTCGAAGGCAAAAAATGCCGATGTAAATTCCATGGTGGGCAACAAAACCTCGGCCAAAACGTGCCTGGCTGTCTTTACGTTTGCTTGGGCATGCTTCTTTGCCCTCTTTTCAACTCAACCCCTGGCAAATGCAGAAACTCTTCCAAAGCACTCGAGGGAGCGCCTAACGGGCGTAGTCCAGGTTCTGGGCAAGTCCCCATCAGGCCGTTTGCTTTTGGAGCAGGCCAAACAGTTTTGGAACCTTAGTGAGGCGCGCGAGATGGTTCAATTTTTGAAGTGGGACAGCGCCTCCCGGACCGATGCGGTGCTCATTCGGCATTTTGATCCGCGCACCGGCACAGAAGACCGCGAACGTCGCGTGACTGTTTTCTTAAAAGCTAATCAGAAGCTTGAAGAAGTGGTGATGGATTTAGCGCATGAGCTCTCTCATGCAGTCTCAAAGCCCGTGTGGGACCCTTATGACCCTGATCTCTCGCCCGCCGATTATTTACTGTCCTCTATTGAGGGGCCCGGGGGTGAAATCGAAGCGGTTTCTCGCGAATGTCAGGTTGCTTTTGAACTTCAATCCTACGGCAGTTTTGACCTCTCACGATGCAGTCGGTACCTTCAGACTTCTCGTGAAGGCAGCGCTGCCGTGGTAAAGCGCGACTTGATTCGAGCCGATTTTTACAAGGTGGGCCATTGGTATGTTCACCTCAAAGAAAAACTTGGAAACCAAATCGGTCGTTTTCCGCTTCTTTCTTCACAGAGTCCACGTCTCTACTCTTCGACAGGCCAGTCGCCTTACCCTTACGCATTACTCAAGGAGTACGAAGAGCTGAATCAGATCGCGTGTGAAAACTCACGTAATCGCTTGCGGTCCTTTTCTGACCGGCAGCCCGCGTCAGCTGGCAATCGGGACCCGAGTCGAAGTGTTCGGCTTTTTTTAGAAAGCCGCTGCCAGGCGACGGCAGTCTCTCGTCATCGGGCGCCTGCATTGTCCTCAGGCAAGCAGGACTCTTAAGGCCCCAGCCTTGCAGTGCCTGTAGGGCATGGAAATCCTATCTTGGATCTTGTTTGGTTTTGTTGTGGGGTTAGTTGCCAGGGCTTTAATGCCGGGGCGTGACTCCATGGGGTTTGTGGGAACCACAGTTCTTGGAATTTTTGGGGCAGTCCTTGGGGGGTGGTTCTCTCGAGTGGCAGGGTTGTCGACGACCATGGGCTTTGGGGGGCTTCTGAGCGCGACGATCGGAGCGATCGTTCTGCTCACTGCGGTAAATGCTTTTCAAAAGAGCCGAAAGCGCAGAGTTCAGATGTCCTCTGAACAGAAAGAACCAAAAGAGCGGGAAAAGAAGGCAGCTTAGCTTTTGAACGGGCTTTGAATGGTGCGGTCGACTGGACTTGAACCAGCACGCCTTGCGGCATACGCCCCTCAAACGTACGTGTCTACCAATTCCACCACGACCGCATCCAGAAGGAGATTTGTCTGGGAGGGACCCTTGGGATAGCGAGAGAGGGATTAAATCGCAACCCAAAAACGAAGCGGGGGAGATGATCTCACCCGAGTCCAGCCGACTTCCAGTCACTCATGAATTTGGCCAATCCAGAGTCTGTAAGAGGATGGGCTAAGAGTTGCTGGAAAACTTTATAAGGTAGGGTGCCCACGTCCCCGCCCAGTGCAATACTCTGACGGACGTGGTCCACATGGCGGATGCTTGCCACAAGAATCTGAGTCTCATAGCCGTATTGGTCGTAAGCAAGTCGGATGTCTCGAATAAGGCCCATTCCGTCCTGCCCAATGTCATCCAACCTTCCTACAAAGGGAGAAATGTAGGTAGCTCCTGCTTTTGCCGCCATTACGGCTTGAACTGAAGTGAAACAGAGTGTGACATTGGTCGCAATCCCTTCAAGAGAGAAGGTCTTGCAAGCACGCAAACCTTCCCAAGTTAGAGGTAGCTTGACCACGATATTTTTATGAATTTTGGCGAGTTTTCGTCCCTGCTCGATCATTCCCTCAGCTCTTAGCTCAGTCACTTCAGCGCTAATTGGGCCATCAATAAGTTCGCAGATCCGCTGCAGTAATGTGTCGAAAGGAACCCCAACCCGGGCCACTAGGGAGGGATTAGTGGTCACACCATCAATGAGCCCGGTCTTGGCGGCAGCCTCAATTTCAGAGAGCTCAGCAGTATCGATAAAAAGTTTCATAGTTGCGGCAGAGTAGGTCACGCCCAGAGGGGGCGTCAAGCTGACCTTAAGCTCTTCTTGACCCACGACTGCTTCTCGGAGCACCCTGTAGACGCATGCCAGCTCGAAAATCTCCGACCAAGCAACTCACGTTTGCGCAGGCTAGCCACAGCTTTGTTGGCTATCTTGAAGGGACCGGGAAGGCATCCCACACGATCACCAATTACAAGCAGGACCTTGGGCTTTTTGAGCGGTTTGTGATGACACGTCTTTCACGCAAGCCTATTTCGGTGAATCAACTCACGCTCAATGACTTGAAGACCTATTCTGAGTACCTGAGAGCCCAGGGGTTTCACGACAACACCCGAAGGCGCAGGCTGCTTACAGTGCGGAGATTCTTGGAATACCTTACTCGTCGCAAAAAGCTATCCGTGGATCTTGGGCGGCGTCTCCCCGCACCTCACAAAATTGAAAAAGTCCCACGCGTCACGGATGCAGCCCAGATATTGGACCGCGTACGCGAAATAGAAACCGATGGGCTCTTGCAGCTCCGTAATCGAGTCCTCCTGGCCACGATGCTTGAGACGGGAGCATTGGTCAGCGAAGTGGCAAAAATTCAGTTTGATCAATGGGATTTTGATCGCGCGGTGGTGACGGTTCATGGTCCATCATCTAAACGTGAGCGCCCTATTCCAGTCAGCCAAACACTTTTAGCTGAAGTTGCTTCGCTCAGAGAGCGCAGTCCTGGAAAGTTTCTCTTTCTAGGCTTCAATCGATTTGGTCCGCTGACGGCGACGCCCATGACTCCACGTGGAGTGGAGCTATTGGTGCGAGCCTACGCCGAGAGGCTTGGTGTCCCTGAGCTCACCCCACGCATGATCCGACACTCCGTGGTGGTGATGTGGTCAAAAAAAGGAGCCCGCCGTGAGCAGATTCGTGAATGGCTGGGGCTTCGCACGGACTATGCTTTTAGAGCCTACGCTCCGTTGTTGTTGACTGAACGCGACTCGACCACTAGCGTTTAAAGGGTATGAAAAATCTAGTTCTTGTTTGCATCAGCATGGGTCTGGGGGCTTGCGCCTCGCTTCATCATGTTCAGATTGGCGAAATTGACTCGACCTCTTCAGCCGGGGCACGCGCGGTTCGTTTTGAATTGATGGAGAGCGCTACTGGAGTCAACGTGCGTGAAGCAGGAGAAATTGCAAAGGGGCTTTCAAGGAGTGCTCAGGTGGACCGCGCTTCCAATGCGCTTTCAGACATATACGAAATGCTCACCTTTGGTCCTCGAACAGGCGAAGTGGTTTTTAATGACACTTTTCCTGACTCTTTGCCGGCCAGAGTTTCAGCTACATGTAAGGCAGGCAAAGTTTCTGGGCTTCTAGTAGTGCGTGAAACCAATAAATACCCTGTCGTCAGTGGCGAAATCGTCAGAGTCACAGGTTACTGCATCGATTAAAAAAAGAAAAAAGGGAGAGCAAAGCAGTGAGCACGTTAGTGAGCCCGTTAGTGAGCAAGGTACTAAGTAAAGACAAGCAGATCCAGAAAACGCCCATTTTATCCTTCCTTAATTTCTTTTTGGCTATTGGGTTAGTGGGCCTACTGGGGTCCCTCGGAGGCTGCGCCTCGCTTCAGAGTGTTTCTCTGACGCAGGTTCCTCCTGATCGCTCCAGGGAAATCAAGGCCGAGGCTACAAGCTGGGGGGTGTTTGGAATCTTTTTTTCTAATTCTTTTGCGGACGAAGCCGTTACCCAGCTTCAGGACCAGTGCCGGGGCGGAAAAGTTTCTGGAGTGTACACTAAATACCAAAAGCGTTTTTGGTTCTTAGTGGTGACCCGAACCGTCAGTGCAACAGCCTTCTGTCAGAAGAACTCAGGAACGGAGAAGATTTAACCATGCGGCATTTACTGAAGCGTGCCCTTTGTGGCCTTGCTGCTCTAGGGGGTTTGGCTGTGACTGGAGGATGCGCCCTGGGCTTCGGAAAAAGCGTCCATCAGTATGGTCTTTCTGAAGTGGTTTCGGTCAATGGGGGAGAAAGGTCCCGCTCCATCGAGTCGGAGGGGTTTCAGGATGTCGTCCTTTTCTTTGCCTTCAACACCCATTACGCAGATGATGCTCGAGAGAAGCTACTGTCTCAGTGCCCCAAAGGGCGAATCGTGGGCATCTCGGCCAAATACTCTACCGATCTAGGAGTTTTTGCGTACAAGAATCGCCTGCGTCTTAAAGCAACTTGTCTTGAGCCAAGATCTTAGATCCAGCTTCTGAGCCACATCCACTTCATGAACTCATTGGGCCCAATGGGTAGAGCTGCCAGTATCGGAAAGAAATAAAAAAAGAGTGCGATTGTGGTGGTCGCAAGCGCGGACCCTGTCCAAATTCGGCTCTGAGTTGGGACCGCGTAACGGATCCAATACGTGAGCGCAAAGCCCAAGCAGAGCGCTGCGGGGTAGTAGTAGTAGAAAAATGAGAGTTTTCGCGGAATCAAGAGCCATGAAAACGTACACACGCCCCATGCAGAAACGATCAGAGCAGCGGCTGGGCGACGGGTTTTGAACCAGTCCCAGGCCGTCCAGCCCAGGGCGGCAACCCCTCCCCAGAGCACAACCGGATTTCCGATCAGCGCCACTCCACGTACGGCAGCCCCGGGGTCATTTTCTGGATCGAAAGCATACCACATGGGTCTGAGCATCAACGGCCATTGCCACCAGTGACTCCCATACGAATGAGGAGAAATGACTCGAAGCTGCCCATCCCACATCCTCCATTGCATGGAAGTGAGGATTTCCCAGGCGCCGTAAGATCCTCCGTCACTTTTGGTAATGAAAAGAAAAGGAGCGAAAGTCAAAAAATAAGCCAAAAGTGGCACCCATCCCAAAGACAGAACCAACCTTTTTAATGGCGGCCTGCTCGAAGGCTTTTTAAGCAGGAAAAAAAACCACATTGCTGCAATGGGCATGAGCGCAAACCACTTGGTAGCGGCGGCAAATCCCAGGCAAGCCCCACCTAAGATGAATCCCTGAGAGCCGGCATTTTGGGTAGGTTGGGTATTCCAGTTCTGCCAACCCTCAAGAACAAAGGCCGCTCCCCAGACCAAAAATGCGGCCATAAACGTGTCCAACATGGCGATACGCGATTGAACGTAGAGCAAGCTATTGAACAGGGTAAGTACTGATGTCAAAAGTGCGGCCTGCGCTGAGCTGAACACAGCGAGCGCTAGGCGGTGTACTCCAAGAAGCGTCAGCACCCCAAAAAAGACGCTCATGATCCGCCAGCCCACCGGATGATCGCCAAAAAGCCCAATTCCGACAGCGATCAGCTCTTTTCCGAGAGGGGGGTGCTCGTAGTTCTGGTTTTCGCTGAGAGCCAAAAACTGTTTGGCCGATGGGACGTAATGAAACTCGTCAAAGTTTAACTTAGTCGGGAATTCTAGATTAAAACTAAATAATGCCAGGGCCCCGACGGCCAGCAGCGTTGTTACAATCCAGCTTGAGGCTTTTGTTTCCACCCAACTCATCTTAGAGTGCCCCCACGTATGGACCAAAAGATTAGTTCTGATCAATCGGAGACTCAATTCAAACAAGAAGCCAAGTCGGTAGGAAGAAACGAACCATGCCCCTGCGGCAGTGGTTCTAAGTACAAGCGCTGCTGCGGCAAAGATGCTGCTCCAAAACTTGGCAAACCGGCCGATCTCCAGAGCAAGATGGCGCAACTGCAACAGTCCGGCGGGCTTCCTCCAGGC
>JBKCVM010000025.1:0-43596 GCA_046317855.1 Oligoflexia bacterium
GCCTGAAACGCAGCACTTGCCCATGCCGCGCGCGACAACTGCGGCGTGCGAGGTCATTCCGCCGCGCGCAGTGAGGATCCCTTCGGCAACTGACATTCCGTGGATGTCCTCGGGCGAAGTCTCAACTCGCACCAGGATCACTTTGCGACCCAGTTCGTTCTTCCACTTTTCGGCGGTATCCGGGTCAAACACGATCTGGCCGCTGGCGGCACCCGGCGATGCCGGAAGCCCGCGGGCCAGTACCTGCTTTTTGGCCTTCGGGTCCAGCGTCGGATGTAGCAGCTGGTCGAGCTGGTCCGGATGGATGCGCAGGATGGCCTCATCTTTGGAGATGAGCTTTTCGCGTACCATGTCGACTGCGATCTTGAGGGCGGCAGCCGCTGTACGCTTGCCGTTTCGAGTCTGCAGCATGAAGAGCTTGCCGCGCTCGATCGTGAACTCGATGTCCTGCATGTCTTTGTAATGCTTTTCGAGCTTTTGATACACGCGAACCAGCTCGCGGTAGGGCTTGGGCATTACCGCTTCGAGCGAAGGGAGCGACTCTGCCGATCCGCTGTCGTTGTGCGATCCCTGCCTCGAGGCTTCGTTGATGGGCTGCGGAGTGCGGATGCCTGCGACGACATCTTCGCCCTGCGCGTTGACGAGGAATTCGCCGAAAAACTTTCGGGCCCCGGTGGAGGGATCGCGAGTAAACGCCACACCTGTGGCGCAGTCATCACCCATGTTGCCAAACACCATGGCTTGCACGTTGACCGCGGTGCCCCAGTGCTCCGGGATTTCGTTGAGCTTACGGTAGGTGATCGCACGCGGACTCATCCATGACCCGAACACCGCACCCACAGCTCCCCAGAGCTGCTCCCAGGGGTTTTCGGGGAACTCCTTGCCGTTCAGCTTCACGATCTGCTTGAACTGCTGCACGAGCTGCCTCAGGTCGTCGGCCTTGAGCTCGGTGTCGAGCTCCACGCCGCGTGAGTGCTTGAGGTCTTCAAGGGCGGTCTCAAAGTGGTTCGCGTGGATGTTGAGCACCACATCCGCGTACATGGTGATGAAACGGCGGTAGCTGTCGAACGCAAACCGAGCATCACCGCTCTCGGAGGCTAGGGCCTCGACCGTCTGGTCGTTGAGTCCGAGGTTTAAGATGGTGTCCATCATCCCGGGCATCGAGGCCCGGGCGCCCGACCGAACGGAAACGAGCAGCGGGTTCTTTTTTCCGCCAAAGGTGCGGCCCATGAGCTTTTCGATGCGGGCCACCGCCGCCTTTACTTGGACATCCAGGGTTTTGGGATATTTTTGCTGATTCGCGTAAAAATAAGTGCAGACTTCGGTCGAAATCGTAAACCCCGGAGGGACGGGGAGGCCGAGCGACGTCATGCCATGCAGGTTGGCACCCTTGCCTCCCAGTAATTCCTTCTGGTGCTCGGCGCCTTCGGCCTTCCCACCGCCAAAGAAGAAGACGGATTTATTTAGGGTAGCCTTACTTGCCCCAGCTTTCGAACCTTTCGGAGATGTAAGCAGTGAGCTTTTCTGCTGGGATGCGTTCTTGCGCCATGCTGTCGCGGTGGCGGATCGTGACCGTGTGGTTGCTGAGAGTGTCATAGTCAATCGTCACTCCAAAGGGCGTACCGATTTCATCCTGCCGGCGATACCTTTTGCCGATGGACCCCGCGTCATCGGTAGTGGCGCGGAATGTTTTACGAACCGTATCGAAGACCTTGTCGCTGTATTCAACGAGCTCGGGCTTCTTCATTAATGGATAGATGGCAACCTTGTAGGGAGCAAGCGACGGATGGAGCTCAAGCCAAATTCGGTCGCCATCAGTCCGGTAGGCGTCCGCCAGTGCAACGAGCAGGGTGCGGTCGCAACCGGCCGAAGTTTCTACAATGTAAGGCACATATTTTTCTTTGGCCGCTTCGTCAAAATACTCAAGCTTCTTTCCGCTGAACTCTTGATGCCGACCAAGGTCAAAGTCCGAGCGGTTATGAATCCCTTCGAGTTCCTGCCAACCGAATGGAAATTCATACTCAATGTCAAATGCAGCCTTGGCGTAGTGAGCGAGTTCACCAGGGCCGTGCTGGTGGAAGCGAAGCTTGGTCTTTCGGATCCCGTTGTCCAGGTGCCACTGAATGCGGATGGCTTTCCACTTTTCAAACCATTCCATGTCGGTGCCGGGCTTGACGAAGTACTGCATCTCCATTTGCTCAAATTCGCGCGTACGAAAGATGAAGTTTCCGGGAGTGATCTCGTTTCTAAAAGCTTTTCCGATCTGAGCAATGCCAAAGGGAATTTTTTGGCGGGCACTTTGTTGGACATTCAGAAAGTTTACGTAAATCCCCTGAGCCGTTTCGGGCCGCAGGTACACGATCGAAGCGGTGTCTTCGAGAGGCCCCATGTGGGTCTTGAACATGAGGTTGAACTGGCGAGGCTCGGTGAGCTCCCCGCCACACTCAGGGCATTTCTTTGCCTCCACAACAGCCGCGTCAAGCTTGTCGGCACGGAAACGGGCCTTACACTTCTTGCAGTCTACGAGCGGATCCACAAAACCAGCCACGTGGCCCGAGGCCTCCCACACACGCGGGTGCATGAGGATCGCAGCGTCGATGCCTTCGACATCTTCGCGGTCGCACATCGAGCGCCACCAGCGTTCTTTGACGTTTCTTTTCAATTCAATACCAAGAGGTCCGTAATCCCAGCACGCGTTGATTCCGCCGTAAACTTCACTGGACGGAAAGACAAAACCTCGGCGCTTGCAGAGCGATACGAGATCGGACATGTCTTTGAGATCAGAAACAACGCGAGGCTCTTGTGAAATGGGATTCTGAGTTTCAGTGCTCATAAGCTGCCGAAATCGTTAACAGACACTCAAAAGAAGGCCAAGAAATTTAGCCAGTTTTCAGCGGAGCCAGTCGTAATTAAAAGACACCGAGACCCGATCTTCGTCGGACCGGTTAGCTGGCACTTCGTGTCTGAGCCAGCTTTCAAAAAGAAGCAGGGCTCCGGGCTTGGGCTCAAAGCTCCAGAAGGGGTTTTCCTGGCTGGGTCGTCCCATGAACGCGGAAAGCCTCGGGTCCTCGATCTTGAACGCGCCCGATCCGCGCGGCACTCGCACGTAGTAGGTTCCGCTGATGACTGAAAGGGGGTGCAAATGAAAAGAGTGATGGCAGTGCCGGCCCATGATGTTGACCCAGCAGGACGAGAGCTCGATTCGCCCCGAGTGGGGCTGGATCTTAAGCGCTTTCAGGTACTTCTTTACTTCTGCGTCTAAGAAGCGTTTCAGTGTTGCAAATGAGGGCGACCGATAAGGAAGGTCGGTGATGGATCCGTACGAAGTGTATCCAGCGTCGTAGTTTTCTTGGGACCATTGTTGACCGTGACGGTCGAGCTCCCGAAAGGCGTAGGCCTCAGATGCAAGGCGATCGTTGAGCCGCGAGGCGCCACGGGCTTGCATCTGCGAAATCCAGACCTGTGTCGGAAAGAGCGCTTTGAGTGCCATTATGGAGTTTTCTTTTTAAACCAGGGAACAAACGCGCTCGTGCTCATCTGATACGCGCGATACGCATCACCCCGGCGCTTGAGCGAACCCTCTTCGGCAAGCTTGACCCCAGTCACATTGATCAAAAAGTGCAGCATGATAAGCGGGCAGTAGATGCTCCACCAGCCGCCCGGCTGTCCCAGGGCAAACACAAAATAACCTACCCAGATCACCCACTCAAAAAAGTAGTTGGGATGGCGAGAGTAGTTCCAGAGTCCTTTTTGGCAGACTTTCCCTTTGTTTTCAGGTCGGGCGGTAAAACGAGAGAGCTGGCGATCGGCCAAGCTTTCGCCCAGGAGCCCAAGAGCCCAGAGTGCTACGCCTATCCATTCGAGAGGTAGAATGATTGGATTTGGGTTGAAGCAGGCAAGTAGAAAGGGAAACGTGAGTGCCCAGAGCAGTACGGCCTGGATTTGAAAGAACCAAAACATCTTGAAATTGTAGGAGCTGCCCCACTTTTCTCGGTACTGCGCATAGCGGGCGTCCTCAACGGGGTGGTGGCCCATTACCCGCCGATAAAGATGGGATCCAAGCCGAGCACTCCAAAAGGTGACCATCAAAGTGATGAGCAGCTTGCGTGAGGGATCTCCGGGCGCCAGAAAGTAGTACAACCCTGCCACTGGGGTAAAACCGGCTGACCACGCGATGTCCACAATGCCCATGTTCTTGATCCGCACTCCCGTGACCCAAACGGCAATCATGAGGAGCGAGCAGAGGGCCAGAGAGAGTTTCCAGAGCTCAAAAGATTCAGAAGTCACGCAGCGGCCCCGCAGCACTTCTTATTCTTTTTGCCGCTGCCACAAGGGCAGGGGTCATTTCTGCCAACTTTTGGGGCTTGGCGACGGATGGTGTCTGTTTTTCCGGCCTGTGCATCTAAGAACTTCCATTCGCCATTCTCTTTCTCAAAGAGGCTGTGCTCGCGGTGATCGTGCTCTTTGCCCTCCATCCGATATTTTACATGAAACGTCACAGTGCCCTGCTCATCGGACTCGCTGCCACTAGCGGTTTCAAGAATCTTTAGGCCTAACCATTCAGAGTTTTTTGACCAGTCTTCGATTCCGGCGCGATCCACCTCACTGAGGGTCTTGGAGTGGTGGGTCTTAAGAATGTAGTCGATCTCTCCCAGCACAAACGCTGTGTAACGTGAGCGCATTAACTGCTCGGCGGTTTTTGCTATGGCTTTTCCTTGTATCAATGGAAGGCAACATTGCGATTGGGGCAGAGTCGAGCCGCAGGGGCATTCATGTTTCATATGCACTGAGGCTACCTCCGGCCTTGACGGAGCGCTAGGGTCTTGATTCTTTGCAAGCATGCAAAAATCCCAGCAAGTCTTGAATGCGGCTGTGCTCGTTTCGGCGCTCGGGTATTTTGTCGATATCTATGATCTGATTCTTTTCAGTATTGTTAGAATCTCGAGCCTTCAGTCTCTTGGGCTCGAGGGGCAGGAGCTCTTTGACCAGGGAGTGCGCTTGCTCAACATGCAGATGCTCGGGATGCTTTTGGGTGGAGTGCTTTGGGGAGTGCTAGGAGACAAGCGAGGAAGGCTCTCCGTCCTATTTGGTTCTATCCTGATGTATTCCGTGGCCAATATACTCAATGGTCTAGTTCAGACAGTGGACCAGTATGCTTGGCTGAGGCTCGTTGCGGGCATCGGGCTCGCAGGAGAGCTTGGGGCAGGGATCACGCTGGTTTCTGAGGTTCTTCCTAAAGAGAAGCGAGGCTTAGGAACTACCTTGGTCGCAGCTTTTGGAATCTGTGGTGCTGTCCTGGCCGCGCAAATTGCAGAGACTTTTAACTGGCGCACCGCGTTTTATATGGGGGGAGCGCTCGGGCTTGCGCTCCTGTTCCTGCGAATTAGTGTTTTTGAGTCCGATCTGTTTGCTGCTGTGAAGGCGCAGGTTCAGAATCGCGGGGATTTCTTTCAGCTCTTCAAACCAGCATCCCGCCTGAAGCGATATGTTTCGTGCATCTTGATTGGAATTCCGATTTGGTATGTGATCGGAATACTCGTCACCTTTTCACCCGAGTTTGCCGCAGCTTTGGGTTCATCCGATTCGATCAGCCCTGGAAAGTCGGTCATGTACTCTTATATCGGACTTGCGTTGGGAGATCTCTCGAGCGGTCTGGCAAGTCAGTTTTTGAAAAGCCGTAAGTGGGTGGTGAGGATCTTTTTGTTTCTGGTCATCGCCTTTGTGGCACTCTTCTTGGGTAGCGCGGCTCCAAGTGCAGGGCTCCTCTACTTACTGTGCCTGGCTTTGGGGTTTGCTGCTGGGTACTGGGCGGTTTTTGTGACAATTGCTGCAGAGCAATTTGGCACGAATCTGAGGGCTACGGCAGCAACCTCAATTCCTAATTTTGTACGGGGCTCGGTCGTGCCACTGACACTCTGTTTTGCTTACTTGAAGTCTCATTTGGGGATGATCGGCGCAGGGTGGTTAGTGGGTGCGCTGTCGCTAGGTCTTGCTTTCTTGGGGCTTTCTCAGCTTAAAGAAACGTTTTCAAAAGATTTGGACTATCTAGAAGATGTACACTGAAGAAACACGCGGTATTCGCGTGATCGTTGAGCCAAGTTATTTGAGAGAAGAATCAAAGCCCCAAGAGGGACTCTACCTATTTGCTTACAAAGTTACTCTCGTGAACACTGGCTCCGAGATGATTCAGCTGCTCTCGCGGCACTGGATCATTACTGATGCAAACGGCCAAACGCGCGAAGTGCAAGGAGAGGGAGTGATCGGGCAGCAACCTGTTTTGGCACCCGGAGTCACTTACGAGTATTCTAGCTTTTCACCGCTCCCCACGCCGATGGGCAAAATGCGGGGCAGCTACCTCATGAAAAATCTCACTTCTGGCGAAACGTTTAAAGCAAGGATTCCGCTCTTTTTCCTCAGGGATCTTCGCGATTTTAACTGAGTCCCGGTTTGGTCGACTCGGGGAGTGGCTCAGTAATCTTTGACTAGCTGGCTGAGCTTCATTCCGAGACCCGTGGCAATGGCTGCCAAAGTGCTAAAACGCGGATCTCTCTTTCCGTTTTCGATGTCCGAAAGATTGCCTTTGCTGATTTGCATTTGGCTGGCCAGGCGCTCAAGAGAGATTCCCCGTTTCTGGCGTTCCTTTGAAATCAATTGGCCGAGCTGCTTGATCTCACGCGAGGAGGATTTTGCTTTTGCCATGGACTTGAGTTTACCGCTCATTTTGAGTGTTGTGCTAGGGATTTTGGCATGAGGCTCATCACAGATCGCGCCATAGTGCTGCGGGTCGTTGCTTTCGAAGATCGGCACCGCGTCGTAACGGCACTATCAGAGAACTACGGCAAAATTTCTGCGCTTGCTCGTAACTCCGTCCAGTCGCGCAGGTTTGGCGGAGCTCTCGAGATTTTTACTGCAGCTGAATGGAAAGTCTCAGAACGAAGTGATCAGGCCGAGCTTTGGAGCCTGCAAGAGGCCCGAGCCATACGGGCCTACGAAGGACTCCGATCGGACCTCGGTCTCATGGCTATGGCGGGTGTCTTCAGTGAACTCATGATTCGGGTGGCGCCAGAAAAAGAGGCTTGCCCCGATCTTTTTAAGCTCCATGCAAATGGGTTGGCGGCACTCGAGGACCTGTTTAAGGGCTCGGCCTCTCAGCCTCCGACTAGTTTTTTGAACGGATACTTGGCAAAGCTTCTTCAGTGGAGCGGGAGTCAACCCAGTTTGTCTGCTTGTCGGGGGTGTAGCCGTAAGCTTCAAGACTATTGGAGCTCTGGCGTGATGGACGCGCCCCTTTGGGTGCTTGTGGCGGATGCAGGTTGGGTCTGTCAGGTTTGCAAGCAGGGTGCAGTATCAGAAATGGATGGCCCTCAGGTTACTTCCGGGGCGATGGCAGACTTTTACATGTCGCTTGTGACGCCCATCCGACAGATTCCTTCAACTGCGCAGTCGAGCGAGCAGGAGCATCGGTCGCTCTTTCGAGTGCTTGAAGCCTTGCTGATTTATCATTTGCCAGGATTCGATCGAATCCCCATGAAGAGCCTCAAGTTCCTCGGGCTAGGATCCACCTGGCAACCTCCGTCAGATCATGTCCGATAAAGTCTGCAAGATGTCCTGAAAGCTTAGATGTTTCTTTTCCGTGCCCGGTAAGCACGAGGCAAACGCCACTTGTCCCCGCCGCACGCCCAGCTTCGAGATCCACGACTTTATCGCCCACCATAAACGATCGGCCCAGATCGATATTGAGCTCGCTGGCAGCATCCAAAATTAGTTTTGGGCTCGGTTTTCGGCAAGGACAGCCATCCTCGGGTCGGTGGGTGCAGAGTGAGTAGGCATCAATTCTGACGCCGGATGGGGCGAGCAGCTCCTCCATCCTGATGTGGATCTTAGGAAGCTCCCCTGGCGGAATGATTCCGCGGCCGACTCCTGACTGATTGGATACGATGACCAGAAAATACCCTGCGTCCTTGAGCATCCGCAGGGCCTGCCCCACGCCAGGCAGCAGTTTCATAAGGTCGGGATGATTGATGTAGCCCGGGTCTTCATTGAGGGTGCCATCCCGATCCAGGAATACCGCTTTGGCGCCTGTAGAATGCGTGGGTTCCATGGTTTCGGGCTTCTCCCCATCCAGGGGCTAGCATAAGATAGCGGCGATTGGCAGCACCGAGCTTTTTTCATCTTCAAGTCCCATCTCGCCGAATCCCAGCTCGGTTGATCGGATACCTCAAGCCGTTCAAGTGGTACCTTGTCGGAAGCGCCTTGCTGGCCTTTCCTCTTGCTGCACTCCGCGCTTCGCCTGTGCCGCTCATCAAGTATCTGGTCGATGATCTCCTAGTAAACCGGGAGCACGACAAGCTCCTCGTGTTTCCGCTGCTGTTTGTCGGTCTCTACGTCGTCAATTTTGTAGTGCGGTATTTTCATTATTACTGGCTCCGGGTGGTGATTGCCCGGGTCAATCAGCGCATCAAAAATGACCTGTACGATCACTTGATGGGTCTTTCTGCAGATGCGTTCACTGCGCAGAGTACTGGAGGTCTCATTTCGAGGGCTGGGCAGGACCCTAACCTCGTGGACCAGGGGATTGCGTGCGTTAACATCTTGATGCGCGAGCCGCTGACTTTTTTGTGCCTCTTTGGTTACGCGCTTCACCTGAATTGGAAGCTGACCCTTGTTACTTTTTTGGTTTTTCCCCCTCTGGCCTGGGTGTTCTCAGTCACCGGACGTAACCTCAAGCGCTACATCGGCGCGATGCAAGAACAGAATTCTCGGCTTTTTTCGGTCCTTCAAGAAACTTTCACGGGTTTTCGGGTGATCCAGCTCTTTGGGCTCCAACAGTATTCTGTAAACAAGTTTCGTGAGCAGTCGGGACTCTATACGGATTACCATCTCAAAATGGCGCGAATGGAAGAGGTCTCACATCCGGCAGTAGAGCTACTCACTTCGTTTGTGATCGCTATCGTCATTTATTTTGGGGGTACGCAGGTCCTTTCTGGTTCGATGACTTCAGGTGACCTGTTGGCCTTTTTTGCGGCCTTTGCAATGATGATGAACCCTATCCGCACTCTGAATGACGTGAATATTCGGCTGACTCAGATGAATGCGGCCTTTGAGCGGATTTCAGAGCTCTTTGGCTGGAAGAGTCGCTTGGTAGCTCCGAGCCCAGGTTCAAGCCGGAGGGCGTGTTTTGTGCAGGAGCTCAGGCTTGAGAATGTCCGGTTCTGCTACCCTGATGCGCCTGAACGTACGATTTTGAACGGAGTGAGCTTTACACTTCGGCGGGGAGCGCGGGTGGCTTTAGTGGGCGAAAGTGGAGCCGGAAAGAGCTCTTTGATTAGCCTTCTTCCGCGAGTTTTTGATGTAACTTCTGGCCGGATCTTGCTCGACGGGACCGATATTCGTGATCTGGACTTGGATTCGCTCCGTTCTCAGTTCTCGGTGGTGAGTCAGGACGTTTTTCTATTCAATGACACTGTTTTTGAGAATGTGCGCTGTGGCGATCGGACAGCCACACCAGAGCAGGTCATCGAGGCCGCGCGCCAGGCTAATGCTCTTGATTTTATCTCAAAGCTTTCAGAGGGTTGGGAAACGCGGATTGGTGATCGAGGACAGAAGCTTTCGGGTGGAGAACGTCAAAGGCTTTCAATTGCCCGTGCTTTTCTCAGGCAGTCGCCTATCCTGATTCTGGATGAGGCTACCTCTAATCTGGACACTGCGTCAGAGCGGGCAGTGCAAGAAGCTCTCGACAAGCTGATGCAACATCGTACGACTCTTGTGATCGCTCATCGACTCTCAACCATTCAGGGCGCCGACCTGATCCTCGTTCTCAAGAACGGCATGATCTTAGAGGCCGGCACTCACCAGGAACTGCTGTCTGGCAAGGGGGAGTATGCTCGCTTTCATGCGGCGGCACAGGCCTCTCATCCGGCGGGGGGCTGAATTCGTGGGAGGTAAAAAGTCTCGTCACTGGACCGATCAGTGGATGGACGACGAGCAGGATCTATCCGGCTTTAGAGGAAGATCTCTCCAGAAAAAAATTTCTGATTCCTCCTCCCGCTCCAAAGGCGGAACGCCACTCGCGGCATCTGAGGCCAATGGTACAGTGGTCGAGGTCTTTCCCAAGCTGTGTAGGGTGAGGTTGGATTCAGATCGGTCAGAGGTGCTTTGCAGTTACCGCCGCGCACAAGTCTACGATCATGGGCTTGGTGGTGCAGGGACACGCGAGCGTTCTCCAGTGGCGGTGGGTGATCGGGTCAAGGCCCGGGTGACCAGCCCACAGTCAGGGGTAGTTGAAGGCGTTTCTCAGCGCACTAATCAGCTCCTGAGGCCTGCACCGGGTCGAGAGCGCGATCAAAACTCTGAGATCCAGCCGGTCCATGTCGTAGCCGCCAATGTAGATGTGCTCGTGATCGTCGCTTCTTGCATCAAGCCCGATTTTTCTCCCGGCTTGGTGGACCGTTTTTTGGTAGCCGCCCGGCTTGCGGGACTAAAGCCCTTGCTGTGCGTTACCAAAATGGATCTCAATCCGGTTGAGAGTCCGTGGTCGCTCTACCAGGTCTTGGGAGTAGAGGTTCGAGAAATGAGCGTGCGTAGCGGCCTAGGTGTCGATGCTCTTCGTGCTGAACTCGAAGGTCGGAGAGTGGTTTTTTGTGGCCACTCAGGTGTTGGCAAGACCAGTCTCCTTCGTGCGCTCACTGAACAAGAAATTGGAAGAGTGGGAGAAGTAAACGAGTCTACTGGAAAGGGAAGGCACACGACGACTTCTGCAGTACTGATTTCAACTCCCGGAAATTCTTTGTGGATTGATACTCCTGGGATGCGTTCTTTTGGGTTAGCGCTGGTCGAGCCCGAAGAGCTTTGTCGTTATTTCCCAGAGCTTGAGGAGGCGGTCTGCGATCCCAAGCCGTGTTCACACGGTTCAAAAGAAGAAAGCCCCGGCTGTGCAGCGCGGGGCCTTCCTCGATACGAGAGTTTTTGCAGGATCCGTCAGTCGCTCCTTCCTGAAGGAGATGAGGATCTTGCCGAATAAGTGGAGGGCGATTAGCCCCTGTCAAAGATCTCCTTGGCAATGATCAACCGTTGAATTTGGCTCGTGCCCTCGTAGATTTGGTAGATCTTGGCATCACGCATGAGTTTTTCGACCGGATATTCGGCTGAGTATCCGTACCCACCAAAGACCTGCACGGCGTCTGTTGTGACTTTCATCGCCATGTCGGCGCAGAAGGCTTTGGCCATTGCGGCGTATTTGGTGTTTCGCATTCCGCCGTCGATTGCCGATGCCGCTCGGTAGACCAGTAGCCTGCCTGCCTCAATGTCCTTGGCCATATCGGCAATCATGAAGCTCACGGCCTGAAAGCCTGCAATGGGTTGTCCAAACGCCTTGCGGGTCTGAGCATATTGAATAGCTTCGTCCATGGCGCGACGAGAGAGGCCGACGGCACCAGCAGCAACAGGGGGCCGGGTATGGTCAAATGCGCTCATTGCGATCTTGAATCCGTCGCCTTCGTTTCCGAGCCGGTACTTGGCAGGTATCTTCACGTCTTCGAAGGTGATTCCACGAGTGTCGCTGGCCCGCTGGCCCATGTTCCATTCCTTCTTGCCTACCGTGATTCCGGGGGTGCTTGCTGGAACCATAAAGCCCGACATTCCTTTGTGCTTGGCCGAAGGGTCCGTGTAAGCCAGTACAAAGTACCAGCTGGCCACTCCTCCGTTGGTGATCCACATTTTGGAACCGTTGATCACGTAGTCATCGCCGACTTTTTTTGCAGTGGTTCGGATGCCAGAAACATCTGAACCAGCGCCCGGCTCGGTCACGCAGTAGGCCGCAAAGTTGGGCTCGGCCGTCAGCTGGCCCAAGAACTGTTTCTTCTGTTCGTCGTTGCCCGCCACGATCACAGGTGCGGCAGCCAAGGTGTTGGCTTCCATTGCGGTGCAGATGCCGGTGCAGCCGTATGCCAGCTCCTCTGTAATGATACAGCCGTCTAAAACCCCAAGGCCTAGGCCCCCATATTCCTGAGGAATATGCGTGTTCATGAGTCCCAGTTCCCAGGCTTTCTTTGCGATTTCTCTGGGGTATTCGCCCGTCTCGTCATGGTGGGCAGCCTTGGGGATGATCTCCTCCTTGGCAAACTTACGGGCGAGCTCCTGGAGCTGCTTTTGTTCTTCTGACAGCGTTAAGTCGATCATGTGTTTCTTCCTTATAAGGTTTCTTCAAGGGTAAGGGAGGGAACCAAAGACATGCAAGACATCGCGTACGTGCCTACGTTGGTGTAAGGTTCGGAGCAATGCAACAGAGTGGTTTTAGTCAGGGATTTGGCGCAGTCTGGAAGGATCTTTTTTCGAGTCCAGTCCATTTGGATTCTCTTTTGTCGCGGCAAACCCCTCGAATGAAGTCGCTCTTGGCCCAGATTCTTCCACTGATTCTGTTGCGCCCAGTCTCGCTTGCTGAAGATCTGGGCGTGGGAGTGTCGCCAGGTGAACCCTGGTCGCTTGGGTTTGATCGCTTGCGCGACTGGCCGGCGGCCCTCGATATGGCCCTTGCCATTCATGAGAGGCTCCAAGGAGCTGGCCTTCCTTCGGTAAGGTCACTTCGAGAGGATTTTCCTCCCTCCATGGCGGCGGATATCGAAAAGGATTGGGGGTCCCAAGTTTCTCAGTCGCTACTTGAAGCGCTCGTTCAGCGCGCTCCGATGACTCTGCGTTTTTCACGTCGAGTCTCGCGGGATGAAATTGCAATGGATTGGCGTAGGTCAGGAAAGTTTCCGGTCCGAATCGATCCTACACGTTCGGCACCTTTTGGGGTGAGTTTTGCAGACTACACTCCAGTCTTTCATCTACCAGAGTCTGATCGAGGCGAGTTTGAAATCCAGGACGAGGGAAGCCAGCTCATGGCGCTTTTTGCTTTGGATCCGGCGGCTGCAGCGGGCTGTCTGGATTCAGTGCCCGGCCGGATTTCTAAAGGAACTCGAGTTTCAGTGGGAGCACAAGTTCCCGAGCTTAAGTGGGGGGGCCTGCGAGTGGTGGATGCCTGTGCCGGCGCAGGCGGAAAGTCCCTTGCCATGGCTGATCTCATGCAGGGGCAGGGTCGCGTGTTCAGTTATGATATCTCAGAGCGTAAAATTCAGTCGCTCCGCCGGCGGGCAACCCGGGCAGGACTGAACAACATCCAGGGAATGGCGCTTCCAGATGGGGGCGAGCTTGAGGTGTTGGCAAAGTTCAAGTTCTCAGCAGACCGCGTACTGGTGGACGCGCCCTGTAGCGGCTGGGGGGTCCTCCGGAGAAACCCTGACATTAAGTGGAGGCAAGAACCTGGAGCGCTCGAGCGCTTTCCCTCAATCCAGCTCAGGCTACTTGAAGCCTATTCAAGCCTCGTCAAGCCAGGGGGTACGCTGAGTTATGGCACCTGTACGTTTCGTAAGGCCGAGACCCAGTCTGTGGTTGAGACCTTTTCATCGAAACATGGGTCTGCCTTCAAGCCTTTGGTGGGCGGTTACTTTGGCTTAGGTGAAGGTGGGATGCAGGCCGACGGTTTCTTTATGCATGCTTGGGAGCGGGTTTAAGTTGAGCTGGCTCTCATTTCCTGAGCCTTTGAACTACTCGCTCCTTCGTAGGGCTCTCTTTGTCTTGGATGCTGAGAAAGCGCATCACCTCGCGTGCACTTTGCTCCGTTGGGCTGGTCCTTTAGTTCGAGGTTGGAGTCCCGAGCCGCAAGATCGCTTTGAGTGCATGGGACTGAACTTCCGCTCACGCTTGGGGCTGGCTGCGGGCTTTGACAAGAACGGGCAGTTGATCGAAGCCATTGCAGCCCTGGGGTTTGGCTTTATGGAAATCGGCACTGTGACTCCGAGGCCGCAGGCCGGAAATCCTCGTCCGAGGTTGTTTCGTGATCCGTTACGAAGAAGCCTCTGGAATCGCATGGGCTTCAATAACGAGGGTGCCCCCGCCGTGGCTGCCCGGTTAAAGCGGGCGCGAGAGTCCGGCTACATTCCTGATGGCTTTCAAATTGGTGTGAATCTAGGAAAGAACAGGGACACTCCGATTGAGCACGCAGCCCAAGATTACCTGGAGGGCTTCAAAGCGTTTGAGGGGCTTGCCGATTTTTTTGTCATTAATGTGAGCAGCCCCAACACTCCTGGACTCAGGGATCTTCAGGATACGTCTTTCTTGCTGCCGCTGCTGGCGCAGATTCGGGGACCCGTCCCATGTCTTCTTAAAATTGCTCCCGAGCTTTCTGAAACCGCAATTCGAGATCTGGTTGGAGTGCTCGACCCTGTGATCGATGGTTGGGTGGTATCTAATACTTTGAAGGGAGCGGGCCCCGGCGAGGCTGCCTCTCTCGAGGGCGGCTGGAGCGGAGAAGTGCTTAGGTCGCATTCGTTCAGGGCGCTCACTCAGGTTGCAGATTTGGCTGAACGACCCATCGTCTCTGTGGGAGGGATTGCATCGGCAGAGGAAGCCTGCCTCCGCGTTCGCGCAAAGGCATCCCTCCTTCAAGTCTACACAGGGTGGATCTATGAGGGGCCGGGGTTGGTGCGCCAGATCACAGAGGGGATTAGGCCAGGCGTTTGAGGGGCTTGTTCTGGTCTAAAAGAATAAAAAAAGCCCCGGGATTTCGCCCCGGGGCTTCAGTAAAACTTCTCTGCTGAAAAGACCTTACTTCTTCTTCTTGGCGGTCTTTTTCTTAGCAGTCTTCTTTTTCGTAGCTTTCTTCTTAGCCATTTTTTTCTCCTCCGTTGGAGCGTTGTTGCATTGAGTGCGACGTCTAAAACTGCAGTTCACCAACACTCAAATAGAGTTTGAACTCTTAATTTCTGGAGATCAAGAACCAATCTTCATTTTTTTCTTTTTTTTTGAGTGAGTCGTCTCCGTTGTTTTTTCGAATCACTTCTCGGCTTTTCATTGTTCTGTTTTGGAGATTGAGGAGTGTTCTGAATTTTGCAAAATACCCTAGGTTTTTTGAGTTTTTTTGAACTTTCATTGAAAGCCATCTCCGGCTGCGGCATGAAGTAAAAGATGAGTTCGGCTCCGCTCGATCCCCGCGAGGCAATCAAACGAAGGCGCGAAAGGCTTGCGATCCTCATCCTTGGGGTCGCTTTTGTCGTCCTGACCGCCATTGAAATCCGGCTGAATCGAACCTCTAATGCCCTTCCGCTGGTCAACAGCATCTTTTTCTTCGGGCTGCTCAACATTAACCTCATCATTCTGATGGCGCTGGTCTGGCTGATGTCTCGGAACATCGGCAAGCTCTTCCTTGAGCGTCGTCGCCAGGTCCTGGGCGCTCGACTCAAGAGCAAGCTGGTGGCAGCCTTTCTGGCGTTCTCTCTGGTTCCCACCGCGATCCTTTTTGTGATTTCGGCGCTCTACATCAACTCGAGCTTTGACAAGTGGTTTTCCATCAAAGTCCAGAACACGTTGCAGGCTTCTCTTGAGATCTCCAAGGTGTTCTTTCGAAACTCCGAGGAGCTTTCGTTTCGTTTTGGTGAGCACGTGGTCAGCGGTCTTTCTCCTCGGCAGGGGGCCATCCAGATCCGAGATTATTTGGAGTCTCAGCGGTCACTGTTGGCACTTGACGCGTTGGAGTTCTACTCTGAGCCGCTCGGAGAGCGCATCATTGTGAGGCATCCCTCTCGTGAGGGCTTGCCCAAGTTTCTCCCCGTCCTTCCAGTCGACGTACTTTCGCGTTCTTTTAAAGGTGAGCGTCTTTCGTTGGTCCAGCACCTCGGAAGTGGCGATTTAGTACGCTGTCTCATCCCCCTCAAGGCGCAGGCTGGGGTCTTGGTGGTCGATTCTTTCATTCCCGTAAGTTTGGTCAATAAAGTGGATGAGATCTCAAGTGTCATTGACGACTACAGAGACGTGAATCCCCTGAGCTATCCGATCAAAACAACCTATTTCATCATTCTGGTGATGATGACTGGAGTGATCACTTTCGTGGCCATTTGGCTCGGGTTGTATTTAGCTCGGCAGCTCACTGTGCCGCTTGAGGAGCTTGCAAAGACTGCTCGTCAGATCGGCTCCGGTAATTTGGATGTCAGGGTCGAATCTGGGGGAGAGGATGAAATTGCCGCAGTGGTCGAATCATTTAACCAAATGACTCGCGACCTTCGTGAAAGCCGGCAAAGACTGATCGAGGCTGGCGGGGATCTCGAAAGACGCAGGCAACAGCTTGAAACGGTTTTGGCCAGCATTGGTACGGGAGTCGTAGTGGTAGATGGCAAAGGGGGGCTGACCCAAGTGAATCGTGCTGCGGCGCAACTCCTGTCGCTTGAGCCAGAAAAAACGGTGGGTCGCAACTATGCTGAAGTCTTTGGCTCGGGGCCTCACCGAGTCCTCGTAGATATGATTCGAAAGGGTCTTGCAGACCCAGGTTCTGTCGCCTCCGCTCCCGCTGTTCCTTGGATGGAGCAGTGGAGCTCTACCCGGGATGCAGACGAAGGTGAGAAAGAAGGCTCGGAGGAGTCGATTGCCGGACAAAAGACCCTGGCTGCGATTGCAACGCGTTTGCCAGAAGGTGAACGGCACGGACTTGTGGTGGTGATTGATGATTTGACCCCGGTTCTCAAAGGCCAGCGCGAGGCAGCCTGGCGCGAGGTCGCTCGCAGGATCGCTCATGAGATCAAGAATCCCCTTACGCCAATCAAGCTCTCTGCCCAACGCCTTCAGAGGCGTCTGGCAGCGGTAGGGGGCAAAGATGGAGAACTCATACAAGAATGTACGGATACCATCATCCAGCACACCGATGAGTTAAAGGAGCTCGTCAACGAGTTCTCGAATTTTGCCAGATTGCCCGCAGTTAACCCTTCTCCAAACGATTTAAATCGGGTCATTCGGGAGGTCGTATCGCTCTACCAGCAGGCACATCCAGCTCTTACGTTCGTGACCAACCTTGACGAAAAACTCCCGACTTTTGAGTTTGATCGGGATCAGGTTAAGCGAGTTCTGATCAACCTATTGGATAATGCAGTGGCAGCTCTCGGCGAGCCGGGGGCTGCCGGTCGACCGCATTGCGTTTCTGTTCAGACCCAGCACGCGGAGTCACTGAAATTGGCAAGACTCTCAGTGCACGATAATGGGCCTGGGGTTGCCGACGAAATCCGTGAAAGAATTTTTGAGCCCTATTTTTCTACTAAAAAGGAGGGCACAGGGCTCGGCCTTGCGATTGTTAAGCGCATCATTACAGACCATAAAGGTTCGATCCAGGTCGACAGTCGCCTCGGGGAAGGGACCCAGTTCGTGGTTGAGTTGCCTACGGCGCTCTGGCAAGGCTTAAAGCGGAGTTCTACCTGAGCATGGCTCGCAGTGTTTTAATCATAGATGATGAGCTTGCCATACGGCAGTCGCTTGCAGGAGCTCTCGGTGACGAGGGTTTTGATGTTCACCTGGCAGAGTCCGGGGTAGCGGCAATCGACAAAATGCGCTCTCGTAGGCCAGATGTTGTTCTGCTGGACATCTGGATGCCTGATCTCGACGGTATTGAAACTCTCAAGAAGATTCGGTCAGAGTTTCCCGAGATTCCGGTCGTCATGATGTCGGGACATGGAACCATAGAGACAGCGGTCAAGGCCACTAAGCTGGGCGCCTATGATTTTATTGAAAAACCGCTTTCGCTCGATCGCCTTCTGGTGGTCTTGCAAAACGCTTTTGTTCTAAATGAATTGTCGCGAGAGAACCATGCACTGCGTCGTCAAGTTAAGCAGCAGAGAGCCTTAGTGGGTAACTCAAGTGCCGTTCGAAACTTGCAAGAGCTCATTCGTAAGGTTGCTCCTACCACTGGCTCCGTACTGATCACTGGTGAGAATGGGACGGGCAAAGAGCTGGTCGCTCACGCCCTTCACCAGCTTTCTCCCAGATTTTCGAAACCTTTTGTGGCTGTGAACTGCGCTGCCATCCCAGAAGAGCTGATTGAGAGTGAGCTCTTTGGGCACGAGCGGGGAGCTTTTACGGGTGCAACGGCTTTGAGGAGGGGAAAATTTGACTTAGCCAACGGTGGGACCCTGTTTCTTGATGAGATCGGTGACATGTCGATCAAGACTCAAGCTAAGGTTTTGCGGATTCTTCAGGAGCACCGTTTTGAGCGGGTAGGGGGGCATCAGACGATCGAAGTAGATGTTCGTGTGGTTGCTGCCACCAATAAGGATTTGAAAGGAGAGATTCAAAGAGGTGCTTTTCGAGAAGACCTGTTCTACCGCCTCAATGTGATTCCTTTTCACCTTCCACCGCTTCGGGACCGGACTGAGGATATTCCTCAGCTTGCAGAGTACTTTATCCAGGAGTTCTGTCGGGTTCACTCTAAGCCCCAGCGCTTGCTTTCTCCCGACGCCGTCCGGCTCCTCCAGGGATATCCGTGGCCGGGAAATGTCCGCGAACTCAGAAATCTCGTCGAAAGAACGGTGATTCTGACCCCTGATCAGGCCGACGGGATGCCTATTACACCGAGTGATTTGCTGGCCCACCTGAAAAACGAAGTGGCCTTTCCAGCCATGCATGAACTCCAACAGGGGGGTCAGGCTGAAGTCACTGACGGTGCAAAAAAGCTAAGAGATGCCAGGGCGGAGTTCGAAAAGGACTTTATATTAAAAGTCCTCAAGGAGCAGGACTGGAACATCTCTAAAACGGCCTCGGTGCTTGGAATTGAGCGCAGCCATCTTCACCGTAAGATCAAATCCTTCGGAATCAGAACCCCCGATGGATTGTGATCAGGCCCTCTTCATGCGAAGACAGTGGCCATGGCTGATAAAATCACCCCCCGTGCCCAAGATTTTTCGCAATGGTATCAGGATATCGTTCTCAATGCTCGGCTTGCTGATTATAGCCCTGTGAAGGGTTGCATGGTCATTCGCCCCAACGGCTACTCGATCTGGGAACGAATTCAGCAGGACCTGGATCGAAGAATTAAGAAATCTGGGGCCAGAAACGCCTATTTCCCGCTTTTTATTCCTGAGAGTTTTCTAAAAAAGGAAGCTGAGCACGTGGAGGGTTTTGCTCCCCAGTGCGCCGTGGTGACTTATGCTGGGGCAAAGGACCTCGAAGAAAAGCTGGTCGTGAGGCCTACCTCAGAGACGATCATCAACAGCATGTTTGCTAAGTGGATTCAGTCTTACAGGGACTTGCCGCTCATGATTAATCAGTGGGCCAATGTGGTTCGCTGGGAGATGCGGACTCGTCTTTTTTTGCGGACCACCGAATTTCTTTGGCAAGAAGGCCACACTTGTCACGCCACTCCAGAAGAGGCTGAGGCTGAGGCCCGTCAGATGTTGATGGTTTACCGCGATTTTGCAGAGGAAGTACTGGCCATGCCGGTCGTTCCTGGGTTGAAGTCCGAAAGCGAAAAATTTGCTGGAGCGCTTCGCACTTATTCGATTGAGGCCATGATGCAGGACAAGAAGGCCTTGCAGGCCGGGACTTCGCATAACTTAGCGTCCAACTTTGCTCAGGCGTTCGAAACCAAGTTTCTAGATAAGGACGGAAAACAGAATCTGGTGCATCAGACTAGCTGGGGAGTGTCGACTCGGCTGATCGGAGGAATGATCATGACTCATTCTGATGACAAGGGCCTGGTGCTTCCTCCAAGACTCGCATCCACTCATGTGGTCATCGTCCCGATCTTTGGTGCGGCAGGGGGGGCAGGAGCGGCAGGAGCCAATGCGGCGGTCAAGTCCCGCGTCGTCGAGGCCGCACAAAAACTTTCGTCAGCAATCTCTGAAACGGCGGTATCAGAAAAGCTACCGTATGAAATTGGGGTGCTAGTGGATCTGGACGAGACCAAGCAGCCGGGTTGGAAGTTTTTTGAATACGAAGTGACAGGCATTCCGATTCGCATCGAGATTGGGCCAAGGGATCTTGAAAAAGGCACTGCAGTAGTAGTTCGACGCGACCTTTCAAAAAAGGAATTCATTCCGATTGATCAGATTCCTGGATGGGTCAGTCAAAATCTGCGGGCAATGCAGAAAGAGCTTCTCGAAAAGGCACGTGCTCATCGCGATGCGTCGACCATCGATCTGGTAGCAGAGGGGGGTGGTAGAAGTGCCTACGCCCTTTTCAAAGCAAAGATCGAAGACGGCGGCTTTTTTGAGGCTCCTTGGTGCTCGAGCAAGGAGTGTGAAGCGCTCGTTAAAGAAGAGACCAAGGCCACGATTCGCTGTCTACCGCTGGATTCTGGATTTCAGCCCATTTCTACTCCGAGCAAGAGCTGCATGGTCTGCGGAAAAGAAAGCGGCACGTTGCGCACTATCTTTGCACGCAGTTACTGAGAGGTCCCTCATGAAGCGTGCAGCGCACCAAACTGATTTGATACTTGCGCTGGATTACCCGCGTGAAGATCAGGCCCTCAAGCTGGTAGAGCAGCTGGGTGATGAGCCTATCATCTATAAGGTTGGACTAGAGCTTTTTCTTGCTGCGGGACCTTCATTGGTCCGTGAGCTCGTTCATCAAAAAAAGAGGGTTTTTCTAGACCTTAAATTTCACGATATTCCCAATACGGTTTCAAAGGCAGCGCTTCAGGCGGCGCTTCTGCATGTTGAAATGTTTACGCTTCACTTGGCGGGTGGCTCCGCGATGCTGCATGCAGTGCGTGATGCACTCCATGAAGTGGAGAGCCTCAAACCTAAAGTCATTGGAGTGAGTGTATTAACTTCGTTTGATGATTTGCGCTGGGCCGAAGTGAGTCGCGCCATCAATGGTCATGCATCTGAGATCGCAAGTTCGGTGGGCGGGCTGGTCGATTCTTTTGCGCAGGAAGGGATCGACGGGATTGTATGCTCACCCTGGGAGCTCGAGGCCATTCGAGAAAGGCACCCAGGGCTTTACACCGTGGTTCCAGGGATCCGTCCTGAAGGAACAGGGTCCGCGGGAGATGATCAGGCTCGAGTTTGGACCCCTGAAAGAGCCGCTCGAGCCGGGGCGTCAGCGATTGTCGTCGGTCGGCCGATCACTCAGGCCCCTGATGCTGCCCATGCTGCTCGCGCCCTTTTGCGCTCACTTGCCCAAATCAAGGCGGCAGTCTAAAGCTGCTTGCTCATGTCAGTCATTGTTCGAAATCCGCATAGCGTTCTGGCTGCCTTGAAAACCCGTCCCCGGGATGTTCTTGAGATCAGAGCGCCTCCTTCTGCTGAAGACACTTGGTCGGCAGTGGTTACGCTTGCACGCAAGCAGGGGGTCCGTATTTCAGCGGCACACTCTGCAAAAGGCGCCCAAAAGCCAAGAATGGAGACAGCTGAAGGTCGGACCTCTGGGGCTGAGGCTAACCTCAAAGAGCGCCAACCTCTTGCTTGGGAAGAGATTTTGACCCACTCAGCTCAAGATACGGGCCCCGGACTTTGGCTCGCGCTTGACCAAATTCAAGATCCCCATAATGTGGGAGCAATTTTTAGGACCGCCGCTTTTTTTGGTGTGCGTGGAATCCTCATGACGCAGGACCGTTCAGCGGCCCTGACTTCGGTAGTTTACGACGTTTCATGCGGCGGGATTGAAGCCGTACCTTTTGCGATCATCCCCAATTTACAACGGGGTTTTGAGATCGCTAAAGAACGGGGTCTCTGGATTCTTGGGACTTCTGAGCATTCCCCCACTGATTTTTCGACCATCCAAAAAGATCGCCGCTGGCTCGTCGTGCTCGGAAATGAAGAAAAAGGAATGCGCAGGCTTACCGAAGAGTCCTGCGATGTGGTTTGCAGTATCCGACCCGCTGCTGATCAGGTGACCTCGCTCAACGTTTCAGTTGCAACCGGCATTCTGATTTCGAAGCTGGCCTAGACCCCCTGAGGGATCATTGGAGAACTGACCTAAGTATCGACTTTTCCGTGGACTTTTCGATCCCTCAATGAAAAATCCCCACCCGTAGCGGTTTTCTCGATCGGTGGCAGAAACGGAGTCTGCTGGAGTAGCTCAGTTGGTAGAGCAACGGTTTTGTAAACCGTAGGTCACGGGTTCGAGTCCCGTCTCCAGCTCCACCTATCTTGCTGATTTCTTTTAATTGACAAGACATGGCGGCGTCGGGGAAAAGATTGCGCTCAGCTAAGTTGGAGAGATACCCAAGTGGCCAACGGGACCAGACTGTAAATCTGGCGGCTTATGCCTTCGAAGGTTCGAATCCTTCTCTCTCCACCATTCGCTGAGGTTTTTGGTTTGCGGGCGGGAGTAGCTCAATTGGCTAGAGCATCGGCTTTCCAAGCCGAGGGTTGAGGGTTCGAGACCCTTCTCCCGCTCCAAAAAAAAGTGCGAGTGCTCTTGTAGCTCAGTTGGTAGAGCACTCCCTTGGTAAGGGAGAGGTCACGGGTTCAAGTCCCGTCAAGAGCTCCACTTTTTTTGAACCAAAAGCCCGGTTTCAGGTGCCGGAAATCACCTGACCAACAACGGTAACTCGATGGGAGTTCGAGAGGCAGAAAAGTTTCTCGAGGTCTCGTAAAGAAAAGGAAGAAAGCATGTCGAAAGAAAAATTTGACCGCAAAAAACCCCACTGCAACATCGGCACGATCGGCCACGTTGACCATGGCAAAACGACTCTCACTGCCGCGATCACTACTGTGCTCGCTAAGAAGGGTCTTGCTCAGGCTCGCGCCTACGATCAGATCGATAATGCTCCTGAAGAAAAAGAGCGCGGCATTACGATCAACACCACTCACGTTGAGTATGAGACTGCAAATCGTCACTACGCTCACGTGGACTGCCCCGGACACGCCGACTACGTGAAGAACATGATCACTGGTGCTGCTCAGATGGACGGTGCCATCCTCGTGGTTTCGGCAGCCGACGGACCCATGCCACAGACTCGTGAGCACATCCTTCTGGCTCGCCAGGTGGGTGTTCCCGCAATTGTCGTATTCATGAACAAGATGGATATGGCTGATCCCGAGCTTGCTGATCTTGTTGAAATGGAAGTTCGCGAGCTGCTCTCCAGCTATAAGTTCCCTGGCGATCAGATTCCGATTATCAAGGGCTCTGCTCTGAAGGCTATGGAAGGGGATGCTTCTGATCTTGGCGAAGGCGCGATCGTGAAGCTCATGGAAGCTGTTGATAGCTACGTTCCGCAGCCAAAGCGTGAGAAGGACAAACCCTTTCTCATGCCGGTTGAAGACGTTTTCTCGATTTCTGGTCGTGGCACCGTGGTCACCGGTCGCGTTGAGCGCGGCGTGATCAAGGTTGGCGAAGAAGTCGAAATCATCGGTCTTCGCCCGACCACCAAGACCACTGTTACTGGCGTCGAAATGTTCCGCAAGCTCCTCGATCAGGGTGAGGCTGGCGACAACATCGGAGCACTTCTCCGCGGCACCAAGAAAGAAGAAGTCGAGCGTGGCCAGGTTTTGGCTCATGTTGGATCCATTACCCCGCATAAGAAGTTCAAGGGCTCGGCCTACATTCTCACTAAAGAAGAGGGCGGACGTCACACTCCTTTCTTCAAAGGGTATCGTCCTCAGTTCTACTTCCGCACGACTGACGTCACCGGTGTGGTCACCCTCCCGGCAAACGTCGAGATGGTCATGCCTGGCGACAACGTCCAGATCGAAGTTGAGTTGATCACCCCGATCGCCATGGAAAAAGAGCTGCGCTTCGCACTTCGCGAAGGTGGCCGTACCGTGGGCGCCGGCGTGGTTGCCGAAATCATCGAGTAATTCTACTCACCGGGGCCGGATCTGACCGGCCCAGCCCCGGGTTTTTTGCGGTTATTCCTGAGTGTGGGAGGAGGGCCTAAAAATCCTCCTCCCTGTTGGAATTTATTGGAGTACTTTTATGCGAGTCATCGTCGGTTTGGATTGTACTGAGTGCAAGCGCAAGAACTACGGAACTACTAAGAACAAGCAGAAAACAACGGACAAGCTTGAAAAGAAAAAGTTCTGCCGCGCTTGTCGCAAGCACACTGTGCACCGCGAAGGGAAGTAGGTTTTTTAGAAGCCTGGAATAGGCCAGTAGCTCTAATGGTAGAGCGGCGGATTCCAAATCCGTAGGTTGTGGGTTCGAATCCCTCCTGGCCTGCCAGTTCAAAAGAAGTACCCAATAAGGGGTCCGTCAAAATATGGAAAACCAGCAGCAGAAATGGGTGACCTTAAGCTATCTCGCAGTTGCGATTTTGCTCTCTTTTGTGGTCCTGAGTTTGGGCCAAAAGCTGGTGGGTGCCTACGATCTCGAGGCACGGGTCCGTAATATTGAGCTGATCCTAAGAGGTGGTTCGATTCTCTTGGGTGCGGTCCTCTTTTTTGGGCTGTATCGCAGTCAGCAGGCAACACAGTTTGTCTCCGAGGTCGTGGTTGAGCTTTCCCGCGTGACCTGGCCCACGCAGAAAGAGACCAGTGCAGCCACGGTTCTTGTGATTGTCATGGTTTTGATTTCCGGGCTTTTCCTTGGGTTTCTAGACTATCTCTGGACGGTACTGCTGAAGTGGGTCATCTAGAGGCCCATTGTAAGGGCACTTTGTGGCAAGAGATTTGCCAGTTTTTTGGGAGGATTGCGTTGTGAGTGAAGCATCCGAAAACACAGTTTCCGCCGGTGATTCCGGACTTCCGGCCTCTCATGGTCCGAAAGTAGAAGGCATGAATTGGTACATCGTGCACACCTATTCAGGATACGAGCACAAAGCGAAGTCGGCGCTCGAAGAGCGTGTACGGAGCCTGAAGAAGGATCCTTTCTTTGGCGAAGTGATTGTTCCTGAAGAGAATGTGGTTGAGCTCGTTAAGGGGCAAAAGCGCACGACAAAGCGTAGGTTTTTTCCGGGTTACATTCTTGTAAAAATGTTTCTCAATGATGAAACCTGGCACATTGTAAAAAATACGCCCAAAATTACGGGCTTTGTTGGTGATAAAATTAAGCCGGTACCCATTGCTGAGGCTGAAGTTCAAAAAATGACTAATCGGATTGCCGAGGGCCAAGCTAAACCCCGTCCGAGAGTTTCTTTCAAGGCGGGAGAAAATGTCCGCGTTGTGGATGGTCCGTTTGCCAACTTTAACGGGGTCATTGAGGACGTTAATCCTGATAAGGGCAAGGTCAAGGTATCTGTCAGCATCTTTGGTCGCCCGACCCCTGTTGAACTCGATTTTATTCAGGTTGAAAAGATTTAAACCCCCGTGTTATGAGGCCCGTCTTATGGCTAAGAAGGTAGTTGGTCAGATCAAACTTCAAATCCCTGGTGGCGCTGCCAATCCAGCTCCTCCCGTTGGTCCTGCGCTGGGTCAGCGCGGTGTGAACATCATGGAATTCTGTAAGGCATTTAATGCCAAAACACAGGACATGAAGGGCACGATCATTCCGGTGATCATTACCGTCTATTCCGATCGTTCGTTCACCTTCATCACTAAGACCCCACCTGCTTCTGTTTTGCTTTTTAAGTCTGCCAAGGTTGAGAAGGGAAGCGGTACTCCCAATAAAACTAAGGCAGGAAAAGTAACAAAGAAGCAGCTGGAAGAGATTGCCAAGATCAAGATGCCAGATCTTACTGCGGCCACAATTGAGGCAGCCATGAATACTGTGGCCGGGACTGCTCGAAGCGCAGGAATCACAGTCGAAGGATAAATTTTTTCAAAATAGGTGGGAGCTCCCTGTCGTCAAGGGGGCGCTAGGACCACTGGAGGTATCATGGCTCAAGAAAAAACCGGCGGCATTGGCCGTCACGGCAAAAAGTACGCGGACGCGCTGAAGAAGCTCGATCTCAGTAAAAAGTACCCTGTTGAGCAGGCCTTTGATCTGCTTCCTCAGGTGGCCTACGCCAAATTCGACGAGACTGTCGATGTTGCTTTCAAGCTCGGAGTTGATCCTAAGCACGCTGACCAAATGGTTCGTGGTGCCCTGGTTCTTCCTCATGGAATTGGAAAGAGCTTTCGAGTTTTGGTCCTAGCAAAGGGCGATAAAGCTCGTGAGGCTGAGGCAGCGGGCGCGGATTTCGTGGGTTCTGATGATTTGATTGAAAAGATCCAGGGGGGGTGGCTTGATTTTGACAAGATGATCGCTACCCCAGACATGATGGTTGCGGTTTCAAAAGTTGGAAAGATCTTGGGCCCAAGGGGTCTCATGCCTAACCCTAAGCTTGGCACAGTCACTATGGATGTGGCCAAGGCAGTCAAAGAGCAGAAAATGGGCAAGGTCGAGTACCGCACTGAGAAGACTGGTATCGTCCATGTGGTGATTGGAAAGAAGTCTTTTGGAGCTCAAAAGCTTCGGGAGAACTTCCTGACTGTAGCTGGAGCTCTGATCCGCGCTAAACCACCTACCAGCAAAGGGACCTACATGCAGTCGGTTACGCTCTCGGCGACGATGAGCCCAGGGATTGGAATCGATGCGCTCGATGTGGCCCAGGTGGCTGGCTAAGCAGAATTGATTTTTCATACGTACGAAAGAGTGAAACATGAACCGCGTCGAAAAATCCGAATTGGCAAATGAGTTAAAAGAGAAGTTCGACAAGGCGCAAGTGGCCTTGTTTGCGGACTATAAGGGACTAACTGCCAACCAAGCTGATGATCTGCGTAAGCAGCTCCGTGCTCAGAAGGTTGAAGTTAAAGTTCTAAAGAATAATGTAGCTCGCTTGGTCAGCAAGGACGGTCATTTGGGCGACCAGGGCAAGCAGGTCATGGACTCCGTCGTGGGACCGACGCTAGTTGCGTTTGCATACGGTGATCCCGCTGCTGCGGCAAAGGTTCTGCACAAGTTTTCTCAGGACAATCAGGCCCTGAAAATTAAGGATAGTCTTTTCGGAAAGACGAAGCTCGAGGCTGCGGGTGTGGAAGAGCTTGCAAGGCTTCCCACTAAAGAGGTTCTCCTCGCCAAGATGCTTGGCAGCATGAACGCTCCAGTCTCTAATTTTGTAGGGGTTCTGGCAGCGGTTCCGCGCAGTCTCTTGAACGTCCTTGTGGCGATCGAGAAGAAAAAGACTTGAGGTTTAATTTTGGTAGGTTCGATCAGCCCTAGGGATGGGGCGGATCATTGAGGTCTCGGCTGAGGAACCAGAGGGACCGTTAATCTCGGGATCGGGCACAGTAGGTGTCAGCCCGGGCTAGAGGTAAGAGGTAAAAAACATGTCTGCAATTACTAAGGAAAATGTCATCTCGTTCATCGAGAACATGTCCGTGCTCGAGCTCTCGCAGCTCGTCAAGGACTTGGAAGCAAAGTTCGGCGTGTCGGCTGCAGCTCCTGTGGCAATCGCTGCAGGCGGCGCTGCTGGCGCTGCCCCAGCTGCTGAAGCTAAGACTGAGTTCACCGTTGTTCTTGCTGCTTCGGGCGACAAGAAGATTAACGTGATCAAAGTGGTTCGCGAAATCACCGGTCTCGGCCTGAAGGAAGCGAAGGATCTTGTTGAAGGTGCTCCAAAGCCTCTGAAGGAAGGGGTTGCCAAGGCCGACGCTGAAGAGATGAAGAAAAAGCTCGAGGCCGAAGGCGCCAAGGTTGAGCTGAAGTAAGCTTGTCCCTTGGGTTTGGTACGGACCTCTGGTTCTGATTCGCGGGTGCGCCCATTTCCTTGCTTAGCAAGGTTTGTGCTTGCGCACCCGCGGATCTCCGTTTAATGCCTTTTCTGGGTTCGTAACATCCCAAAAATCAATCCCGAAGTCGCAGGTCGATGCAGCTCGTCGAAATGTGGCTTCAGGTTTGTTGGGCTGATCCTAGGTAAGTCAGTTACCCCATCCTAGTTTTCGAAGTTACGGATTCGGATGGGCGCAACGATCTAGGTCTGCAGAGTGGTGAAGAGCTGGTTGCAAGAGACTTCCGGATGGCTGACTGGCAAGTCTCAAGGTGAATCCCTAGGTGCCTGGGGCTGGTGGTTTGTTCCAGTTTGAGGCACGTAGAGATTTACTGAGCTGATTCTCTGCGGGAGTATTCCGTGATCGGAGTAATACCGAAGAGGTGGCGTATCAGGGTGACCTGTTACGATTTTCGGCCGCAGAGTTTCTGAAGGAGCGCGAATGGCCTCTCTTTTTTCTGATAACCGTCGAATCCGCAAAGAATTCTCCCGAATCTCGACCCCGGTTGAGATCCCTAATCTGATCGATCTTCAGAGAAAGTCTTACGACAAATTTCTTCAGGCCGACGTTCCAGCTCATAAGCGCGAACTGGTGGGTCTGCAGGCCGTCTTTAAGTCGGTTTTTCCGATTGAGGACTTTAATAAGACGGCGTCGCTTGAATTCGAAAGTTATACGCTCGAAAACCCAAAGTACGATGTATTGGAGTGCCGTCAGCGCGGAATGACGTTTGCGGCGCCGCTCAAAATTACGGTCCGCTTGGTCGTTTACGAAGTGGATGAGGAGGCTGGAACTCGCAATATTCGTGATATTAAAGAACAAGAAGTTTACATGGGCGAGATTCCGCTCATGACCGAGGCCGGCTCCTTTATTATCAATGGGACCGAGCGAGTGATTGTTAGCCAGCTCCATCGTTCTCCCGGAGTCATTTTTGATCATGACCACGGTAAGAGTCACTCGAGCGGCAAGATTCTCTATTCCGCCCGTGTCATTCCTCATCGGGGATCGTGGCTGGATTTTGAGTTTGACCACAAAGACATTCTTCATGCTCGAATCGATCGCAAGCGTAAGCTTCCGGCGACCATCATTCTTAGGGCGCTCGGAATGTCGGTTCGTGAAATCCTTAATTTCTTCTATCGTGCTGAGAGCATCATCCTTGAGAAGGACGGTAAGCTCTATAAGGCGGTGGATCTCGATATCCTCTCAGGCCAACGTGCTGAAGAAGATATTGTGGATCCCAAGACTGGCGACGTGATCGTCAAGAAGAACAGAAAGTTCACCAAGGCGGTCATCAGCAAGATTGAATCCGCAGGAATCAAAAAGCTTGAGGTTCCGCTCGAAGCCGTTCTGGGTCGCGTTTCGTCTGAAGACATCGTTGACGAGAAGACCGGAGAGGTCCTTCTCGAGGTGAATCACGAGTTAACGGAAAAGCGGCTTGCTGTTTTGCGCTCTGCTGGCGTCAAAGAAGTTAAGGTGATCTACACCGATAATCTCACCAATGGCCCATTCATTCGCGAAACCCTGGTGAGCGACAAGATCAATAGCCCTGAAGAGGCCTTGATTGAAATTTACAAGCGCATGCGGCCGGGTGATCCGCCTACTATTGAGGCAGCACGCCAGCTGTTTGATAATCTGTTTTTCAATGCAGATCGCTACGATTTGTCACGGGTTGGGCGCCTTAAGCTGAATTACAAGTTTCCTGAGAACAAGGTCCCGGTCGAGACAACGACTTTGAGCAAACAGGATATCCTCTCGACTTTGTTTTACCTTTGCGAGCTCAATAATGGTCGCGGGGCGATCGATGATATCGACCATCTGGGGAACCGTCGCGTTCGCGCAGTGGGTGAGCTGATCGAGAACCAGTATCGCATTGGTCTTGTTCGCATGGAGCGCGCCATTAAGGAGCGCATGAGCATTCAGGAAATTGAAACCTTGATGCCTCATGACCTGATTAATCAAAAACCAGTCTCGGCTGTGGTTAAAGAATTCTTTGGCTCAAGTCAGCTCTCGCAATTCATGGACCAGACCAATCCGCTCTCAGAAGTGACGCATAAACGGCGTCTTTCTGCGCTCGGCCCCGGTGGCTTGACTCGCGAGCGCGCGGGCTTCGAAGTCCGTGACGTCCACAACACCCACTATGGTCGTATTTGCCCGATCGAAACTCCTGAAGGACCGAACATTGGGCTCATTGCAAGTCTTTCGACTTACGCCCGGGTGAACGAGTTTGGGTTTATTGAAACTCCTTATAGGACTCTTTCGAGTAAAAAGCTTTCAGATGAGATTCGCTTTTTCACTGCAACTGAAGAAGAAAATAAGATCATTGCTCAGGTTTCGCCCGAGGCTTTGAAGACTGGTAAGCTTGGGGCTGATTTGTTGGCAGCTCGCCGAAAGGGTGAGTTTGCTCTCGTTAATCCCGATGAAATCGAGTTGATGGATGTTTCTCCCAATCAGCTCGTTTCGATCGCAGCTTCGCTGATTCCATTTCTTGAGCATGACGACGCCAACCGAGCTTTGATGGGCTCTAACATGCAACGTCAAGCAGTACCTCTTCTTCGTACGAGTGCGCCTCTCGTGGGCACTGGTATCGAGCGTGTGGTCGCCCGTGACTCTGGGCAGATTATTCTCTCGAAGCACGACGGCGAGGTAGTCATGGTGGACGGCGCCAAAATTGTGGTTCGTCGTTCGGGCCGTACGGATGAAGTGGGTTCGGATGTCGATATCTACAATTTGACCAAATACCAGCGCTCAAACCAAAACACCTGTGTCACCCAGCGTCCGGTAGTGCGTGTGGGTGATAAAGTGAAGGCGGGAGAGGTTCTAGCCGATGGTCCGGGCACTGAGGCTGGTGAGCTCGCGCTTGGTCAGAATATCTTCGTGGCGTTCATGCCCTGGGGTGGCTACAACTTCGAAGACTCCATTCTGATTTCCGAGCGTTTGATTAAGGAAGATACCTTCACCTCGATTCATATCGAGGAATTTGAATGTGTGGCCCGTGACACCAAGCTTGGGAAAGAAGAAATTACTCGGGATATTCCGAACGTCGGTGAAGAAGCGCTCAAGGACCTGGATCAGAGCGGTATCATTCGCATCGGTGCAGAGGTGAAGCCTGGAGACATACTGGTGGGCAAGGTAACGCCCAAGGGTGAGACTCAGCTTTCTCCTGAAGAAAAGCTACTTCGAGCCATCTTTGGTGAGAAGGCGGGTGATGTGCGAGATACGTCGCTGCGCGTTCCTTCTGGCGTTCAAGGAACAATCATCAACGCTCAGGTCTTTGCTCGCGAGGGAACTGAGCCCGATGAGCGTTCCAAGTCGATCCTAGAGGAGGCGGTAGCTAAGATCCGTCGTGACGAGAAGATTGAAATCGATGCAATTCGTCAGTCTGCTATGGGCAAGATCCTAAAGATTTTGGACGGCGCATCGACTACTGGAAAGCTACTCTCAGAGGACGGGTCTCAGGAGCTTTTGAAAAAAGGCCAGAAGCTCGACAAAGAGACGCTCTCTTCGGTTCCGTTCGATCTTTTGGGCTTTATTCCGGTCAAGGACGAACTCGAGCAAGACGTAACCGCTCTGATGAAGACTGCTCGTGAAAAGATTGAAGCAGTTAGGTACGTCTTCAAAGAAAAGACCGAAAAAATGAAGAAGGGCGATGAGCTCGCTCCTGGTGTGATCAAGATGGTCAAAGTCCAGATTGCGATTAAACGTCGTCTACAAGTGGGCGACAAGATGGCTGGACGACACGGAAATAAAGGGGTCATCAGCCGTATTTTACCGATGGAAGACATGCCCTTTATGGCCAATGGTACTCCAGTGGACATGGTTCTCAATCCGCTCGGCGTTCCGTCGCGCATGAACATTGGTCAGTTGCTTGAAGTGACTCTAGGCTGGGCTGCGCTGGGAATCGGTGAGAAGGTGAATGCCTACCTCGATCAGTTCCAACCAGAGAAGCTCAGAAAATTGCTGAAGGACACTTATTCGAATCCGGAAGTAGACAAATACATCGAAAAGGCCTCAGACGGAGAGATCCGAAAGATGGCACAGCACCTCCGAAAGGGTGTGCACTTTGCTACTCCGGTGTTTGATGGCGCCAGCGAAAAGGATATTGATCATGCATTGAAGCTTGCGGATCTTCCTGGTCGTGGGCAAACGACGCTGTTTGATGGCGTGTCAGGGGAGCCTTTTGCCGAAGAGGTGACAGTGGGCGTGATGTACATGCTCAAGCTGCATCACCTGGTGGAAGAAAAGATCCATGCACGTAGCATTGGTCCTTACAGTCTTGTGACTCAGCAGCCGCTGGGTGGTAAGGCCCAGTTTGGTGGACAGCGTCTCGGTGAGATGGAAGTGTGGGCGCTGGAAGCGTATGGCGCAGCGTACGGACTGCAAGAGTTCCTGACGGTCAAATCTGATGACGTTACAGGGCGAAACCGTATGTACGAGGCGATCGTCAAGGGTGAGCAGCTGCTCGAGCCCGGCCTGCCTGAGTCCTTCAATGTTTTGGTCAAGGAGCTTCAATCCTTGGCTTTGAACGTTGAGTTGATTGAGCAGGAAGAAAAGGACTCAAAGTCCGAGTTGCTGGCAAGCCATTAATCAAAAAAAGACACATTTAGAGACCGACAGAGGAAAAGTATGAAGGACCTTCTGAATTTCTTCGATAAGCCGAAAGATCCGTTGAGCTTTACGGGGATTCGCATTTCTCTGGCTTCGCCTGAGAAAATCCGGGAGTGGTCGTTTGGTGAAGTAAAAAAGCCTGAGACGATTAACTACCGTACCTTCAAGCCCGAACGTGATGGCCTTTTTTGCGCCAAGATTTTTGGTCCCGTTAAGGATTACGAGTGCAATTGCGGCAAGTACAAGCGCATGAAGCATCGTGGTGTCGTGTGTGAGAAGTGCGGTGTGGAAGTCATTCAGGCCAAGGTTCGCCGAGAACGCCTTGGACACATTGAACTTGCGACTCCAGTGGCGCATATTTGGTTTCTCCGTTCGCTTCCGAGCCGAATTGGCGCAATTTTGGACATCACCCTCAAGGATCTTGAGAAGGTGCTTTATTGCGAAGCCTACGTGGTGACCGAACCAGGTAATTCGGGTCTCGACGAAAATACCGTTCTTTCAGAAGAAAAATACGTTCAGCTCATTAAAGAAGGGCATACTTTCACCGCGGCGATGGGTGGTGAGGCCATTCGGGAGATGCTGAAGAAGATCGATCTCGATACTTTGTCACGTCAGCTCCGCCGTGAGCTGAAGCAGACGTCGTCTGAGGCACAGCGGACGAAGTTGTCAAAGCGACTGAAAGTTGTGGAGTCTTTTAAGATCAGTCAGAGCAATCGGCCTGAATGGATGATGCTCGAAGTGATTCCAGTGATTCCCCCCGAGCTCCGTCCCCTGGTTCCATTGGACGGCGGGCGGTTTGCGACATCCGATCTTAATGACCTCTACAGAAGGGTGATTAATCGTAACAACCGCCTAAAGCGTTTGATGGAGCTTAACGCTCCTGAGATCATCATTCGCAACGAGAAGCGAATGCTTCAGGAGTCGGTGGACGCGCTGTTTGACAACGGGCGCCGTGGTAAGACCTTTACTGGGCCCAACAAGCGCCCTCTGCGTTCCCTTTCGGATATGCTCAAGGGCAAGCAGGGTCGCTTCCGGCAGAACCTGCTCGGAAAACGGGTGGACTATTCAGGACGTTCGGTAATCGTCGTTGGCCCCGAGCTTCGCCTCCATCAGTGTGGTCTGCCGAAGGTGATGGCGTTAGAGCTCTTCAAGCCCTTCATTTATAACAAGTTGTCTGAGTATGGCTATGTCACGACCATTAAATCTGCCAAGAAGATGGTTGAAAAGCAGCGCCAAGAGGTTTGGGACATCCTTGAAGAGGTGGTGAGAGAACATCCTGTACTTCTCAATCGTGCGCCGACGCTGCATCGATTGGGTATCCAAGCTTTTGAGCCTGTGTTGATCGAAGGTAAAGCCATTCAGCTCCATCCGTTGGTCTGCTCCGCATTTAACGCAGACTTCGACGGAGACCAAATGGCGGTGCACGTTCCTCTCTCGATTGAGGCACAGATCGAAGCTCGTGTGCTGATGATGTCTACCAACAACATCTTGTCTCCAGCGCACGGTAAGCCAATCATTGTGCCCTCTCAGGATATTGTACTGGGCCTGTACTACATGACCCGGGAACGTCCTTTTGCGAAGGGTGAGGGCAAGGTCTTCTCAAGCGCTACCGAAGTGCATTTCGCCCATGATTCAGGCGTTGTTCACCTTCAGTCCAAGATCAAGTGTCGAGTGCAGGGTAAGGTGTGGGATACGACGGTAGGTCGTGTGCTTCTGTCCGAAGTGGTGCCTGCTGAGATTCCTTTCAATCTTTACAACAAGGTTTTGGGTAAGAAGGACCTCGCTGAGCTGATTGACCAATGCTACCGCTTGACGGGCAACAAGCAGACGGTCCTTCTGGCAGACGCCTTGATGCAGACTGGTTTCCGCAACGCCATGAGGGCTGGGATCTCCATCTCTGTCCACGACATGCAAATGCCGCCTGAAAAGAAGGAGTTTCTCGAGAAGGCTTACGCACAGGTGCACGAAATCGATAACCAGTATGCCGAAGGTCTCATTACCGATGGCGAGCGCTACAATAAGGTGATCGATATTTGGGCGCAGACCTCTGAGCAGATTGCTTCAGCCATGATGAAGCGTCTTTCCGTTCAGCACTTCCAGGCTCCTACGGGCTGGAAGGGTAAGGAAAAAGAACTGACTGGTCCTGCTTTCAACTCCATCTTCATGATGGCTGATTCAGGCGCTCGAGGCAGCAATGCTCAGATTCGACAGCTTGCCGGGATGCGCGGACTGATGGCTAAACCGTCTGGTGAAATCATTGAGACGCCGATTGTTGCCAATTTCCGTGAAGGTCTGACGGTTCTGCAGTACTTCGTTTCCACCCACGGAGCTCGTAAGGGTCTGGCCGACACAGCTCTCAAGACTGCCAACTCGGGTTATTTGACTCGCCGTCTGGTGGACGTGTCCCAGGACGTGATCGTGACCGAAACTGATTGCGGAACTTTAGATGGCCTCTATGTTTCGGCTCTCATCGAAGGCGGAGAAGTCATCGAGAAGATGGGGGATCGTATCCTTGGGCGAGTGGCCCTAGAGGAAGTGATTGATCCGGTCACTAACGAAGTTCTCGTTAAGGCTAATGACGAGATCACTGAAGACGCAGTGAAGAAGATCGATCAGACTGGAATTGATCGCGTCAAGATCCGTTCCGTGCTGACCTGCCAATCCAAGAAAGGGATCTGCGGCCTTTGTTACGGCCGAGATCTCTCCCGAGGTAGAATGGTGAATATCGGTGAAGCGGTCGGTGTCATTGCCGCCCAATCCATCGGTGAGCCCGGCACCCAGCTCACGATGCGGACCTTCCATATCGGTGGAGCCGCTTCGCGTCGCGCTGAGCAGTCCAGTATCGAGACCAAGACAAAGGGCACGGTTCGTTTCGTGAACGTGGTGACAGTGCGCAATAAAGAAGGTCATCTGACTGCGATGAATCGCAACGGGGAGTTGGCCATCATTGATGCTAACGGCCGCGAGCGTGAGAAGTATCCTCTGGTTTACGGGGCCAAGGTTCTGTTCAAGGATGGTGACATCGTTGAGAAAGGGAGTTTGGTGGCGGAGTGGGATCCGTATTCGACTCCGATTATCACTGAAGCCTCTGGTACCATTCGATTTGAAGACGTCCTTGAAGGCATCACGATGCAGGAGCAGTTTGACAGCGTGACTGGCCTTTCTCACAAGGTCATCATGGAGACCAAGTCGACCGACCAGCGCCCAAAAGTTCTCGTGGTAGATGCCCGCGGAGAGCCCATGCGAATTGAAGGCACGAATCGTGTTGCTCGGTACATGCTGCCAGTAGGCGCCAACCTCGTCATTAACGATGGGGACCAGGTGAAGGCTGGTGATACTCTGGCCAAAATCCATCGTGAAACTACGAAGACCAAAGACATCACCGGGGGTCTACCCCGAGTTGCTGAGCTCTTTGAGGCCCGAAAGCCCAAGGATGCCTCAGTAATCAGCGATATTGATGGCGTAGTCTCCTTCGGTAAGGACACCAAGGGCAAACGCAAGGTGCTCGTGACTCCAGATAACGGGGATGCGAAGGAGTACCTCATCGGAAAGGGCCGCCATTTGGCGGTCAACGAGGGCGACTATGTCAAGGCTGGAGAGCCTTTGATGGATGGACCTATCAATCCGCACGATATTCTTCGAGTTCTGGGTGAGAAGGCCCTGGCCAAGTACTTAGTAGATGAGGTGCAGGAAGTTTATCGATTGCAGGGTGTTAAGATTAACGACAAGCACATCGAAACGATCGTTCGCCAAATGCTTCGCAAAGTGAAGGTGAAGGATGCTGGGGACACCGTGTTTCTTGCAGGCGAGCAGGTAGAGCGCGCAGCATTCGAGACTGAGAATCAGCGCGTTCTTCAGTCGGGCGGTGTAGCAGCCGTCGCTGAACCGCTCTTGCTCGGAATCACCAAGGCATCTCTCAGTACTGAGAGCTTCATCTCGGCGGCGTCCTTCCAGGAGACCACCAAGGTTTTGACTGAGGCCTCGATTTCGGGCCGCGTCGATTATCTGCGCGGTCTAAAAGAGAACGTGATCATGGGACGTCTCATCCCTGCGGGCACTGGGCTGACCAAGTACAAGGGTCTGGCCATTGAAGCCGCGATTGAGGAGGCGTCACCCGGATTGGTTCAGGCGGAGACACAGGTGTCAACGGCCGTTGCTGGGGTGCACTAAGGCTTTGACTCAAATCGATTTGAAAATGGGGCGATTAGCTCAGCGGTAGAGCGGGGTCTTTACACGGCCAAGGTCGGGGGTTCAATCCCCTCATCGCCCACCATTTTCTAACCTCGGGAGTCGATATCAAAATGCAGAGCCTTCAAGAGAAGTACGCCCCAAACAGCATCTGTTTTGGTTGCGGCCCGGCTAATCCCAAAGGCCTTCGGATCAGAAGTCTCGTTGCATCCGAGGCAAAACCAGCCTTGGGTTCTCTTGGCAGGCATGACCCGGGCTACTCCGACCTGGCATATGCCGACATGACGTACGCTGAGTGGAAACCTGGGCCTGAGCATGAGGCTTTCCCAGGCATGCTCAACGGCGGAATCATTGGCGCTCTACTGGATTGTCACTCAAACTGGACTGCTGCCTGGCATCTCATGCGCCTAAGGGGAGAAGCGTCGCCTCCTTGCACGGTGACTGCGGAGTTTAGCGTTAAGCTTCTGCGCCCTACTCCCACGGATCAGGTCGTTCGGGTTGAGGCATGGGTGACTCACTCTGAAGGAGACTCGGTCCAAGTCGAGTCTCAACTCATCGCAGGCGGAAAGATCACCGCTCGCTGCGTGGGCAAATTTGTTGCGGTGAAGCCTGGTCACCCGGCCTATCACCGCTGGTGAAGCGAGTTTAAAGCTAGGCTCAGGCTCATCACTGCAAGGGCGAGCGCTCGGTCAGGATGTGTTTGATGAAGATCGTCCTCAAGGGCTCGGAGCCAGTCCTGCCATTCACTGGGTTTAAGTGAGCATTGGACATTTGGACCGATCCAGACGCCAGCTTTCTTAGAAATGGGATTAACTGAAACAACAATCTGCTCTGGCGACAAAGAGCCATTACTCCACAAAAGTTTTAGGGTGCCGGCGGGGAGGGGCAGATTTTTGCTCCTGGAGATCAGCACTTCAATTGTGATTGGACTTATTTCTTTAGCTTTTTGGAGTGCTTTGCTCAAAAGCGAGCTACCCGTCATTGCAGGTTTAGCCATGGGTGGCACCCGCGTGGGTATCTGGCCCATCAGTGGTTCGCCAAATGAGTGCCGGATTCAGTGCTTCAGGGGATTGGCGGCTCTCATTTTGATCTAGAGTCAAGGCTTGCCGAGTGCGGTTTGAGCGCAATTTGAAATTCAGCATAAATTTCATTCTAGGGTTGATCAAGATCCAGCGGTTCGCTCCAATCAGGACTTCCTGGCCTAGGATCTGATCGTAAGTCCAATAAAACACCGTGCCGCTGATGACGAGTACGACTACGACCCAGAACCAAGGGGACGACGCGTTCGGTTCCCGGCGCCTTGGGCCTCTGGCTAGGTCCATCTTCTCTAGCTGCGGCACAACGGGGCTTTGCATGGTTTCGAGCCACCACTTGGCAGAGCTCAAAGCAATCCGATCCCAATTCTGCTGTCCTGAAAGTGTTTCTGAAAGTTCGTCGTTCGAGTCTTCGTAGGTCGATGGGTTGTCCAGTTTGGCGGGGGCGTCTTCTGGCCAAATGATCCCAGCTCCTAGGTGGATTCCCCACTCCGGGCGCCCGCTTTCCTCTTCTCGAACCGCGATCAGAGCATTTGCGCCTCGGCTGGTGGTTTCTAAATTCCAGTCATCAAAGATCTGTCGAGCCAGCTGATCTGGGGTGAGCTCGGCCTGTTTTGCTGCCAGTTTGGGCCTAAAGTTCCTCGAAATCAGAACCAGGAAAAGTCTTTCTCCCGTCAGGTGATGGTGCTGCAGCAGCAAAGACTCGAGGTTCCGTCGCGTTGCAGTGGTAAGGACCTTACTCGATTCCCAAATCTGATGGGGTGGGGCCGAGTCCTCAATGATCGAGGAAGCCTGCGTCTGAGCGGCCCACAGAGCCCCCAAAAGGACTGTTCCAAAGCGTCTCAACATGATGCGAAAGGATGGCCTCCCCGAAAGGGGTCTGTCAACGCCTGGCAACGCCTAGCGAAGCATGTCCTGGCTCCTTCTCGCATTGCAAAAACGGGCAGTTATCGGTAAGAAACCGCCTATCACACACACTCCCTGTCTCGTGGTGTCCCGGCTTGCCGGGATTTGGGGAGTGGAGGGGACTTCTCCTCCGGTCGGTGGTTCGGCCGGATACAGAAAAGTCTATAACCGCGGTAGTTCGGCCCTTCCGTCGATTCTTCCGCTTGAATTTGAAAGGTAGTTCTTATGCCTCAGGTCACTATGCGTGAGTTGCTGGAGGCTGGCGTCCACTTTGGTCACCAGACCCAGCGTTGGAATCCCAAGATGAAGCCGTATGTGTTTGGAGCTCGAAACGGCATTTACATCATCGACCTCCAAAAGACGGTAGACCATACGCGCGCTGCTTGTTCGTTCGCTTCCAAGATCACTTCTGAAGGAAAGAAGATCCTCTTTGTCGGCACCAAGAAGCAGGCAAAAGACGTCGTCGAAGAAGAAGCCAAGCGCGCTGGCATGCATTACGTTACCAATCGCTGGCTGGGCGGAATGCTGACCAACTATCAGACAGTCAAGGCGTCGATTGATCGTCTCAAGAAGATCGAAGCGCTCAAAGATTCTCCAGAGTGGAGTGAAACTCCCAAGAAAGAACAAGCCCGTTATGATCGCGAGCTCGAGAAGCTCAAGAGGTCGTTGGGTGGAATTGAAGACATGAAGAAGCTCCCTGGAGCGCTTTTTGTTGTCGACACGATGAAAGAGCATATTGCCGTTAAAGAGGCAAAGAAGCTTGGTATTCCGACGATTGCTGTAGTGGACACTAATTGCGATCCCTCGAACGTAGCCCATGTGATTCCGGGCAACGACGATGCTATTCGCAGTGTTCGCCTTTTCTCAAAGTTGATCGCCGACAGCTGTCTCGAAGGTGCAAGGATTTTCCAGGAAAAGCTTCGCGCCCAGGAAGTGGCTGATCAGGCCAAGGATGAAGAAGCCGGAGAGAAGAAAGTCTCGCGCTTTGAAGGCGACATCGATCTCCGGGGTCCGGATGAGGCAGATCTCGAGCAGGTTGAAGAAGTCACCACCGAAGAAGCACCTCAGCAGTAATCTGTTCGGAAACAGGAGCGAGAAATGGAAATATCAGCAAGCCTCGTAAAAGACCTCCGTGAGAAAACGGGTGCAGGAATGATGGACTGCAAGAAGGCGTTGGTGGAGACCTCCGGCGACTTCGACAAGGCCATCGAGTTCCTTCGAAAAAAGGGCATGGCGTCTGCTGCAAATAAAGCGGGTCGTGCCACCAAAGAAGGCGTCGTGACGGCACTGATTCACGGTGAAGGAAATGTTGGCGTTTTGCTTGAGGTAAACTGTGAGACGGACTTCGTGGCCCGTACTGAACAGTTCAAGAAGTTCGTGGCTGAACTCACTGGCCACATCCTCAAGAACAAGCCCAAAACCCTTGAAGACCTCCTTCTGCAATCGACTGCAACTGGCAAGACCATCCAGGTGGCCCTCCAGGAAACGATTGCCACCCTCGGCGAGAACATGGGGATTCGTCGGTTTGAGCGGTTTGAGGCTGCGGCAGACGGGAAGGGCGTGGTTTCGTCCTACATCCACGGTGAAGGCAAGGTGGGAGTGCTCTTGGACCTTGCAGTCGGAAGTGCTTCTGCTGCCCACGGCGATGCTTTCAAGACCCTTGCCAAGGACCTCACCATGCATATCGCCGCCGCCGCTCCTCGCTGGGCGACTGCTGCTGAAGTGCCGGCCGACATCCTCTCCAAGGAACGTGAAATTGCCGCAGCCCAGATTCAGAACTCCGGCAAGCCGATGAAGCCTGAGTTCATGGAAAAGGCAGTCGAAGGACGCGTCCGCAAGCTGCTCGAAGAGCAGTGTTTGATGACCCAGCCTTTTGTGAAGGATCCCAATAAGACCATCGAGCATCTGATCAGGGAAACTGACAAGGCGGTGGGTGGTGGACTGGCAGTGCGTCGCTTTGCTCGTTTTGTACTGGGCGAAGGCGTGAAAGAGGCTAGTTCCGAAGGCAGCGCCTGACTGAGTTTGTAAGGAACGTGCTGGCTCTTTTGTTTTGAGCCCGCGCGTTCCGTTACTCTCAAAAACTGTATTTTCACTACTAGCGAGGTTCACCCAGCATGAGTCCTGCCCGCCGTTCCGAGCCCTACAAGCGAATTCTTTTGAAGCTCTCTGGCGAAGCGTTGGCCGGCGAGCAAGGCTTTGGCATTGATACGAAGATCCTTAAGGGATTAGCGGCAGAGATCAAGGCCGTTCAAAAAGACGGTGTACAGATCGGCGTTGTCGTGGGTGGCGGAAACATTTTTCGCGGCATCAAGGGGACCACCGAGGGGATGGATAGGGCGTCAGCAGACTACATGGGGATGCTCGCAACCATGCTGAATTGTCTGGCCCTTCAGGACGCACTCGAGCATGAAGGTGTCCACACTCGAGTCCAGTCAGCTATCGAGATGAGGGAGCTTGCAGAACCCTATATTCGGAGGCGAGCGGTGAGGCACCTCGAGAAGAACCGAGTCGTCATCTTTGGGGCTGGTACAGGAAACCCCTACTTTACGACCGATACCACAGCCGCTTTGCGGGCTATGGAAACAGATGCGCAGGTCGTACTGAAGGCTACGAAGGTTGACGGCATCTATGATTCAGATCCAAAGAAGAATCCGGGTGCAAAAAGATTCGAAACCCTGACGTACATCGATGTCCTCAATCGAGGACTTCAGGTGATGGATTCAACCGCAATTTCGCTCTGCATGGACAATCGTCTTCCGATTATTGTTTTTGATCTCAACGCCAAAGATAGCCTTAAGCGAGTGGTTTCTGGCGAAGCAATTGGAACCCTGGTTCACTGACCGGGGCATTCAGAAATTTAAGGAGCAAAACCATGTCAAAGGCCATTCTTGATCCGATGAACGCAGCGATGGACAAGGCAATTCTTTCGCTCAAGGGGGATCTTGCTAAGCTTCGGACGGGACGCGCGTCCACGGCCTTGTTGGAGCCGGTGCACGTTGACTATTATGGATCCAGTGTGCCGGTAAACCAGGTGGCCAATGTGACCACTCCTGATGCACGCACGATTCAGATCACCCCGTGGGAACAAGGGACGATTGCTGCGATCGAAAAGGCGATTTTGGCTGCAAACATCGGTCTCACTCCGCAAAATGACGGTAAGGTGATCCGAATAACATTGCCCCCGATGACCGAAGAACGCCGTAAGGAGCTCGTCAAGGGAATCAAGAAAATGGGAGAAGACACCAAGGTGGCAATCCGCAATCAGCGGCGTGATGCCAATGAGGCAGTTAAAAAAGACAAAACACTTCCTGAAGACGAATCCAAGAAGGTCATGGACCTCATTCAGAAGAAGACTGACGAGAAAGTCGCTGAAGTCGACAAAGTGATTGCCGCGAAAGAGAAGGAGATTCTGACCGTTTAAGGTCAGAGTGTGGTTTTGATTCCCCGTCATGTTGCGATCATCATGGATGGGAATGGCCGTTGGGCAGAAAGCCGCGGTCATGCACGATTTTTTGGGCATGTTCGGGGTGCGGCTCGGATTCGTGGAGTCGTTGAAGAAGCAGCTTCTCGGGGTGTTGAGGTTCTGACTCTTTTTGCTTTCTCCACTGAGAATTGGAAGCGCCCGGAGCAGGAGCGTTCAGTTCTGTGGAGTCTGCTGGAGCGCTATCTCAAGCGAGAGGTTCCAGAGCTTCTCCGTCAGAATGTGCGCTTGCATGTAATGGGGGATCCGGGGCGCCTTCCGTCTTCATCAGTTGCAGCGCTGAAGGCTGCGCAGGTCCAATTGGCTCATTGCACTGGGATGGTGCTCAATCTTGCACTCTCTTATGGTGCACGCGCTGAAATTGTTGAGGCAGCCAAAAAGTTTGCGCAACAGTGTGAGCAGGGAGAGGCGCGTTATGATCAATTGGATGAACGCACGTTTGGCGGCTTGTTGCAGACCGGAGATCTGGGCAAACTTGCCGATGTAGATCTCTTGATTCGAACCAGCGGTGAGCAGCGCATCAGTAATTTTCTGCTCTGGCAGGCTGCATACGCAGAGTTAGTCTTTGTGCCAGAGCCTTGGCCGGAGTTTGGTGCAGAGGAGTTTTCTCAGGTGCTCCGTACTTTTGAGGGGCGTGAGCGGCGCTTTGGTGCAGTACCGGTAAAGCAGCTTTTGAAAGAAGCGGGTGGAGGGGTATGAAGCCAGAACTTAAGAAAAGAATAGTGACGGGCGTGGTCGGCGGGGCCGTTCTTCTGGGAGTGACTCTCGGTCTGGGGTACTACGGGACAGCATTTTTTGCTGTGGCTTTGGCGCTTCTATTGACCCATGAGTATCTCGAGATGGTTCTTTCGCTTCCGGACCGAAACCAGAAGCGTCGGGTCATCATGGGTATCGTATGGTTGCTGGGTTTTTTTTCGACCTTTTTGCCCGGCCTGGGATTTGAGCTGATTTTGCTCTCTTTCGTTGGAGTGTTTTTTTATTTTTTGTTCACTGCCTTTCGGCATCAGGCGGTTGAGGATCTGCTGGAGAGACACCTCCGTGAAGCGGCCTATTGTTTTTTTGGAATCTTGTACTTGGGATTTCTGCCTCTCTATCTGCCTCTCATTCGAGATCAAGAGTCGGGAGTTCTATGGCTTCTGCTCTTCTTTCTCATGAATTGGGCAGTCGACTCAGCGGCCTATTTTGTGGGACTAAAGTATGGCCGCAAAAAGCTGTACCCAGGCATTAGCCCTAAAAAAACCTGGGAGGGTGCTTGGGGTGGTTTAGGAGCGGCCTATCTGGTCACTTTAGGGATGAAGCTCTTGGCGCTGGGCTCCATGTCTTGGGCTTTTGTCTTGCTGGCGCCTGCGATCGTGGGCTTTACCGCTCAAGCAGGTGACCTTTGTGAGAGTTTTATTAAGCGGGCATTTCACAAAAAAGATTCAAGCCATATTCTCCCAGGTCATGGGGGGTTCATGGATCGATTTGATGGCCTCGTGGTGAGTGCACCGTTCATGTATCTCTGTATCCAGCTCTTGGGCTGAGGAGGTTTTAAATGCTTTCGGTATTGGGGTTCATCGCAATTCTTGGGCCTTTGGTGGTGGTTCACGAGTTGGGCCATTTCTTTTTTGCCCGGCTCTTTGGTGTCAAAGCTGAAGTCTTCTCTGTGGGCTTTGGGCCTAAGATCTGGAAGCGACAGCGGGGGGAGACCGAGTGGTGTGTCTCCGCGATCCCGCTGGGGGGCTACGTTAAGCTTTTGGGAGAAGAACCTGGAGTCGAGTTGCCGCCTGAGTTGGCGCATCGCTCGCTGCAGCGCGCTCTGCCTTGGAAGCGGTTTTTGATTTTTTTTGGAGGACCGCTCTTTAACTTTGTTTTTGCTGCTTTGGTTTTCATGTCCATTCAAGTGATCGGGGAGGAGCATCCCAGGAGTGTGATCGGAAGGGCCCTTCCGGGGTCAGTTGCTGCGTCCAGCGGCGTGCTC
>JBKCVM010000026.1:0-23603 GCA_046317855.1 Oligoflexia bacterium
GATCAGGACGGCCAGGTGCTGAGCCAGCGCGACATCGCCATCCTGCTTGCAGCACCCCAGCTCAGCGAGTGATTTGACTCTCAGGCGATCCTCGGGTGATGCCCATGGGCCACTCATCAGCGGCGATCCGGATTCACCCCGGCTCGCCGCTTGTTTTAAGCCGGCAGGCAAGCCTTGCCCTTTGAGCCTCACCCCGGCAATCTGCGCGCATGAGCCGCATGAACCATGACTCGCTTGCCACCCTTCTTCACACCGCCCGCCTCGAAGCGCGTGAGATCAAGCCGCTCACCCACGCCCATCCTGAGCTTTCAGTGAGCGAGGCCTACGACATCCAGGCTGCCGGAATCCGCCTGCGCGAGCAGGACGGCGAAAAGATCACAGCCTACAAGATGGGCCTCACCTCCGAAGGCAAGCGCAGGCAGATGGGCCTGCACGAGGCCATTTTTGGAGTGCTCACCGATCGCATGCAGCTCTCTTTCGGCGCGCCCTACCGCCTTTCAGGCCAGATCCATCCCAAGGCCGAGCCCGAAATCGCGCTCAGGCTTGCCGCCCCCCTTTCGGGCCACCTCAGCGCTGACGAAGCCTGGGCGCTTGTCGACCAGGTCGCCCCTGCCATCGAAGTGCTCGATTCGCGCTTCGTGGGCTTCAAGTACTTTTCGTTGCGCGATGTGATTGCCGACAACGCCTCGAGCTCGCAGTTTCTGATCGGACGCGCAATGCTTCGCCCCTCGCACTGGCGCGACCTTGAGCGCATGCGGCTTTCGTTCAAGGTGAACGGCAGGCTCATGCACCAGGCCCAGGCCACCGAGATCTCGGGCTCGCCGATCCGTTCCCTCATGGACCTCGGTCGACTGGTGCAGGCCCGGGGCATCACGGTTCCGGCTGGAAGCTGGGTACTTTTGGGTGCGGCCACCCCGGCCGTAGGGCTTGAGCCCGCAATGCAGGTCGAGCTTGAGCTCGACACCCCCGCCGGCGGCACCCAGCGCCTGGGGCTTGGGGTTGTCTGAGGCCCTTTGCGGAGCTGGCGCCTCCTTCGGTAAAAAAAAGAACCCCCCTTCTGTTTTTTACCGAAACCAAAACCGCCAGTTGGGCAAGACCACGCTGCTCGAGGCGCACAGCTCATAGTGGCGGGGGTCAGTTGGGATTTGAACCCTCCCAAGGCTGTCGATAGAGTTGACACACTGCAAAGGACTAGTCGCCTCCCCCCCCCCTGCGTCAAAAATGACTGAATAGTTTCAATTACTTGCATCAATATGCGCTGCGGCACGCCGGTTGCTTCTCTCTGTTCCAAGTTCAAACAAAGAGAGAAAGAGAGAACTCAGACCATGATCTTCAATTCGAACCGACTCAAAGCAGTCGTGACCGCAGTGCTGGCGCTTGCCAGCACCTCCACCCAGGCGCTGGGGCAGGAGGTAAACCTTCAGGTCTGTGAATTAATCAGAAAGACCCGTACGGACCAGGTCAACGAGATCTTGAAAAACGATCTGAAGGAGTTGGATGAAAAAGCCGCAAAAAAACTGGCTGCTTTTACGGCTCAAGAGCTCGAGGAATTGAAAAGACTCAGATTTGGATCGTCTGATCCCGAGACCTGCCGGCAACTGGCCCAACTCGACCCCAATTTCGACATTACGTTTTGTGACAAGGGGATCGAAATCATTAGGGCAGTAGAGGCACGCCAAAGAGAACAGGGCGAGCAACACCATCAGGCATTTGCTGATGACCTAAGCAGATTTGAGCACACAGTAAGTGATCAAGCTGTCTCCAAGCTCAATGAACTTCATCAACCGAGTTTAGATAGCCGATTTCGGGCTCGAATTGAGAGGCTTTCATTTTCAAAGGTCACCCCCCTTTCGGTCTCAACCACCATTCACGGCCGTACAGTAGACTACTCTATTGGCGCGATATCTGATTCCCATTACGTCACGGAGCTGGTCCCTGTGAAGCGTTACGAAGTGCTTTTCGCCAAGGGGGTGCGTCCATACTGGTGGAATAACTCTGTTAAATGGTTCAAAGCAGAAACATTATGGTTGACGCGTGGAGAGATCGACGTTTTGAAAACGCGAGCTGATAACGGAGAATTGATTGACATCAAAGAAACCGGAGAAACCCGGGAGTCGCCAGAGGAAACTAGTCGGTTTGTGGAGGATAAGCTCGCGAAGACTCCGATCCGGAAATGGCATCAGAAAAAAGGAGCGAGTAAAATTGACTTTAGCTCCATTGACCAACTGGTAGAGGCCCTCTTTTTGCCGTCGCAGTGTGCGGAGTATTTCAAGAAAAAGAGAGAGATCTATCTCGAAGTCGCAGCCAAGGAGGCTGTTGCGGATGAGGTGAGAAAGGCCCTCACAGCCCAGAGCACCGGCTCCAGCTCCAAGTCAGAACCCTCCGACTCGAGCGCAGGCGCAGCCAAGCGCTAAGGCCATCGTGTAGCCAATAAAGGCGGCGATTCGGATTCACTCCGGGTCGCCGCCCCCTTTTTCAGCAGTGGGCAACTCACGCCAGCTCTGCTAGAGTCCCAGCTCCCATGCTTTTCATCGCCCAGGTCAAACGCGAGTTCTCGCCCGCCGACTGGAATAGAGGTCAGATCTTTTTTCGCGAAGAGCGTGTGAGCCACGTCCGGCTGGACGGAAAAAAAGTCAGTGCCCGCATCAAAGACTCCTCGGGAGTGGCTTGCGAAAGCTGGATCGGCATCAAGAACGGCTCGATCCAGGAGTCGTCGTGCACCTGCAAAGCCACCCGCTGCAAGCACCTTGCGGCACTCACCATCTGGCTGATCCGCCGGGGCAGCCTGCTCCGCGCCGGAATCGTCGACACCAACCACGGCGTAGACGAGGCGCTGCAAGAAGAACAAGAGAGCCGGGTCAAAGGTGAGTTTGTCGCCTTTGCCCGTGGCCTCTTTCAGGGAAAAAACTTTCTTGGCGTCTCCGTCGAACCCGCTCTGCGCTTTCTTGACTCGAACACGAGCAAAACTCGGGTCGAACCTGTGCACCACTTGGTTCGCCAAACCGAACCCGGCATCTGGCGCACGACCGAGGACCTTTACATCGAGCTCACCCCTTCGCCCGGCGCCGTGCCCGTGCTCAATAGTATTGATTCGGCCAAAGTAATGTACCAAGGGTCTTCGGCAATCGACCAACTGGTCAAACTCCTCACCCTTACGGACCAAAAAAAGCTCATCTTTCAAGAAGCCCTCAAGGTCGAAATCGACGACGAGCCCATGAAACTCATCTCGCTCGGCATCGGCAAAAAAACCGACAAGGGCCGCGCGCTGATCTACGAGTTCAAGAACTCACGCGCCCGCTTTTTAAGTGAAGAACTTGAAGAGTACTCGGCCCAGGGCCGCTTGAGCAGCCAGTATGTCTGGAAGGGCAACCGCATCTATCGGTTTGACCCCTCACTCAACCAGCTCTCCAAGTTTGCCAACCGAAGCGGCGTGGGCGAGTCCGAGGATCCCAGGCACGGTGGCCGCATCTCAGCCTTTGGGCAATTGGATGATTCGCAGCAAAACCCGCTGCACCCGATCGTGGCCTACCGCCTGAGCCTTGAATTGGGAGTGCAGGCCTTCAGGGTGGATCTCGACTGGAAAGAATTTCACGACTGGAAGAAAAATTTCGAAAAGACCCGCGTGGCTCCGCTCCCCAAGGTCAAGTACGGCTTTGACCTGCGCGAGTACCAGCAGAACGGCCTTTCGTGGATGTGGAGCCTCTACCAGAGGGGCCTTGCAGCCCTGCTGGCAGACGACATGGGCCTCGGAAAAACGCACCAGGTACTGGCATTTTTGTCGAGCATCTATCGGCTCAAAGACCGGCCAGTGCAGCCCACTCTCGTCGTCGCTCCGACTTCAGTCGTGGCCGCCTGGGCGCACAAGCTCCAACGCTATCCCACCGGCCTCAAGTGGTACGTCTTTCACGGCAACAACCGCAAGCTTCCGGCCGAAGGCGAGGCCGACATCATCCTCACCACCTACGGGCTCTTGCAGCGTGAAGCGGCGCTCCGTGAGCGCGACTGGCATTGCATCATCCTCGACGAAGCACAGGCGATCAAGAACGCCACCACGATCAGCTCGCGTGCATCGCGCGCGCTCAAGAGCCACTTCAGAATCGCCATGACCGGAACTCCGGTCGAAAATCAGTCCATCGACCTCTGGTCGATCATGGAGTTTTTGCTCCCGGGCTACATGGGTTCACTTCCTCGCTTCAAACGCCTCTACGGCAGCGAGCGCGAGGGCCCGAGCGAAGACCAGGCTCATGCCCTACGTCGCCTGATTTCTCCGTTCCTGCTCCGACGCACCAAATCGCAAGTCCTGAAGGAGCTTCCAGAAAAAACAGAAGAAGTCGTCTCGTGTGAGATGACCCCAGTACAGAAGAAAGCCTATCGAGCATTCTTGACCGGAGCTGATGCCGAAAAAATTCGCGACAACATCAAATCTGGCGAGAAAGTCGATTACGCCAACATCCTGGCTCTCCTGACCCGGCTCAAACAAGTCTGCGACCATCCGCGCCTGATTGAACTGACCGCTGGTAAGATCAAGAAGATCGGCAAAGTCGATCCGCTCGAGAGCGGCAAGTGGGAAACCTTCGAAGAAATCCTCAACGAAGCGTTGGGCTCCAACCTCAAGGTCGTCGTCTTTACCCAGTACCTGGGCATGATGGATTTGATTGCCGAGTTCCTCAAGCAGCGCAAAGTGGGCTTCACCGAGCTTAGGGGCGACACTCCCGATCGTGGCAAGCGCATCGAGCGCTTTGCCTCAGACCCCGAATGCAACGTCTTCATTTGTAGCCTGCTCGCAGGTGGGCTGGGCATTGACCTCACCGCTGGTAGCGTTTGTGTGCACTTTGACCGCTGGTGGAATCCAGCTAAAGAAAACCAAGCCACTGATCGTCTGCACCGACTCGGACAGACCCGCGGAGTGCAAGTCTTTAAGCTTCAGATTCCGGGCACCATCGAAGACCGCATTGCTTCAATCATCCAGAACAAGAAAAAGCTCTCAGGGGCGCTCATCGAAGAATCTCCGATGGGCTTGAAAGCTTTCTCTCGAGAAGACCTTCTCCAGCTCCTCAACCCCTCGATTTGATCGAGTCGTATTTGCGGAGCATTTTAACGAAAAGCCGAAACCACGAGTGCGTATGGAAGCTTTCCGGACGCTCCGCGACCTTGCGGCACGTTCTTGCCTACCACCCGGATCACATAGTCTCCGCTTCGTGCCAAACCTGGCTTGAGCTCAAGCATCTCGGTGTTATTGACCGAATCGCCCAAGCGGGTGATTTGACCTGTCGAATCCACCACTTCTAGATCCAGGTTATTCACCAGCGTACGGCCTGCCTGCGGCGATGCCGGGGCATCCGTGTAAACAAGCGTGGCGCGGATTCCGTCACCAGGCGCCAGGCTAAACGAAATCTCCCGCGAGCCACCGGTAGCCACACCATCGCGCTCATCAACAAAAACGGTGCTCCCTACCAACTGCGTGAGCGCATCCATGTCCACCCGACCATAGCCCTGGTGCACATTGGGGCGAGGACTTTGAAGTTCTTGGCCAATCCCCGTGCCGTACTGACCAGGATACAAATCAAGCGCGCTATGCACGAGTGTCGCTTTGATCAGCGCAGCCGAGGGCTGCGTCACCCGTGCCGCATCCACGAGGTACTGACGCGCTACGACTGCGGCCCCTGCAGTCAGTGGAGTGGCCATCGACGTACCACCGGCGTATACGTAGTTTTCATCGTACACTCCCCACATCAGAGAGGCCTTTGGATGTTTGGAGCGAGTGCTCACGATATTAGTGCCGGGAGCCACGACCTCGGGCTTGAGCCTTCCGTCCGTTGTAGGCCCACGTGAACTGAAAGCCGCAATTCCCTTGGGATTATCTGAGAGCTTGTCACTTCGAATGGGCTCGACACTCCACTTGGTTGCACCGTCCCTGAGCTCACCGACCGGCTTCTGAATTCCCCCCACGGCGAGTAGATTTTCAGAAGCGCCGACTGTGAGAACGTTCTTTGCCGTTCCAGGAGAACTCACCGAACCTTCGTCAATACGACCATCGGCGTTGGCGTCCTGGCCGCTGTTGCCGGCAGCAAAGAGAACCAAGAAATCGGGGTTTTCCCAGACATACTTGTCCACGCTGGATGAAAACGAATCGTATTCGCCCAGGTTACGGGGGCTACCCCAAGAGTTGGTGTGGATACGAGCGCCATCGCGGTAGGGCGGACCAAAGAGTTTTCTAAAATCACTCGGAAAGCCCAAGTTATCCATGATTGGACTCCAGATACTTGCAGGCAATAGAGTCGCCTCATAAGCGCCGCCTTTCAGCGCGCCATGGGACATCGTGCCGGTTCCACCCACCGATCCACACACATGAGTTCCGTGTCCCTGAGGATCTTCCCAGCTCTTGCCTCCAATTCCGAGCGCATAGCCACGAGTCACCACAGGCTTCAGATCCGGATGAAGCGTCGCAAGGTCTCCAGTGTCGACGCCCGTGTCCGCAAGGGCAGCGACTTGGCCGCTCCCGGAAAAGCCGCGAGTCCATGCTGCATCAAAGCCCATGATTCGAGTCCCGGATTCGTAACCGGTGAGCTCAGGTGGGTTGCCATCGGCAGGAGCAACAGCCTGAGCAGGTCCTGCAACGTAGTCCATACTCGTCCAGACCGGGAGTTCCTGAACCCATTCTACCTGCGCAATCGAAACGATCTGCCCAAGCTGAGCCGGAGGAGCAGCCAGCGCAATATCAGTTGCGTCGGCGCGCAAAATACGGACTCCCTCGATCTGAGAGACTCGCGCCGCGACGGCGTCCCGCCATTCTGGTTTGTAGACTGAAACGAGGAGCCATTGGCGTACCGCTGATTGAGACGCCTTGAAGCGCTCGGGCAAACGCTCGGGACTCAGTTTCCACTCGGGCTGAAGGTTAAGCACAGCGCGCGCACCCAACTCAGCCGCTGAAACTCGGGCGCCACCGGGAGATCCACTTGCATGCAACACGAGGGCGTCCTGCGGCAGATAACGCAAGATTTCAAAGCCGCGCGCTTCGAGTCCAGACCTCAGTTCTGCGCTCAAAGGGCTAGGCCATTGGGCTACGAAGACCGAAGAAACTTCGGATGTAGAAATCCCTAATGGCGCCTTCTCCATCGGGACAGAGAACCGTCCCGCTCGCAGCAGGAGTTCGTCTCCTGCCAGTGCATTTGCTGCAGACGCAAAACCGAACGCCAAAATGAAAACAGAAAAAGACACGCTGCCACTATTAAGCTTCATGCTCAATCCCCCAGATCCGCTGAATAGAACATGCCGATTGCTTGCCAGTAAAGCCCCCAATGCAGTCCAAGCTGGTATGAACAGCCTGGTCTGGGCCGTGCATCTTTCATCCGGCAAACGGAGAAGCACCGCATGACCCATCCGCGCTCAAAAATCGCAAACTTAACGCAACCGGCCAGACCGCAGCATCCCCCTCTTGTTGCACTGCAAAACCCAATTCAGTGTGATGTTTGCGTTGTGGGCGGCGGACTGACTGGACTGCTGACCGCTTTGCTCTGCGCGCAATCTGGCCTCAACGTGGTGGTGCTGGAGCGTTACCGGACGGGCTCTGGTGAGACCTCTCGCTCCAGTGGGCACGTCACTGAAATTCTCGACACGGGTCTCCAAACTCTGATCAAGATTCACGGTCGTGAAAAACTTCAACACTTTACGGAGGCCCATCGAGCAGCCATTCACCGGTTGCTTCAACTCACTGAGCAGCTACTGGGCCCAGGCGGCGCAGGTCTCACTCGCGTGCCAGGCTATCTCTACACCGAGCACGACCACCGAGTGGATGCACTCCGACGAGAGCTCGAGCTCCTTTCTGAATTTCACATCTCTTCAAACTCACAGCAGCACACTCCACTCCCTTTTCCGATCATTGAGGCCATCCGGATTGAAAACCAGGCGATGCTCGATCCCAATCTTCTCGTTGCGGCACTCCTTCAGGCAGCCCTCTCAGAAGGTGTACGGGTCTACGAACAGTCTCCTGTCACGAAGATTGATATTCCGCGACCGCCCCACAGAAGCTCAGTCAAGCTCGCAACTCCGAAAGCAAGCGTCGCCGCCGAGTGGTGCGTTCTGGCAACACACTCGCCGGCCCTCGACCTCCATCCGGTCCATTTCGAGATGAGCGCACGCCGCACCTACTTGCTATCAGCCAAACTCAAAAGCTCAACCCTTCTTGGGGGAGTGTATTGGGACATGAATGGCCCGTACCATTACATCAGACCTGACCCGCAGCGTTCGGGCCCAAACGTCCTCATCGGTGGAATGGACCACGCCGTAGGCGCCCCTCCGCTTCATGAGCCGGAGCTGCTTCTTAGGCTTGAGGATTTTGCGCGAGCTCGATTTGAAATAGATGAGATTACCCATGCTTGGTCGGGCCAAATCCTCGAAAGCGCTGATGGTCTCCCTTACCTGGGGCACAGCCTGCGCTCCGAGCAAATTTTGTTTGCGAGCGGCTACGGCGGAAACGGAATCTCTCTCTCCATGCTCGCAGCAGGGTTGCTGCACGAAAAGATTGAAGGCTCCAACCCCGAGCTTTGGTCGATTCTATCCCCACTGAGGCTGAACAATAGAAAGGCGTGGGTCGCTTTGGCTTCAAACACATTGAACTATCTGGAGCGAAGAACCACCCCGGCACTCAGACGCGCACCCGCCCTAGATCCATCTCAACTCACAAAAACTCTAGCCCCGGGCGAAGCCTGCATTGCAAAGTATTCTGAGCCCGCCAAGCCCCACCAAAAAACCAACAAAAAAACAAAAGATAGTTGGGTAGCGTTAAGCCGAGACGAATCAGGCTCAGTGCACGCTGTTTCGGCCCGGTGTACTCACTTAGGAGCCGAGCTCCACTACAACTCACTCGAAAAAACCTGGGATTGCCCCTGCCATGGGTCTCGGTTTAGCCGTGATGGAAAAGTCATTTGCGGTCCAGCTCTGAGTGACCTCCGCAAGATCCCGTCCCTTCCAGAGGCTGCAGCAGAGGCAAAGCCAAAAAAAGAAAAAGCCGCCTAGAGGTGCCCAACGACCTGAGCAATCCAAGAAACAGCGTTATCGCCGTTTTGGCGAAGCTCGTACTCTCCAGTGCCTTCCCCGTTTTCGTCCTCGGTCTCCCAAAAAACTGCAGTGCCTTTGAAGCCTGCTTCGATGAGGGCATCCCGGACTTCAGGAATCGTCCAAAGTCGCCAGTCATATTCAAAGGCAGACTCGATCTTTCGACCCCCCACGTGAAAATGAATCGCATAACGAACATCATGGGTGATCGGATCAAACGAAAGCTGATCCCAAACATAGGTGAATCGTTTTCGAGCACTCCCACTTCGAACGTACACGGGCTTCCATTCACGCATCGATTGGATCATCCCGGGCCCCCCAGCCATCTCAAGAATGAAGAGCCCTCCTTGAGAGAGCGAAGCCCTCACTTTGCGAAAGTACTCTAAAAGGAGGCTCCGGCGTTTAAAGATATAGAACGAAAAGTTCGCAGCAACGACCAAGTCCACCCTGGGCCGCGTCACCGAGATCACGTTCCGCTGCTCGATCCTGAGACGGCGCCTCTGGTCAGCGGTGAGCCGAGACCAGTGGGTCTTTTTTCCGTAGGCCACGGGCTCCGGATCCAGATCAAGCCCCAGAGCGGTATTCTGAGGATGGGTCTTGACCCATTCACACGAAATCAAAAAAGTTCCGCAAAAATCCTCACGCATTCGCCTAAATACTTTTTTGGGCGCCATTGCAGAGGCAATCTGCGCCAGAAGCTCAACATGAGCCTCTGGGCTTTGAACGGAGTTCTCGTATAAGAAGTACTTACTGGGCTTCCACACGCCGCCCGTCTGTAACAGATCAGCGTTTACGGAACCAGCTCATCGCCACTAAGACTAAAGAAAAAATGGCGCTCACGGTCAGGAGCGAAGTGAGCGGAAAGGAAAACTTAGATTCGGAGTTCTCGACTACGAGATCGCCCGGAAGCTTCCCGATCATGGGCATTTTTCCACCCACGGCCCAAAAAAGTGCTACCGCAACTAGCCCGATGACAACGCCCAGCAAAAATTTCTTTGCACCACTCATTTGGTCCATGAGGGCTTCCATGCAGATTTGTATTCAATCTTTAGGATCTCCAACTCTTCTTCGCCGCCTGGAGAACGAAGAGTGACCACATCCCCGACTCGAGAGTTGAACACAGCACGCGCCAGTGGCGAGATCCAACTGATGGCGCCATTTGACGGTTCGGCCTCGTCAATTCCAACAATTCGGTAGGTGCGACTGCGCCCCTGCTCATCACTCACGGTCACAGTGGCTCCAAACAACACTTGGTCCGACTTCTGCTGCGCAGGGTCCACCACATGCGCCGCATCGAGTCTGCGCTGCAAAAAACGGATCCGCCGATCGATTTCACGAAGTCGCCTTTTGCCGTAAATGTAGTCTCCGTTTTCGGATCGATCGCCGTTCGATGCGGCCCAAGACACCGTCTTCACCACTTCTGGCCGCTTTTGCAGCAATAGGTCCTTGAGCTCAGCCCTGAGCCGCTCAGCTCCGGCTGGGGTCATGTAATTCTTGGTCCCACTCGGCAATGGAGACGCCTCAGGCGAATCCTCAGCATCCGATTGGGCCGTGGAGTCTTCTTTGGTAAAGGCCTTACTCATCTCATTGATTTTCGAGCCTTTTTTAAGAAAATAAAAGCCCTCGAGCTGGCACTGTGGCCGCTTGCCTGACTCCTCCGCATGGGATATGCCACTGCAACGGTAAGTCATCGTTTTTATTCAGGAGTAAGCGTTCCATGCGCCTCAGAGAATGGGTCATCCTATCTGGAACCTCAAGCCGCCCCCTGGCGCAAAAGATCTGCGACCGACTTGGAAAGCCGCTTGGCCGCTGCGAAATCCGCCGCTTCAGCGACGGAGAGATCTTCATCGAAATTGGAGAAAACGTTCGCGGCCGCGATGTCTACGTCGTCCAGAGCACCGCCCGGCCAGTCAATGATTCACTCATGGAACTTCTCATCATGATTGATGCGCTCAAGCGTGCCAGCGCAAAGGAAATCACTGCAGTGATCCCGTATTACGGGTATGCGCGCCAGGACCGCAAAGTGGCTCCCCGAACTCCGATCAGCGCTAAGCTCACTGCAGATTTGCTGACCGCAGCAGGAGCGACCCGAGTGGTCTCGATGGAATTGCATGCAGGCCAAATCCAAGGGTTCTTTGATATTCCATTCGATAATCTTTTTGCATCTCCTGTCATGTTGGCCCACCTCCAAAAAGAACTTGCACCGTTCAAAGACCGCCTCGTCATGGTGAGCCCGGATGCGGGCGGTGTGGAAAGGGCGCGCTATTACGCAAAACATCTGGACGCTACCGTAGCCGTAATCGACAAACGACGCACTGGACCCAACGTAGCCAAAGCCATGAATATCATCGGTGAGGTGAGCGGCAAAGTTGCCGTTATTTTAGACGACATGATCGACACGGCAGGAACTTTGACCGAGGCTGCCCATGCAGTGCTCGAAAATGGTGCGACTCAGGTTTATGCGGCCGCAACCCACGGAGTCCTCTCAGGACCTGCGGTGGATCGCATCAACGCCAGCAAAATCAACCAAGTGATCGTCACAGACACCATTCCTCTTCCTGAGGCGGCACGCAACTCAGCCAAGATCCAGCAGCTTTCCATTTCAGACCTACTGGCTGAAGCCATTCACCGAATCCACAACTACGACAGCGTCAGTAGCTTGTTCATCTGATCAAGGCCCAGCCATGAAACTCGTGATCGGCCTCGGAAATCCTGGCCCAAAATACGAACTCACTCGCCACAATGTGGGCTTTTTGGTCATCGACCGCTTAGCAGAGAAGCTGAATGCCCAGGGACCGGTCCAAAAATTTGAGGCTGAGTTTTTTACCGCAAAGCTGGATGGACAGCCCATCGCCCTGCTCAAGCCACAGACCTTCATGAATCTTTCAGGTCGCTCAGTGGCTGCCGCAGCCCAGTTCTTTAAGGTACAGCCCTCTGACATGGTCGTCATCCACGACGAGCTAGACATCCCCCCAATGGCGATGCGCCTCAAAACGGGCGGCGGAAATGGGGGACACAACGGCTTAAAGTCGATTGATGAAAGTTTAGGAGCCGGACGCACTGGCTACCCGCGTGTCAGAATGGGAATTGGCCAGCGACTCCTGCCGACCGGCAAACGCGTTCCAGCTGAGCAGTACGTGCTCGAGCCTTTCAACGACGAGGAGCTTAAGCTGCTCGACCCGGTGCTGGACGAAGCCTGCGAGGCCGTCACATTGATCTTGCGGGGCGAGATGACTCGCGCCATGAATCGGTTCAACACAGAAAAAAGGTGATCCATGGGTTTTAGCTGCGGCATTGTTGGGCTTCCTAACGTTGGTAAATCAACGATCTTTAATGCACTCACTTCTGCCAAAGCAGAAGCCGCCAACTACCCGTTCTGTACCATTGACCCCAACACAGGGATCGTGAAGGTACCGGATCCAAGACTGCAACAGATCGCCCAGTACATTCCTCCACAAAAGCTGGTCCCCGCGACCATGACCTTTGTCGACATCGCAGGCCTAGTCAAAGGAGCATCTAAGGGAGAGGGCCTCGGCAACCAATTTCTGGGCCACATTCGCGAGACCAATGCCGTGGCCCATGTGGTGCGCTGTTTTTCAGATCCCAACGTCGTACACGTGGACGGATCAGTGGATCCACTGAGAGATATTGCTGTCATCGATACCGAGCTGATGCTTGCCGATCTTGAAACCGTAACCAAGCGGTATGCCGTGATCGAAAAGACGGCCAAGGCCGGAAGCGACAAGAAAGCCATGGCGCAGATGCAAGTCCTGGCTCCGATCCGTAAGGCACTTGAAGCCGGGCGCCCCGTGCGCTCGCTGGGCCTTTCTCCTGAGGAGCTAGCTTTAGTTCACGAGTTCCACTTCATCACTGCAAAAAAGGTCATGTATGTGGCCAACGTCGATGACAAGGACATCGGTAAATCCACCCCCAATGAGTACGTGAAGCGTGTGATGGATCACGCTGAAAAAGAAGGCAGCGCTCTGGTCCAGATCTGCGGCAAAATCGAGTCTGAAATCGCCGAGCTCGATGAAACCGAAAAAGCTGGGTTCTTAAAAGAAATGGGAATGGATGAGCCTGGGCTCAACCGCGTGATCCGTGAGGGCTACCGGCTCCTTGGGCTTCAGACTTACTTTACGGCGGGCGAAGTCGAAGTACGCGCTTGGACAATCCAGAAGGGCTGGAAAGCTCCCCAGGCTGCGGGCGTGATTCATACCGATTTTGAAAAAGGCTTCATCAAGGCCGACGTGTACCACTTCGATGATCTCATGAAGCACAAATCAGAGCAGGCCGTGCGTGATGCAGGTCTGATGCGGCTCGAAGGAAAAGACTACGTTGTGCGGGACGGAGACATCATGCATTTCCGTTTTGCGGTGTGACCTTCCAAAAGTACTCCACTTCTTTATCGGGCACCGATGAAGGCTCTGGCTTAAGCTTTCGAGTGTACCAGAAGTAATTGCGCACGATCGAGCCCACGTAATCGCGCGTTTCGCGGTAAGGGATCGCTTCAATGAATTCGACAAGACCGGGGTACGGACCCTTTTCACGAACCCATCGCTCGACTGCCTGGGGGCCTGCATTATAGCTAGCAGTCGCAAGAGCCAGGTTACCCTTAAATCGACGCGCAAGCAGCGCCATGTATCCGGTGCCAATCGCAACGTTGCGCGCTGGCAAAGCTAACTCCAACCTGAGCACCCCTGGATCCACGTCCAACGCTGTAGCCGGCATGACTTGCATGAGACCCACCGCCCCGACTCCTGACTGGGCCGAGTCCTCGAAGGCGCTCTCTTGCTTCATGAGGCTAAGCACCCAAATCGGATCGAGCTGCTTGGCTTGGGCCGCCTGTTGAATCAGCTCCCAGTGCTCGACCGGAAAGACAATCTCAGCTGCCCATTGCGTCGCAGCCGCAGGAGCCCCCCGAGCAACAAGCTCCGTCACTACAGTGAACGCACCCAGATGGCTCTTGGCTGCTTGATGTAGCCGAGCAAGATAAACCAGAAAGTTCGAATCAAGCGCGTCTCGTACGCGAATCTCCTTGAGTTCGAGTTCTGCAAGCGAGGTCAACTTGTGTTTCAAAAGAATTTCAGCTCGCTCGAGGGCCGCTAGTTCACTCGGGTGGAGGCGGGGATCTCGAGGCTCTTCTCTCGGAATCTCGCTCGAAAGAAACTCATCTGGATTACGGTTGAGTTGTCGAGCCGAGAGCAGCCCATAGTAACTGAGAGGACTTTCACGAGCGACTTGCTCGAGCAGCGAAAAGGCTTTTTTGTCTGGACCACTTTCAAGGAGCGACAGGGCCCACCAATACCGTGCCCGCTGCCTAAACTGTGAGCGTGGAAATTTTTCTAGAAACTTTTCAAAAAGCGGAGATGCCCAACGGAGGTTACGCTCTTGGATCCGCGGAAGAATTTCATCCCAGGCTTCAGCGTCAGCATCGGTCACTTTGTAAACTTGCTGAACACGACCGGTAGACTGCGAGGCAGGAGTGATTTCAAGGGTTTCAATGACAGCTTTAAAACGCCCTTCAAGCTCCCTGCGTTCGGGCGATGCCTTAGGAAAAATGGCAAGCAGCTTTCGACCCCAGAGAGTGCACGAGTCGGTCGGCACCAGTTTCTGCCAATCTCCACAAGACTCAAAATATGCGCTTAAATCTTGCCAACTCACGAGCGCAAGGGCGATCCGATCAAACGCTCTTTCATAAAGGACTCTGGCCTTGGCCATTTGCCTCTTCGAATGAAGGGCACGAGCCTCAATCAATTCGAGCTGGCCAACCTCGTTCGCAAACATCCTCACCCATGGGCCGCCAGAGTACAGAGCTTGGATCTTCACCAAACGATCTCGAGCCAGCTTGGCCAAGCGAATGGCTCCTGAGAACTGACGCTTTTCAAGGGCCACGCGAGCGAGATCTCGCTCATGTCTGCCTAAAATACCTTGAGCATGGTCGAAAAAAGGGTCGAGTTCGCCGACTTGATCGAGTGCCTTAAAATTATTTTTGGTATTTGCCAGCAACAGCGCCTTCTCCAGAAGCTTTAAGGAGGCTGGGGCTTTCTCAACCTTGCCGTGAGCCACGTGCGAAAAAAAACTCGTTTGAGCCAGAAGTCCAGAAAGCACCCCAAGCCACGCAAAAAACCTCTTCACTTAAAACCTCTCGAGGCTAGGATTTTGAATTTTGTTTTTCGTTTTGCTTTTGGAGGATAGCGCGAGCAAGCGCGTTGTAGCTGTCAGCCAACTCCTGAAAGTGATCCGTCGATCGAAATTTGAGATTAGGATTGAGCTCTCCCGTCCGAGCAGCTTCTCGAAGGCATTGATTCAGCTTATAGATGGGGCCCGCAATGCGATGAGAGATGAAAACACTGATGCCAGCCACCACCAGAATAAAAAGGCCTTCAACCAGGTACAAACTTCTTAAAAGCTCGTTTCTCACCTGAATCACATAATCCACTTCAGGACCGCTGGGGTTGCTCACGAGCTGCTCGGCCAAAAGCATGAACGTCTGACTGAGCAAAAACGGAAAAATCGCACTCAGCGCCAACACCCAAGTGCAGAGGTAAAATGCAAAGCGAAATTGAAACTTAGGATTGATCAAGAAGCGCTTGCGTTGCAGTAGTTTCGTGAATCTCATGGGTGCTCCGGAGTACCCAGTATACCCGAAGCATCAGGGCCGGGCAGCTGCCATTACTTTGACTCCAAGCTGGACAAACCGGCTGCTTTCGTTTAACCCCTCACTATTACCGAGTGTTGGCCAGTAGCTCAGTCGGTAGAGCAATCGGCGGTTAACCGATCGGTCGTTGGTTCGAGTCCAACCAGGCCAGCCATTAAAGGTCCTGAAAAAAAGTCTTCAGATCAGGATAGCCCAGGCCCTGAGCTATCTCGGCCAGAGTCAATAGCCTGGGGTTGCTTCTTCCGGCGGTGATTTCGCGCAAAGTTGAACGTGCGATGCCGATTTGAAGGGCAAAGGCATCGACCGTCATTCCACGAGCCCCCAGATCCTTCATGATCTTTAAGCCCAATTGCCGCAGCAGCGCTGACTTCGAGTCACCCGCCCGCTTTTTTATATTAGAGCCCATTATCCACCCAATCCGGAATCAATTCCCATGCCGAACCAACGGCAATGTCGCAGCGCTTCTGGTCATCCATTTTTTAATTGAGGCTAGAACAATTTCTGGACTGAAACCGGCGGTTTGCCGGATTTTTTGGTAGTGTTTACCGGACTTTGCACACACTTAACTGGTGTTCACCGAGCGCTCCGGAATCCAGCCTTGAGACTGAGCAAGCCAGGCCATCAACAAGAGAAAACTGAACAGAGCCAGCGTAATCCAAACATACAGAAAGTAGGGATGCTTCCAAATGGGGCCCTGATATTCAGGCTCTCGCGGGGACATGCAGCAGTGATTGCCAAACACTGTGTGGAAAGGCAAATGCTCCTGCGCTATCGTCCCGCCCGATGCCTCAGCGCGCACTGGAAAAAATTCCGGATCATCTGGCACCTTACATCGTTCACCAGGACCCGAGCCTCTACACTGCGATCGATCACGCAAGCTGGCGGTTCATTCTCAAAATTTCTCAAAGATTTTTCTCAAAGCACGCTCATCAAAAATACCGAGATGGCCTCCTGGAAACTGGGATTTCGACCGAGCGGATCCCCTTGATCAGCGAGATGGACCATTGCCTTCAAAAGTTTGGTTGGCGCGCTGTGGCGGTTTCAGGCTTCATTCCTCCGGCCGCATTTATGGAATTTCAGTCACTCGGGGTGCTCCCGATTGCTTGTGACATGCGTAAACTCGAGCACTTGGCCTACACTCCGGCTCCCGACATTGTCCATGAAGCGGCAGGCCACGCTCCCATCATTGCTGATCCAGAGTACTCAAGCTATCTGCGCAACTATGGCGAGGTTTCGAGAAAAGCAATTTTCTCGCACCATGATCTCTCGGTCTATCAGGCGATTCGAACCCTGTCGGAAGTGAAAGAAGACCCTGAGTCCTCACCAGAAAAAATCCAAGCTGCCCAAGCTGCTCTCAACGCCGCCATCAAAGCGGTCGACTTTGATAGTGAAGCAACCTTACTCGCTCGAATGAACTGGTGGACGGTCGAATACGGTCTGGTTGGAAATTTAGAAAACCCTAAAATCTACGGCGCTGGCCTCTTGTCTTCGGTCGGCGAGAGCTACACCTGCCTAGGTGGACAGGTGAAGAAACTTCCTCTCACCGTGGAGTGCGTTCGCACTCCCTATGACATCACCCGTCCGCAACCTCAGCTTTTTGTCACCCCGAGCTTCAATCACCTTTCAAAAGTTCTAAATGAATTTGCCGCTACCATGGCCTTCAAGACGGGGGGGGTGCCAGCACTACAAAAGGCACTCCAAGCCAAGAGTGTGACCACCACAGAGCTCGAGTCAGGTATTCAGATCGGCGGGGTTCTCTCTGAATACATACAAGACCCATTGGGTATGCCCGCTTACTTGCGATTCACTGGTCCCACTCAACTTGGATTCGAAAATGTTGAAATTGAATCCCAAGGAGCGCTCTACCATCAGCACGGCTTTGGCACTCCTGTCGGAAAGATCCGACGCTCTCACGAGCTCCGCTTGCCTCAGGAGCTCACAGAGCGCGAGTGCGCCAGTCTGAGCGAGCTTGAATTCGAGTCTGGAATCCGGGTCACAGGAACAATCACCCAGCAAACACGGCTCAAAGGCCGCCTGCTTGTTTTGACCTGGGAGAACTGTAAAGTGACGATGGGCCCTCGTGTGCTTTTTGAGCCGGGATGGGGCCGATTTGACATGGCCTGCGGGACCCAAGTGACTTCGGTATTTGGAGGGGCACCCGACCGCGCACGCTACATGCTCGAGACTCAGGAGTTTCCACAACGGATGGGCTTTCAGAAGACCAATTTAACAGACGACACGCTTGCATTGAACGCCCTGTACGAAGAAGTGCGCAGGTTGCGTGAAGGCGGAAACCCCAAAGGGGCGGAGGCAGCGGCACTCTCAAAGCTCCAAAAAATTTACAGTGGGCTTGAGACTTCTTACCCTTCAGACTGGCTGCTGCGTTGGGAGCTCCTTGAACTGAACCATCTTTGGAGCCTCAAGGCGCCTTGGCAAAAAAGTGTGCTCTCACGGCTCGCTACCATTGCCTCTCAATCTCCAGAAAAAGAGCAGATGATCCGCCGCGGAATGGAGCTTTTTTCATGAGCACCACCCCGCTTGCGGTAATTGCCCAGATCTCGCGCGTCGTCACTAAAGTGGTCGACCGCGTCGTGGGTGACCGATCCGATGTACCCCTCATGGTATCTGCGGCTACCGTTCAAGCGCTTCAACAACATCAGATTGCAGCGCGAGTGATGTACGGTCCCGCTGCCTGGGTGGAAGTCATGGAGGACCACTCCGTTCTTTGGGCAGGATGTTGGGGTAAAAGCTTCCATTTTTGGGCTGCGACCGACTTAGGTGAGGTGATCGACCTGAACGTCTCGGTGGCAAATCGAAAGCGCAGCCACGACCGCCCTGAGGTCAAAGCCCTGTTGGCCCCTCCCATGCTCTGGAGCATCGAAGTCCCAGCTTTTTATCGCTACGTGCCCGAAGGTGTTGCTGAACTCGAACTCCACGATGCTCGAGACATCCAACAGTTCGAGAGAGTCTTGAATGAAATTCGAGAGAAATGCCGCCCCGAGCTCCTCCCTCCAGGCGAGCCCGGAGCCGATGCCTTTCCGAATGAACCCATCCTCTGCAACGGGAGGCGGATCTTGGACGACAGTGCTGGCAGTTTTCGTCAGTTTGATCGAACACTTTCAGTGAGAGGAATTCCAAAACTTCCTGACGGAGTGCTACGCTTGGAGACATGAACTCCATCTTGCACGTTTTTGCGAGCCGCCGTATGGCGCTCGTGCTTTTTCTAGGCTTTTGCTCCGGACTTCCTCTTTCGCTAACCGGGAGCACATTGCAAGCGTGGATGACTGAATCAAAGGTCGACCTGGCAACGATTGGGCGTTTTGCCTTAGTGGGGCTTCCGTACACGATGAAGTTTTTGTGGTCCCCTCTCCTCGACAATGCACGTCCCCTTTTTTGGGGAAGACGGCGAGGCTGGGCCATTCTGACGCAGATTGCCCTCGTGATTTCGATTGCACTCATGGGGAGTTTGGATCCAGAGACGGAACTCGGAGCCCTCAGTCTGCTTGCCATTGCAGTCGCTTTTTTTAGCGCAAGCCAGGACATCGTACTCGACGCCTTTAGAACAGAACTGTTGAAGCCAGAGGAACTGGGCGCTGGGGCGGGAGTGTACGTCATGGGATATCGGCTCGCCATGCTGGTCTCTGGGGCACTTGCGCTTGTTCTAGCGGACCATTTTGATTGGCAGCAGGTTTACTGGCTCATGTCAGGGTTGATGGCACTGGGCTCCTTGGCCGTGGTTTTTGCCCCCGAGCCAAAAGTCGAGAACGCCGTTTTTGCCGCTGGCACAAAAACACCTTGGAGCCAAAAAGTGCTTCAACCTTTTCTGGATTTCTTTAAGCGCTCCGGTGCCATCGAAATCCTTCTTTTTGTCATGGTCTATAAACTCTCGACCATGATGGCCACAGCGCTCACGACGACCTTTTTGTTGTCCCTGGGCTTTTCAAAAACAGAGATTGGTGCCGTGACCAAGGTCTTTGGTCTCATTGCCACCATCGTAGGGACCTTAACTGGCGGTGCCCTAATGGTGAGGTTGGGCACCAAGCGGGCCCTTTGGATTTTTGGGTTCCTACAATCCCTGGCAGGTCTCACCTTTTTGATTCTCTCTTACACTGGCAAGAACACCGCCGCTATGACGGCGGTCATCACAGTGGAGAACTTCATGATCGGCCTCGGCGTGGCTGCCCTATCGGGGTTCATGATGGCTGTGTGTAACCGGCAGTTCACAGCCACCCAGTTTGCTTTACTTTCAAGCCTCACCGCAGTTTCTCGAGTCGTCCTCGTCTCTCAAGCCGGTGTGATTGCCGAGGGTCTGGGATGGCATGGGTATTTTATTTTCTCGGTGCTGCTAGCGATTCCAGGCTTACTACTCCTCACTCGATATGACCGATGGCAGTCGATGGAGGCTGCAACGATCGGTCGGCGTGAAATCACGCAAGGAATAGTGTTTCTTACGGGACTAGCTGCAATTGCATCAGAGCCGATCTGGAACTGGCTCGGACTCAAGGCCCAAGCGCCGATTGTGGCCCAGGCAGGGGCAGCCCTCGTCGGGGGAGCGATCGCGCTGGGACTCATCCCTCAAAAGAAAAACCTTACTGCCCAGTAAGCTGTTCAGTGCGAAAGCGGAGGCTTTTCACCCCCAGCTGGAGGAACGCCCTGGGCGACCTGGGTCACTTGAACCGCCTCAAAATCCAGAAGGGCTTCACCCTGCTTAGTCCCAGCAGCATCGACCCAGGACACCACAAAACGATGAGAACCAAAGTGAAAGACCGGAAAGCCGCCAAAACGGAAAACTGCTTTTAGCCTGCGCTGCTCACGGGGCACGTTCAGCTCTCCCTGGCCGAGCAAATTTTGTTTTCCGTCTGGAGTGAGCAAATGAATCAGCACCTTTCCCTGTGACTCTTGCTGTCGAGTGTTTTCAAGCGCCAAAGAAATCACCAGCGATTGCAGATGGATCGGAACCTGAGGGGTCCGGATCTCATCAACGATGTCAAAAACCGAAAGACTCCCAGTCTGTTGATCGACCGCGGCGCCCAGGGACAAGCTTGCAAACGAAAGTTTAAGAGCCATCTTGGGTTCAAGCTATCATGAGCTAGACCGTTTTTTTTTGAAAAACTCGGTCAGGATCGAGCCGCACTCCGGCTTCGACTCACGGCGCACTTCAAATCGATGATTGACGCGTACATCTTCGTGAAAGCGGTATCCAAGAGAGAGGGCCCCTCCCTTGGGGTCATCGGCGCCGTAAATCAACGTCCTAATACGAGCTTGCTGAGCGGCCGCCAAACACATCGGACACGGCTCAAGGGTTACGACCAAAGTACATCCTTCCAGTCTCCAGCTATTAAGCCGGGAGGCCGCTGCTCGAATGGCCTCAACTTCAGCATGGCTCAATGGATCCTGCTTTGATTCCCGCTGGTTCCAGCCCTCTCCAATGACTTTGCCCTCATGAAGGATGACTGCACCCACAGGAACTTCATCTTGAGCAGCAGCGCGCTTAGCCAGCTCAAGTGCAACGAGCATTGGATCAGGAGAATTTGAGTTTTCTGATTCGGACATCTTGACCCTTTTTGGGTTTAACTCTCTTCGTGATGATGGGGTGGGATAGGAGACTTCAGTTTTTCGATCGCCTTTTTCAGCTCGTCGTCACCCAACAAGAATCGGCCTCGACGATAGAGCAACGCCAGCTTGCGCACCCGTAAGGTAGCAGCGCTCAGTGCCCGACGAGTCGAACGCTCCATGGGGCTAAACTTAACCCCAATGCCTCTTGGAAAGGTCACAGCCCCATAAGTACGCCAGACGACGGCGCCTTCTGCCCGCCAAGGTCTTCCAAACAGCTGACACTCTAAAGTGACAGGGCTTTGCTCCGTGAACTCAGGCCGAATCTTGATAAAGCACCCTGCGAGCGAGACGTCTAGAATCTGGCCCTCAAGCACTTCTCCACCGTGACCGAGCACTCGGACCGGAATCCTAATCTGATAACGGGGGTTGCTCTCCCACCAAGAAATCTGCGGCATGAAGTACGGAACCCTGAGCTCAGAAGAAATCCTCTTGTCCAGAACCCAGACCATCAGCACGCCCACAAACAAAGCCAGCCCAGGGCTATCGGTCTGCCCGTAGTGCACGAGCAGCACGACCGAGTAGTAGATCATCGCCAAGCTCATAAAACGCATGGCGTACCATCCCCACCGACGCACCTCCCAAAGGCCAAACCCGGTAATCATGGCTCCCAGGCTCAAGAGATAGAAGCTCGGCTGGAGGAGTATCTTAGTCAGCTCTGATCCGGGAATTTCGTACAGAAGTGCCGTTACCAAAAGAAAAGTAATCGGAAATGCCAAGTAAAAAAGAACCAGCGTCTGATAAAGTCGGGAGAGGTGGACTTTCACCTTTTCACCGCCACTTAATGCTGCATCCCATCGCAGGGTGCTGTTGGTTCTGAGGGGTGCGACCCTCGAGGATCGAGTCTAAGGCGGCGGCAAGCTCTCGCTGAGTCACTTTAGCGGGTTCCTTCCAAGAATCATCGATTCTACCATGGTATCTCAGAACAAATTTTCCGGCTTTGTTCTCAAACACAAACGGATCGGGAGTACAGACCGCCCCATAGGCGCGGGCGGTTTCTTGAGTAAGGTCCTGAAGATACGGAAACACGTAACCCTGTTCGCTAGCCCTGGCCTTCATCGCCTCCAGAGAGTCATCAGGATACTTGATCGGGTCATTTGGATTGATTCCGATGAGCCGCACGCCACGGGTTGCGTATTCACGGGCCAAATCATTGATGCGCTCTTGGACGGCAATCACATAGGGGCAATGATTGCACATAAAAACAACGACTAATGCCCGGGCGTCAGAAAAGCTCGAGAGCGAATAGGTTCTCCCGTCGACTCCCGGCAAACTAAAATCAGGGGCCAGTGAACCAAGTTCTTTTTCAGTGGGAGGCTGGGTATAAGTGAGTGCCATAGATACTCAGGACATACCTAAAAATGGAGACCTCATGAAGGGAAACCCTCTGGTTCATTTTGAGAAATGGTTCGATGCGGCCGTGGCCGCGGGCGAAAAGCACCCAGATGCCATGGCTTTGGCGACTTGCAGCCGCAAGGGCATCCCCTCGGTTCGCATTGTCTTGTATAAAGGTCTATCCAAAGGGCGCTCAAAAGGGGCATTCAGGCTCTTTACTAATTATGAAAGCCGTAAAGGCAAAGAGCTGCTCTCTAATCCACACGCTGCACTGACGTTTCATTGGAAGCAGCTGGATCGGCAAATCCGCATAGAAGGCAGCGTCCGCAAAATGTCGCGCGCTGAGTCTGAGGAGTATTTTCATTCGCGTCCACGGCTGAGTCAGATCGGCGCCTGGGCATCCCAACAAAGCCGCCCAATTGCCAGCCGCGAAATCCTCATCGAAAGGGTGCGGCACTACGAACTCCTGTTCAAGGACAAGCCGGTTGCACTCCCCCCGCACTGGGGAGGGTTTCTATTGGTGCCTTCCAGAATTGAATTTTGGCAAGAGGGTGAGTTCAGGCTGCACGACCGCTTTGTCTTTTCGAGAAAAAAGGCAAGCTCCTCATGGACTGTCGAGCGTCTTTCACCCTAGGCAATTGTGGCTCGGCCCTTCGAAAACTTTACTTCTACCCACTTCGAAAAGCGGACAAACGGCAAGCCGATCAGAAAATACATTCCCGCCGTCAGGAGGCCGATCCCAAAATAATCGTAATAGGTAGACGCGAGCTGTCCGTAAATCTTAGTAAGCTCGACCATGGTGATCACTGACACGAGCGACGAGTCTTTCAGCAACGAGATAAAGTCGTTTGTCATAGGCGGCAGGACCACGCGAGTCGCCTGCGGGATGACTACGTGCCAAAGCGCCTGAAGCTTGGTCATTCCCAACGAAAGAGCCGCATCC
>JBKCVM010000027.1:0-16498 GCA_046317855.1 Oligoflexia bacterium
GGCGTCATCATTATGGATCCGCCTCGGCACCGCTGTGGGGAGACGCATCCGCAGCTTTTGGATTTTTCTCTACGCTCTGTAGTGAGTCATTGGATTGCAGTGGGATGTGTGACAGATGCTTGGGCCGGTGATCTTTGGCGAATCACCTCGACTCGGAGTTGGAAAATTGACGCCTTGGCGTTTTTCGATTTTTTCCCGCAAACCGTGCACTTAGAATCGGTCGCCTTGTTGAGTCGGGTTTGACACGGAGTGGCCGGGCTCCTAGACTTAAAACAGGATGAAGCCGTGGCACGTTTGTTTACATTTGATGCTGCTTGCAAGCGCGTGCGCGACCGCTTCAAATTCGTCCAAAAAAAACTTGGCGTTTCAGTGGATTTCAATGGGAGCAAGTGCTGTTGAAGACGGGGATGCAGCTGGGGCCCTTCAATATGTAGCGCGCGCTGAGCAGGCTGTTCCTCGTGAACCTTCTCTTCATCACGTTCGTGCGCTTGCTTATGCGCTCCGCAAGGACCTTCCCTCTGCACTGAGTTCTGCCCGCAGAGCGTATGAACTAGCTCCCGCAGATAGTTCAATTGCCACGACCTACGGAAAATTTTTGATGGAGTCCGGCAATCACTCTGAGGCCATTCGGATCCTGACTCCGGCAGCAAATGATTCGCTTTATCGTGAATCTTATAAAGCCCGTACAAACCTTGCCATCCTCTATTTGGCGCGTAACGAGCGATCTTTGGCTCGAGAGCAGCTCGATCGTGCGATCAATGAGTCACAAGGAATGGCGTGTCATGCGCATTTCTTTAGGTCGCAGATTCACATGCAAGAGGGGCGCGTCGCAGATGGGCTCAAAGATTTGGATGCCGCCACCAAGAATGCCTGTTCGGCGTTTGCGGAGGCCCATTTGGCATCCGGGATCGCGCTGAGTCGCAACCGTCAGTATTCAAAGGCACGGCAGAAATTTTTAGAAGTCAGTAAGAGATTCTCGGGGACTGAGTTTGCCGAGAAAGCTCTAGAAAACTTAAAGTATTTGCCCTAGTGGCGAGAATGACACGATGACCTCCATGAAAACTGCATCTCTAGGTGAGTTTCTGAGGCACGAACGAGAGAATCGCGGATTCACGGTTGAGCAAGTCGCTTCTGCTACAAAAATCAGCCTTAGATTGCTTCAGGCGCTTGAGAACGATCTCTACGAGGAGCTTCCAGCTAAACCCTTTGTTCGCGGTTTTGTGATCTCGTACTGTCGCTTCCTTGGGGTCAATCCCAATGAGACGTTGACTCGCTTTTCTCGCTTCATTGACGAGAAAAGTGAAAAGCGCCCTCGCAAAGACTCCGGGCACAGCGGTTATGTTTTTGAGCGCAGAGAAGGGGAGCAGTCTCGTACCGGTCTCTGGATCCTGATGGGTACGTTAATGGTCGTAGGGGGGCTGGTGATTGTCGTGGCAAAGCCCTCTCTTAAAAAGAGGCGGCACGGACATCTCGAGCAGCTGCGTGAAGTGCAGCCCAGTTCAAGTCCGCTTCCATCTCCGAGTCTGGCTCCGAGCCCAAGCCCTAGTTTAGCTCCATCTCTGAGTCCTGCTCCGAGCCCGAGCCCGAGCCCGAGCCCAAGTGTGGCTGCATCTCCTAGTCCTGCGCCGAGCCCGGCTCCGAGTCCAAGCCCGAGCTCCTCGCCCAATCCAACGGCAAGTCCAGAGGCGGGTCGGCGGCCAGATCCTCTCCTTTCGGGTAAGGATCTCCTAAAAGAAGAGATTCGAGTTCGGGTCGTGGTGAAAGCGGTTCGAGACATGTGGATCAAATTCAAGGTAGACGATAAAGACAAGAACCGGCTCGTGCTCCGAGAGGGCATTGTCCTGGTCCTTTTGGCTCGTAACTCTGTTTCTATTCAAAGCTCCAATCCGGGGGATGCTTCTGTAACTAGACAAGTCGGCGAGCCCAAAGCTCTTTTGACCTTGGGTGGAGCATCGACATTAGAGGGGCTCCTTAAGTCGGGAGCCGGGACCAGTGAGGATGGTCGGACCCTTACGGTAGTTGCCAAAGATGTTGAAATAAAAGGCAATCCGTTTGCAGGAGAGGCCGTCATGGCACCGCCACCCCCTAAGCCCCAAGGCGCCGCGTCAGAGATTCCAGCCCCAAGCCCCTAGTTATCCACACGATTCTTCGAGTTATCCACATCTGTTAAGCAATTGTTTTTTATACTTATTTTACCTTATATCGCCCTTTCTTTGCGATATCTTTACAAGTTATCCCCAAAGCCGCTCTGGTGGCGGTTCTGCGAGGATCGTGTCACGTTTTTGTCTTTGTTTGGCCGCGTCTGTAGCGTTTTAGCGAAGTGTCAGGTTCGTAACGCAGAACGAAAGGCAAAGACTCCCCAGATGGCTGTGAGGACATTTCCCAGTTGAAGTGCAATCCAGCTAGGGAGCAGGCTTTTTTCAGCAAGCCCAGCGCCCCAAGAAAGTAACCCATCGTAGAGAACGACCACAGCAAAGGCAATCAGTGCGGCGCTGGCTCGGGCTGACCGGTTGGTTCCGCTTCCGTGGCCCAGGCCCAAAAGTAGAAAGCAGAACGGGGCTATCGCTACTGCAATTCGTCTCCACCATTCGTTGAGGAGCTGTCGGTGTCTCTGAGGCTGCTCGGTAGCCGTTGTTTTGATGCCTTCGCTGAGCTCAGAGTAGGTCAGCATCTTGGGTTTGCTTGAGCCTGAGCCTTGAGAACCTTCCATTTTTAAAAACAGTCGGTACTCTTCAAAATCGATCTTTTGATAGCTCCCAGTACTGGCCTCACTGCGGTGAATGTTGCCATCAGTCAGTTTGAGAACGGCCTCGCTGCCACCGTTTTCTGTGCGTCGCGTGGTCCACTGGCCCTTGTTTGCAACGATGGTGAGGGGGTTTTTGGGCTCGCGTTCATCATAGATAAAAACACCCTGCATCCGGTTTGTCTTTGGGTTGGCCTGATCGGCATAGACAATGAGGTCAAAAAAACCTCGAGTAAAGGTCCCCTGACGGATGGCGCTGACTAGCTTGGAGTTGCCGATTTCGGTCATCTTTTGTCTGAGTGCTTTTTCAGCTGTGGGAGTGATCTGCATGGTCAGCAGAAGAGAGAGAATTGAAACACAGCAGGCCATCAAAAACGGAACAAATGCTAGGCGCTTGAGAGAGTAGCCGCCGGCCTTCATGGCAACGAGTTCACTATCGGTCGATAGTCTTCCGAAGGCTAAAAGCAAACCAATCAAAAAAGAAATCGGGAGTGAAAACGGAATAAATGACGCACTCAGCAAAACTAAAAGAGCGATCAGATCGAAGAAGGGCACTCCATGGATGATAAAGAATTCGGCAAGTCGCAAGATCTGAAACATCAAGAAGACGAAAGTAAAGAAGACGATCCCACCTGCAAAGGGAGTGAGGAGTTCACTCAAAAGGTAGCGGTCGATGAGAGAGAGACGCCAAAATTTAATAGGCATTGCGGTGGATGAACCCTCTCCAGAGGGTTAACCACAGAATCTTCCAGTCCAGCCAATAAGACCAGTGTCGAATGTAAAAGAGGTCACATTCGATTCTGCGCGTCAGTGAAGTGTCGCCTCGCCAGCCGTTCACTTGCGCCCAGCCGGTGATTCCCGCCTTCACCTTGTGCCTCAGCATGTAGCCGGGGATCTCAGTTCTAAACTTGTTCACAAAAAACGGTCGCTCGGGCCGGGGTCCGACCAAAGACATGTCACCTTTGAGGACGTTCCAGAGCTGCGGAAGTTCATCCAGGCTCGTAGATCGAAGGAGCGAGCCAAGCCAAGTGCGACGGTCGTCTGCTGCTTTTGCCCAGACAGGCCCGCTCTCTTTTTCTGCGTCTGTTCGCATGGATCGAAACTTCAGCATCCCAAAAGTTTCTCCATCCAGACCCATGCGCTCCTGGCGATAAAAGATTGGACCAGGAGAAGAAAGTTTCACTGCAATGGCAAGCAGCAGAAGGAGCGGACTGAGCAGCAGCAATCCAAGTGCAGACAAGACGATGTCCGTGATTCGCTTGAGACCGCTTCCCCAGCCATCCAGAGGGGAGTCATTGACGCTGACCATCGGAATTCCGTCAAAATCCTCAATCTGACAGCCGAGGCGGACGTATTCGTTCAGGTCCGGAATCACGCGAATGTCGATCGTGTCTTCGTGAACCTGTGACAGAAGACGATCCAGTTCACTGGCTTGGGATCTTGGCAAAGCAAAAATAATTTCCTGAATATTCTTTTCTCGAATCACTTGGGTGAGGTTAGGTAAGGCTCCCTGAAAGGTTCCGGGCAAGGTTGCGACTAGGTGGCTTCCGAGTTCAGGGAACTTTTGAATGCGCTCAGCCACCATGGTGGCTGACGGGCCCTCTCCCACAATCAGGGTTCGTTCTGCTCCGACTCCAAACTCTCTGAGAGACCGGATGGCATTCCGAATCGTGATCCGAGCTCCAATGATCAGCAAGGCTCCGAGGCCTCCAAAAATTCCGAGTGTGCTTCTTGAGTATTTGAATTCTGTGATGAGGCTGGTGAGAGCCAGCATCACGATCCAGGCCATGGCATGCGCCTTTAAAGCCAAAAGGGCTTCATGAGTTCTCCTGAGGACTTTGTTTGAGCCGTAGAGTCCCTGCGAAGAAAAGACGACGGCCCAGAGAACAATGACGAGAGGGACCAGTGAGGAGTATTTTGAGGAAGGTTGGATACCTTTGGAGGTGGTAATCCATCCAGTACTGAACCGAACTTGGTACGCGAGCAACCACGCGGAGCTGATGCACACTGCATCAGAGATCCGAACCAGGGAGCCAACCTTGGACTGGTAACGCTTCAGCATTTGCGATTCAAAATCCAGTGTTTCGTATGCTAGAGATTCTCTACTTCTTGAGAGGAATTCAAGCAATGACAACTCAGTCATCACGTACCCCCCGCACTCAATCTTTGAAAAGGGCCTTGAACTGGGCCTTTCCGCAGATGGAGGCCCGGTCTGCCTCAGGAAAAGTCGATGCAGACGTAGTCTTCGTGGCACAAGATGTCTCAAAAAAACCCGTCATTTCGGGGCATGGCTCTGCAAAGAGCCCTTATGCTTCGACGCTCGAAAAACTAAAGGCAGCAGATGGCTTTACTGCTCGCTCTGGCTCAACTCAAATCGTCCGTTTCGGGGGGCAGGGGCAAGCTGACACTGTTGTCTTTGTTGGCCTTGGTCAGCCTTCAGAATTGACCGATGACAAAGTGAGGCAGGCAGGAGCCGCTCTCTGGGCCCGTCTGGGGAGCGAGAAGCTCGTCTCAGTGGCACTCCATGTTTCAGACCTCAAGCAGGTCTCCCATCTGAGAGCTTTGCTCGAAGGAATGGTTTTGAGCTGTTACAATTTTTCAAAGTATAAAAAAGCACCCGATCCTATGCATGCCACCCGAAAGGTAGTGCTGGTGGCCCCCGATCGTGCAACGGCAAGCCGTGCGACTGCAGAGATCGAGCGCGCGCTTGCTGTCGGTGAGTGTGTCAATATCACTCGTGATTGGTCCAATGAGCCTTCGAATTTGGGAACCCCTGAGTACTTTGCCTTGGAAGCTCAAAAGCTTGCGCGTAAGCATGGGCTGAAGTGTAGGGTCATGTCCGAAGCCGAAGCCCGCCGAGAAAAAATGGGGCTATTTTTGGCCGTGGGACAGGGGTCCGAGCGCGAAGGTAAAATCGTCGTATTGGAGTACAATCCCAAAAAGTCTGGATCTAATCGTTCGTCCAAACCTCGAACTCTTGCTTTCGTGGGCAAAGGGATCACTTTTGACAGTGGCGGCATTTCCATCAAGCCTTCGCTCAAGATGGAGGAAATGAAACACGATATGACAGGGGCGGCCACTCTTTTTGGGGCGACTCTTCTGGCTGCAAAACTGGGAGCACCCAATCGCATCGTGACGATTCTTGCCTTTACGGAGAACATGCCAGATGGCTCGGCCACCCAACCAGGAAACGTCGTGCACGGGCGCAATGGTAAGTCCGTTGAAATCGTGAACACCGATGCTGAGGGGCGTTTGATCCTGGCAGACGTGTTGGATTACGCTCACGAGTTCAAGCCGGATGCGATTGTGGATGCTGCAACTTTGACGGGGGCGGTGCAGGTTGCTCTTGGTAAGCACTGTTGTGCAGTTCTCGGAAACGATGATGGGCTCATTCAGGCTCTGATTTCTGCCGGCGCAGACAATCATGAACGAATTTGGCAGTTGCCGATGTGGGATGAGTACTTTGAGGATCTAAAAACGGATTGTGCGGATATGCGGAATGTGGCCAACGATTCAAGTGGAGGCACGATTCGGGGTGCAATCTTCATGGCGCAGTTCATTCGCAAAGGAATGAAGTGGGCCCACCTTGATATCGCCGCTGTAGCAAATGGGATGGGCCATGTTCCTTATTTCCCAAAGAAGGGTGCTAGCGGCATCTATGTGCGTACGCTCGCCCAATTTGCAGCGGACTTTTAATTATGGTGACTCAGCGTTCACGTTTTGCAATTGCGGATGCGGCTCGGTTTGATGGGCAGGAGGTAACGGTTCGGGGCTGGGTCTATCATCTTCGAAGCTCGGGCAAAATTAAGTTCGTGGTCTTGCGTGACGGAAGTGGGCTCATGCAGGGAGTGCTTTTCAAAGGCGAGTGCTCTGAAGCTGCTTTTGCTGAATTTGAAAAGCTCACCCAGGAGAGCTCGGTTGAAGTGACGGGCGTCCTCAGAAAGGAGCCTCGCTCTCCCGGAGGTTTTGAGATGGGAGTGAGGGGCTTAAAAATCGTGAGTGTGGCAGAGCCCTATCCCATCAGCCCTAAGGAGCACGGGGTAGAGTTCCTGATGGAGAATCGCCATCTTTGGCTTCGATCCCAAAAGCAATGGGCCGCAATGCGCGTTCGATCGGAGATCATCCGTGCGGTTGAACAGTTCTTTTACGACCGCGACTTTGTTCGTTTTGATGCACCGATTTTGACTCCAAGTGCATGTGAAGGAACGTCTACGCTGTTTGGAACAGATTATTTCGACGAAAAGGCATTTCTTTCGCAATCTGGCCAACTCTACGGAGAGGCTGGCGCAATGGCCTTTGGAAAAGTCTTTGTTTTTGGTCCGACCTTTCGGGCTGAAAAGTCAAAAACAAGAAAGCATTTGACCGAGTTCTGGATGGTTGAGCCTGAGGTGGCCTACGCTGATCTCAATGACAACATGGATCTCGGAGAGCAGTTCATTGAGAGTATTGCTCAGTCAGTCCTGGCCCGTAGGGCTCCGGAGCTTAAAATACTAGAGCGAGACTTGGCGCAGCTTGAAGCAATTCGTGCTCCTTTTCCTCGCATTTCTTACGACGAGGCGGTCAAGATCCTTGAAAGACGCGGCGTTGCAATTCCCTGGGGCGAAGACTTTGGAGCTCCTCACGAAACGGCGCTGGGTGAGGAGTTTGGCACGCCCGTTTGGGTTCATCACATGCCTGCTCAAATTAAGGCATTTTATTTCAAGCAATCCGATACTGTGGGTGGCCCGGGAGTTGAGGGTACCGGAAGATATGCGTTGGGATGCGATCTGATTGCCCCCTTTGGGTATGGGGAGATCATTGGAGGTGGACAGCGAGAAGAGAAGGTCGCTGTTCTCCAGCGCAGAATTGCTGAGCACGGCCTGTCCGAGGCTGACTACAAGTGGTACTTGGACCTAAGACGTTTTGGTTCGGTGCCGCATAGTGGTTTTGGTCTTGGGATTGAACGGACAGTGGCCTGGATTACGGGAGTCGAACACGTTCGTGAGACGATTCCGTTTCCTCGGATGCTCAATACGCTTAGGCCTTGATGGCAAGTTTGGATATGGATCACGGACTCCATGTGGTGCTGGTTGAGCCTGAGATTCCTCAGAATACGGGCTCTATTGGCAGGCTCTGTCTCGGGACAGGCTGCACTCTTCATTTAGTCGAGCCCCTAGGCTTTGAGATCACAGATGCTCAGTTAAAGCGTGCTGGACTCGATTACTGGGAGCATCTGAGAGTCGTGCGACATTCTAGCCTGCAAACATTTTTAGAGTCGTTGCCGCCTGAGGCTCCCCGTGCATTTCTTTCAAAAAAAGCAGGACATACAGTTTTTGGCCACCGGTTTGAGCCGGGTACTTATTTGATTTTTGGAAAAGAAACGATGGGGCTTCCAGATGACCTTTTGGCCCAGAATCCGCTTCAATCCTTTCGGATTCCGATTCTTGATGCTCGAGTCAGGTCGTTTAATCTTTCTCAAGCAGTGGCGGTCACTGTTTACGAGGCGCTCAGGCAGCTCGGCCGCGTTTAACTCGTTTTGCTACCCGGATCTTCTCCCGAAGACGGTGCCCCCGAAGTAGGGTCATCGAGGGCACTTGCGGCAGCCGCAAGCGCCGTGGCCGCATCTAGATCCTGAGCAGGGGGAGCTGCAATTTCTTCTTCTGCCTCTGTGCCTTGGGCTTTCTGGAGACGTTTGATCATCTCATCGGCCTTACGGAGTCGTCCCGCAATCGACGAAATCATAGTCTTCAAGTAGGGGGGGATGGATGTAAATAGCTTTTCGAGGACCTCAAACGGGATCTCCGTCACTTCGACCTCTGTCAAAGCATAAGCCGAGGCGCTCCGGTTCTGTCGGTCAAAGAATGAGAGCTCCCCAAAGATTTCGTTTTCGTGCAATCGAGCGATTTCAACGAAAGACGTTCCCTTGAGCTTGCGGATCACCACAGTTCCTTTGTTGATCAAAAAAATACTCTCAGGCTTGTCACCCTCCGCAAAGAGGGTTTGACCAGGACGGATCGTTCTGGAGGGGATCGAAGTGGACATCCGTCTCAGACTGCCAAAGGTTCCAGAAAGGTGCAATTGGCACCTGAAGGTGCAGAAACCCCGGTCCGATCCCTGAGTTTACCATCGTGCTGGCCGTTTGGATTGATACCCGCCAAAAGAAAGTCTCACGCTAAGGCTTGAAGCGTTTGAGAAACGACTCACGGGACGTGTTCCAGTAGAATCGAGCGCAATCAGTCGCATCTGGTAGATTCCCGGCCCCGGAAGATGGCGCATGGGTACCAGGTAGAGCTGGCCACGCGATCCCGCGCGCGCAAAAGCGGTGGTGACATCCCGTTCGGCCTGTGTCGAATTGGGTTGCCTAAAAGTTTGATTGGGACGCGAGACTTCAAAATAGATTCCAGCAGCTTTAGGAATATTCGAAACATCGTAGTCAATCGTGATCATTTGCTGTGGAAACGAAGTTGAGTAATCGGAGACTCCGTTAAAGAGAGGCTGAAGGGCGATCCCGTCAGTGGGCTCAGGGGTGGGCTGAGGGGTGGGCTGAGAGATGCTCTGCGGTTTGTACCAGCATTGCGGGCGTACCCCTCTTTTGAAATTCTTTTCTTCGGAACAGGTACCAACGGTGGCGTCTGTAGTGCTGAGGGGCTCTTCACGGTCGACTTGGCAAATGGATCCGTTGAAATAGGTGTCGAGCCTGCATTGAGCCTCGGGGTGTTGGTCTTGAGTGGTGGTGACCTTTGACGGATCTGGAGTGCTAAAGTCGATCGGTGAAGATCCTCCGAGCGCTCTCATGAGTTCTGCAGTGGAACGTCCCGCCATCGAGGTGCGTTGGCAGAGCGCAATTGCTCCCGCATCGCTGAAGCTCTGTTCACACTGACGGGTGACTGTTGCTGGAATGTTGAGTGATTTGACGATTTCGACGTTGTCGTCTTTTTCAAGGACGTGACGCAAGCATTTGAGGGTGGCAAAGTAATCGGACTGTCCCTCATTGGAGGCCCATTCACCCCGATATTTTGGGGCGCCACCCAAGTGGTGACCCACTTCGTGACAGACGACGAGTAAGAATCCGTCACTGGTGACCGTCTGGTGTCGGGCAAGCCCTCCGTACATTGAGACAATCCACTGATTTCCGTTTCTCGACGCAAAAGCATTGACCGTCCCGTCGTTCCACTTTCGCTCAAAAACAAGCTGTGCCCCTTGTTGTGCTACAACAGGTGCATAGAAAGCAGCGACTTTGTCGATGATTGCGTTGAAGCTCGCCTCAGTCATGCCATTTGCATTTTCAAAAGCAGAGATTCGTAAAGAATTGGGCGGCAAAAATCCGTCACCGATGCAATTTCCTAACTGCGCTGCGCCAGAAAGTTGTGGAGTCAGCGTAATGAGGGATGCGACTGCGATGTTAGGCAAAACTTTCATGCCCAGCTGATCGGCGTAGGCAAAGAAAGTCCTGAAAAAAAACAGTGCTCGGCAAAAGGTGCCGGCTTTTATCTAATTCTGTGAGCTCTCAGGCAAGAGACTCGGCAATTTTTGCCGCAGAAAACCCGTGTTTTTCAAAGAGCTCGACTGGTTCGCCGCTCTCACCAAACTGGTCTTGGCAGCCATAGCGATTGAGTCGGACAGAGGATCCTGCCTCTGCCAAAACTTCGGCAACGCAGGACCCGAGTCCACCAATGACCGAGTGGTCTTCGACTGTGATGATCTTTTTAGGTTTGAGAGAGGACACCAGCTCCAACAGAGTCGCGGCATCAAAAGGCTTGAGAGTGTGGCAGTTCCAGATCTGAGTGGTGCGCCCCTGCTTGCTCAAAATCTCTGCGGCGCCCATGGCTTCGGCAACTCCTGCTCCAGAGCCAATTGCCAAAAATTCGACCGAGCCAGAGCCAAATTGCGCAATTTTCCTCAACTTTCCTGCTCCAAAAGGAGCCGCCTGTGAGGAATAGTCTGGCAAAGCTTGTCTCGTTAGCCTGAGATAGGCCGGGCCTCTGTACTGCTTGACCAGATGATCCATGATGGCATGGGTCTCTGCGTCATCCATGGGTTGAAACACTCCCATGGTCGGGAGCGCGCGCATGAGGGCAACATCTTCGAGGCCCATTTGGCTGTGCCCGTCATCACCAATTCCAAGTCCCGCATGAGTTCCGATGAGGCGTAAATTGGCCCCCGAATATACTGCGCTTAAGCGCACCGTGTCGTAACGTCCCGTCAAAAAAGCACCAAAGCTGCAAAGAAAAGGCAACTTGCCGCTGAAAGCCATTCCTGAGGCAGCGCCAATCATGTGAGCCTCTTGGATTCCCATCTCAAAAAAGCGCTCTGGAAATTTCTTGGCAAAAAGATCCGACTTTGTGGATTTAGAAAGATCTGCGTCCAAGACGACAATCTCAGGATGCTCTGCTCCTAACCGTGCGAGGGCTTCTCCAAACGATTGGCGAGTTGCTTTTGCTGGATTAGCCACGACGAACCTCCTCGATGGCTCGGTTTGCGTCCTCGCGCTTAGGTGCGGCACCATGCCACTCAATTTTATTTTCCATGAACGAAACACCCTTGCCCTTGATGGTGTTGGCAATGATGAAAACCGGTTTTTTGGAACCTTGGGCTTCTAGCTCTCGGGCGCGGCGGTATGCACTGAGCAATTGATCAAAGTCGTGACCGTTGATTTCAATGACTTCCCAATTGAAGGCACGCCACTTCTCGGCAATGGGTTTGAGAGAGAGGACTTCGTCGGTTGGGCCATCGATCTGTCCGCCGTTATTATCGAGGATCACGCAAAGGTTGGAGAGCCCAAACTTGGGGGCGGATAGAGCCGCTTCCCAGATTTGGCCTTCTTGGATTTCTCCATCTCCCACCATGCAAAAGATTCGGGATGGAGAGCCCTGAAGCCGATGAGCCATCGCCATTCCACAAGCGACAGAGAGCCCCTGTCCAAGAGACCCTGTCGAGGCCTCGACAATCGGAAGTCTTACGCGGTCAGGATGGCCCTGCAGGCGAGATCCGGTGCGGCGCAGCGTTTTTAGCTCTTCCATTGCGATATAGCCCTTTTTGGCAAGAATTGCGTAGAGGGCAGGGACGGCATGGCCCTTTGAAAGGACAAAGTGGTCTCTGACCGAGTCGGGATTGCCTGAAGGAACTCCCCGCATCTCTGAAAACCAGAGGGTCGTCATGGCGTCGATCGCCGAGAGGCTTCCGCCGGGGTGACCCGACTTGGCTTCGGTGATCATTTCAAGGATCAGAATACGGAGTTCATTGGAAAGCTTTTTGAGAGAAAGCTTTTCAAGTTCTGGCGAGCTGGGATGAGTCATACGCCTCAGACCATAAACCAACCTGCAAACCGAGTAAAACTCGGATATGCTCTGAGCCAATGTCGAATAAATGGTGGGCATTGGGAGCGGTGGCCTGCGGGACGTTCATGGCCACGCTCGACTCGAGCATCGTTAATATTGCACTCCCAACTCTTGCGCAGGAGTTTTCAAGCGACTTACCCGGAGTAAAATGGGTAGTCGTCGTCTATCTGATTGCCATTGCTTGTTTGATTTTGCCGGCAGGTAGGCTTTCAGATCAGTTGGGGCGAAGCAAAACCCTTGTGTTGGGTTTTGCAGTTTTCACCCTTGGCTCGCTTCTGTGCGGAATCGCAACGCGGCTGGGTGCATTGATTGCATTTCGTCTTTTGCAGGGCGCTGGAGCTGCGCTTTTAATGGCCAATGGACCTGCGGTGATCACTGCAGCCTTTCCAAAGTCTGAAAGAGGCGGTGCACTGGGCACCATGGGCATGGTGGTGAGCGCTGGGCTATTGAGCGGTCCTGCTCTGGGTGGGCTTTTGATCGGGTCCTTTGGTTGGAAAAGCATTTTCTTAGTGAACATACCGGTTGGGATCGTGGGTCTGGTGCTTGCTGCACGCTTTGTCCAGCAAGGACTGAGTGAGAGCTCACGATTTGGATTTGATTGGAAGGGCACCATTCTACAGGCCGTCATTCTGCTGATGTTTCTTGCGGCCTTCGATCCTCCGCAAGTTCGGATTCAGGGACTCTTGCCCTTTTTGACTGAGCTCCGCTGGATAACGGGAGCCCTGGTGGGAGTTCTATTTTTGGTTTTCCTTCGGGTTGAAGCCCGAGCACAAGCACCTCTGTTCGATATCTCGCTGCTGAGAATTCGAACGTTCTGGATGTCCAATCTAGCTAGTTTTCTCACGTTCGTGGCCTATTCGACAATTTCGGTCTTGATGCCTTTTTTTCTTCAGCGCGCGCTGAACTTGTCGCCGCAGGATTCGGGTTGGATGATGACTGCGATCCCATTGACCATTTTTGTTGTGGCTCCCATCAGTGGGAGGCTCTCTGATCGGTTTGGTACCGCAGGACTTTGTGCTTTGGGGGCCTTGATCGGGGGCCTGACGCTTCTTGTTTTTGGGGGTTTTTTGGGCAGTGGCCTTCATGCTGGAGTAAAGGTTTTTCCAGTCGTTGTGGGACTATGCTTTGTGGGCGTGGCGATCGGTCTTTTTCAATCCCCCAACAATAGCGCGATCATGAGTGCTGTGCCTCCTGATCGATTGGGGGTGGCTTCTGCTCTGCTGGCAACGATCCGAAATATGGGAATGGTGGTAGGGACGGGGCTGTCTACTGCTCTGTTTGGATGGCGATTACGGGCGGACAGTGATTTTTCGACGGCTATGCAGTTTACTTGTTCTTTGGCTTCAACGGCTGCATTTGTCGCCGCTTTTGTCTCGTTTATGCGTCGGGAGCGATCTGAATGAGTTGGAGTGATGGCAAGAAAAAGATCTCCCTCGAAAAGTCGATTGCCATGGCTCGACAGCGGCTCGTGCCACTTTGGCACTCGTTAAAACCGCTACTCTGGATGGATGGGGCTACGTTACGAGTTTTGGAGCCAGAGTTTACTCAGTTAATTTGGGTGGTCTATGCAATGGATCCGCTCCGCGCGGATCAGCAAGAATTGGCCGCTCGATTTGAAAAATTTAGAGGGCGTTATCGAAGAGTTGATTTGAGTTTTCTTTTGGTGGTCCCAGTACCGGTGGGCAGCGTTGAGCTCCCAGCTCACGTGAAAGAGTGGATTTCAAAAACGCATTTTCGTGAGCCACTGGTAGCTGATCCTGAGGGTGGGCTACTCAAGGGTTTGTCATGTCCAGCGTTGCCGTATAGCTTGAGCGTATTTAAGGGTGGAAAATCGGTGATGCAGTGGAACGGAGAGGAGCCGCTATCTCGGTTTGAGCTGAAGTTTCAAGACTGGCTCAGGAGCGAGGATCCTGGTCTACCTTTGGTAGATCCTGATTTGGCGGACAGTTGGCCCGTGCGAGCTTAAAGTTTCTTCGAGCCATCTCTGGTTTGATTCTTGAGAGCGCCGAGCCCTGAACTCTGAGTCGGTAGGCATCATCACTCTCCATTTCAAGTTGCTGCCAAGTGGCGCTGTAGCGCGAGTTTCCCTGTGGAAGTTCCGGATCTGGTAGGTTTTTTTCCGGTTTTCGATTGAAAGGGCAAGAGTCTTGGCAAAGGTCGCAGCCCGCAACCCAGTTTCCTATCGCTCGTTTTTGTTCAGCACTCAGGTCGAGGTGTCCTCTTTTTTCCAGGGTCCAATAGGAGATGCAGTTTCTTGAATCGAGCCAGCCGGGACTTACGATGGCTCCAGTGGGGCAGCTTTTTAGGCAAGCAGTGCACCTCCCGCAATAGTCGGGATGCTTCTGAATTCCGACTCCGAGGTTTTGGTTTAAAAAGGCCACACCAATAAAGAAGCGGCTGCCCCATTGCGGGTGGATTAAGAGAGTGTTTTTTCCGATCCAGCCAAGTCCGGAGAGCGAGGCCCAAGTCCGCTCAAGAACCGCACTGGTATCGATACAGATTTTCCACTTCAGTTCAGAGAATTGCGAGTCTTGCTTGACGGATTCGAGAGTGCGCAAAAGCAATTGTGAAATCCTGTCATGGTAATCCGGGCCGTCGAGGTAGCGCGCATAGCGGGGGCCCAGGGAGGGATCCGTGTGACCGAGCGGGCTCTGGCGGTAAGGAAGGAGCACACAAAAGACCGATTTAAGACCAGAAAAAACGAGTTCCGGGTTCTTGCGGCGGTCGAGGCCGCGCACCAGGTAATTCATTTCTCCCGCAAATCCACGCTGTAGCCATTCTTCATAGCGCGCTGAGTGGCGGGCGTACTCTTCGCGAGCGAGAGCCCAGTCGACGCCGGCAGCCTCGGCAAAGCCCAGGCTCATGGCCTCCTGTTTGAGGCGTGCTAGTAGCCCTGCTCCTGCCATTCGGAGATCCCGCCACGCAAAGAGCGTAACTTTTCAAAGCCGAGTTGTCGCAGCGCCACGAGAGCATGCATGCTTCGAACTCCGTGAGCGCAGTAGATCACGATCTCATCCTCTGGGTTGAGCTCGCGCGGGGCACGAGCGATTACTTCACCCAATGGAATGAGCACGCATCCTTCAATGCGCGACTCCTCAAACTCTTCGGGTTGGCGGACGTCCAGTAGGACCAGTTTTTTTTTGTGATTGAGCTCTCGCTTGAGCTCTTGTGCTGTAATAAGCCAATCCATTTTAGTGCAGCGCCCGCCATTCGTTGAGCAGTCCCGGCATCGAAGTTGTAGCCAGGCCCGGTCGTTCCTCTGGAAGGCGCATTCTTTTGATCACACTGACGATGCGACCCACTAGATCGTGGGGCATGGCTTCTGTAATCTCGACTTCGACGAGATCACCGGCCACCGGAGGATTTTTTTCAAATTCGGCTTCAAGTAATCCGTTTAGGCCTGAAATGTCGTTGATCAGGACATGGCCGTCGATTTCTTGTGCTTGTGAGGGGATTCGTCCTTGCAGCAGAAGTTCAGTCTCGTCACTCGTGCCTTCGATCATGAGCGGAAAACGGAGGCCGACTAGTCTTTCGTTGCGGCCGAGTGACTGTTTCTGGAGGATTTCAGTAAGGACCTTGGATCGGCGCCGCTTGACGTTGGGATGAATCTGGCCATCCATTTCGGCTGCTTTGGTGCCTTCTTCTTTAGAATAGCGAAAGACGCCCACATGATCGAGCCTGAGGCTCTCGATGTCTCTACAAAGCTCCTGAAACTCCTCTTCGGTTTCTCCAGGAAAACCCACAATGATCGAAGTCCGAAACACTACTCCGGGGATTTTTTGCCGAAGTTTGGCCACGAGGTCGAAGAGCTTAGCCTTGGTGAGCCGGCGGTTCATGGACTTGAGCACCCTGTCGTTGGTGTGCTGGATGGGCATGTCGAGGTACTTCACGATCTTAGGTTCGCGGGCGATGATTTCTACGAGCTCGTCGGAGAATTGGTCTGGATACACGTAGTGCAAGCGGATCCATTCAATTCCATCGATCTTCGTGAGTTCAGGGAGGAGGGTTTCGAGACGTTCCTTGTACTTCCACTCCATCCCATACTCGGTGAGGTCTTGTGCCACGAGGTTCAGTTCACGAACGCCGCGAGCCGCAAGCTGCTTTGCCTCTGCAACGAGGGACTCGACCGTGCGTGAGCGGACATTGCCGCGAAGCTTGGGGATGATACAGAACGCGCAGCGCCGGTTGCAGCCTTCAGAAAGTTTGAGGTAGGCGGTGTGGAGGGGGCCCGTATGCATGCGCGGATCGCGCTCGGTGTGGATGAATGCTGGCTGGTCGATATAGGAGCGCTTGGGAAGCGGAGCGCCTTGTTCAAGAGCCTTTCCGTGAGTATCGAGTAGCTCGGTGATGCGATGATATTGGCCTGTGCCGATGAAAAGATCGACTTCAGGCATTTCATGTTCCAGTTCTTTTGAGTAACGCTGAGGAAGGCAGCCTG
>JBKCVM010000028.1:0-7801 GCA_046317855.1 Oligoflexia bacterium
GCGGAGAGCAAGCTTGGCAGCGTGAGTGGGTCGAGTGGGGGTGGGTCTCTCGATTGAGAGACCCAATCGCAATAGGGTGGATTCATGCCGTGCAAGCCAGCCATCAGAAGCCCGCAAACTGAGCCAGGCTACGCCTAGGGCGAGCATTAATTTGAGAGCGACCAGCATTGCTGCAAATCCAAGGATCTCTTGGGGACTGATGTTCAGGTGGTCATTAATCTTGCCTAAGTAAAAGTCAGCCATCTTGGCGAGCGCTTCACCGTAAAAAAGCCAATAAATGAGCACGGGCTGAAGAAACGCCCAAAGTGAAAGTAAGAGCAATCCCAGTGTGATCCCAGCGGCGCCCGGCCCAAGCAAGAGCACGCCGCCGCAAAAAAAAGCACCTTGTGCCGAAATGGCCAGCATCGGGGTGAGTTTCTTACCGGCTGGCGAAAGAGATTTGAGCAGTGCCGCTACTGCAGAGATCTCGGCCGAGATCATGCGGCTCTGAGTGGCTCTCGTAGCTCGGGCAAGCAAGAAGCCTTGGTTGAGCGACAGCGCGTGTCCAGAAAATGGCACATGGAGTGAATGCAGAAGGCTACCGAGCCCAATTTCTGTCACCGAGAGCACCGCTGCAAAGCGTGCGGGAGAATCTAAGTCGGTCTTCAGTTTTTTTGGAATAAAAGCGTCAGGCATTTTAGCAATTCATCTCTCACCCTACCCTGCTGCGCCAATAGATCAACAGCCGATACACTCGGAGTTGCAGCTTCAGTCCGGAGCCTTTAACCTAAGGAATCGCATGAACTGGCTCTTACTTCGGGGTCTCTCCCGAGAAAAACGGCACTGGGGTAATTTTTCAAATCTCTTAGCAGAGAGTTCCGTCGGTGGCCGAGTCATTGGTCTCGATCTGCCGGGTGCCGGGAGCGAGCATCTCCGGGCGTCCCCGGATTCGATTTCAGGAATCGCTGAGGATTTGAGACAGCGCTGGCTCCGCATTCGAGAAGACCAGCCGGGCCCCTGGGGAGTCATTGCCATTTCTATGGGCGGAATGATCGCCATGGATTGGTGTTCTCGATTTCCTCACGATTTCAGCGCAGCAGTGCTGATCAACTCAAGTGCTGCAAACCTAGGTCGGCCGCTTGAACGCGTGCGACCTCGCGCTCTTTTCACTGCGATCTCGCTTCTGGGGCAACCCGACCTCCAGCGGCGTGAGCTGGGAATTCTTAAGCTCACCACTCGCCTCCGGGAGACAGAAGTTGAGTCCATCTCCAAGCGTTGGGCCAGTTTTGCAGTGGAGTACCCGGTTTCTGCCGCGACCGCTTTTACTCAGATCATGGCGGCATCGAAGTTCAATGCGCCAAGTACCCTTTCAGTTCCTCTGTTAGTGATATCTGGGGCGGGTGATCTTTTCACTGCGCCTGTCTGTTCGGACCGGCTGGCAAAAAAGTACAACGCAAAGCATGTGGTTCATCCCTCGGCAGGACATGACTTGCCCCTGGATGCACCCGAGTGGATGGTCTCCCAAATTTCCAATTGGTTGGAGAGCCTCACTTTTCGGGCTGATTCAGCAGCCAATCATTCGTTTTTGAGCATCTCTAGGTAGGGACTCAGCTCTTCGTCCTTCTGGATCTGCTGGAGCAATTGCCCCGTATCATCACGATAAGCTCCGATGGGATTGGCCCGGTGCGCTGCGATTGAGACCCGAGGCATCGTGTGCGTATCAAAAGCGCGTCCGGTCTCGTCGATTGCTGTTGCAGTGATTTCAGAGTCTCCGACTTCGAGGAGCCAGAAATGGGTAATGCTCTCAGCTTTCTCGAGGTACCAACGCCCAGGGTCAACATCTCGGCCGCGCTTGCCCCACGCTCCATCGCCCAGATAAAGGGTTCCCTCTCCCGGATTCCTGACTTTTCCATCGCGAAGATACTTGGTTCGCTTCATCGTGTGGTCGTGCGCCTCGAGCGCCAGGGACATTCTGAAGTGATCAAAGAGTCCAAGCCAACTGATGCGACCCAGCGAGTTGTGGGGGTTATAGTAGCTGCGGTAGCTGGGGTAGAGCCCAGCATGGTAGAGCGCAATCTTGGTGCGCACCTGCTTCGTGTTTTCTAGGGCTTGAGCAAGCCATTTGCGTTGCTTTCCAAACGGAGCGTAAATGTGGGCAGTATCTAGGACGTAGAGCATGATGTCCTGGCCCAGCTGGCGCGTGAAGAAAGACCGCTCAGACGGATCCTGATTAAAAAGGGTGTAATAAAACGGGGCTTTGACTTTCTTGTCAGAGAAAGACTTCAGGAGATTTGTTTCATGATTGCCGATGGCCAAAATGAACGGAATGGTAAATCCATCGCTCGTGATCATTTTGCTCGTCCAGGTCTCTAACCACTTGTCCCAGAGGTCCGTCTTTTTTGGATTTCCGTCAGCGTAGGCAATATCCCCTCCCAAGAGCGCCACGTCGGGGTTGGTTGCTGCGGCCTGCTGGGTGACTTCGACGTACTTGCTGCCTGTGCCCATGTCGCCGCCATTGACAATGCGCAGACCTGCACTGTTGCGACGAAGCGTCTTGAATTTTCGCTCTGGTGTGAAGCCCGATTGGGGATCGCCTGTAATGAAGAAGTAGGGGCGACCTGGATCGAGATCGGTGAGTTCGACATGGTGCACGCTGCGGGAGGTTCCGGGCCAGCTCACCGAGGTGCCGGTCTTTTTAAAGCGGTAAAGCGCGGGATCTCCACCGCGAGACTCGGTGTCATAGTAAACTGCCGACTCTTGGAACTCACCTTGCGTGTGGTAGCTGACGAGCAGGGTGGTTGCTGTGTCCTCTGAGCGCCAGCTCAAATACACATGGGGTTTGAAGTTGCCTGGGGCAAAGGTGAGATCACAGCTTGACGCCAGGGTGAACAGGGCGATCAGCCCAAACTGTAGAGAGCGTTTCATCCCCCAAATAGGACATCGATTGGCCGCCCACTTCCAGTCTTTTTTAGAACGCGCTACGCTCAACCTGAATGATGGAGCGACGAGTCAATCTGCGTTGGGCTTTGGTTGGGGTTCTGTTGCTCACTCTTTCGATTCGATTTCTGATTGCCACGCATTTTCCTGTTTTTGGGGATGAGGCTTACTATTTGACGTGGGGGAGACAGCTCCGCGCAGTGTACTATGATCAGCCCCCCATGATCGGCTGGTGGTTGTGGGCGTTGAGCAAGGTGTCTTTAGAACCCTGGTTCTTTAGGCTTCCGGTTGTTTTGCTCCCCGTGGGGATTGCCGCAGCGGGTTGGCGCTTTCTTGGCGCAGCTCATTCTGAGAGGCACGAGCGGGCTACGATTGGAGCACTCTTAGTGCTCACTCATGTCCTTTTTACTTTGCCAATGGTGATGACGACTGACGTGCCGTTGGCATTTTTCAGTGCCATCCTGATTGGGTCTCTCTGGATTGGCGTTACCAGACTAGATCCAGAAAAATCGGTCTTGGCATTTGTATTGCCTTTTTTCTCGGCCGGCGTGGCTTTAGGGCTGGGACTTTTGTCGAAATATTTCATTTTGCTCGTGGTCCCAGCCTACTTTGTCCATGCTCTTTTCTTTTCGAGCTGCCGCAAGCGAGCGTTACAGGGGGGCCTGATCATGCTTGCGGCTGCAGCCCCTTTTGCCGTTTTCTACATCTATTCAAACTATCAGCAGTGCTGGGTAAATTTTCTTTTTAACTTCTCATCGCGCCATCAGGGGGAAGGGGCCCGTGCCGGGACTTTTGTTCAGTTCATTCAATTTCAACTCCTTCTGGCCTCACCTTTTCTTTTTTGGGCAGGTTTGCGGAGCTGGCGACAGTTGAGAGAGGCGATGCGCTCTCCTGAGCTTTCGTGGCTCGCGCTGAGCTTTGTGATTCCAATCGGGGCGTTTGCCGTCAGCGCACTCAAGTACGCACAGGGTCTCCATTGGACCCTGTCGTTTTATCCCTCATTCTTCTTTTTCATGGCTCTGGCACTTCCCCTTCGGTCGCTTAAGTGGTGGGGAGGCCTCACCATCGCTTGCTCTTTCGCTACTTCGGTTGTGGGGGCCTGGATTTTACTTTCGCCCGCTGAGCCTTGGATCGGAAAAATCCGAAGTGCAGGAGAGTATCAGAGACTCCAAAATCTACCCAAGCTAGGCCCCCTTTTGAAAGAGAAGCTTGATCGAGCTTCCAGCACTTTAATCGTTTCGGATTCATATTCGGAGGCCTCGACTCTGTCGTACCTGGTGGGGCTCCCTGTGTTTCAGTTTGGAAACGTAGGCCGCTTTGGTCGAAATGACGATCTTCTGGTGGATCTGCGACAGCAAGACGGCCTCGATATTCATTTCGTGAGTCGTTCTAGAAAGTCAATCGAGAGCGCCACCCCATTTTTTTCTTCGACGCAAATTGAAGACGTTGAGGCGCAGGGAGTGAGGTATTATGTCGCACGGATGCGTCAGTTTGACTTTGAAAAGTATCGGCAGTCCATACTCAGGACCATCTACGAGAGTTATTACCAGTGGCCCTCTCGATGGCCCCCAGGGGCATGCTTTTTTTCGGACACTTATTTTGGCGTCAGTGAGCGAATGAGTAATGAACTGTCACCGTAACTCAGAAATCGGTAACCCGAGGCGAGTGCGTGATCATAGATTTTGCGCCAGTCCTCACCCATCCATGCAGCCACTAATAGGATCAATGAGCTCTGGGGCTGATGAAAGTTAGTGATCAGCCAGTCGGCAACTTGAAATCGGTAACCCGGAACAATCATCAGTCGACTTCGAGCCACTAGGCGCTTTTGGGAACGGCGTTCCAAATCGAGCGCCAGAGCGGAGAGCGCTTGATGCGCAAAGATCTCGGCTCCCGAGGGTTGCTCATAGGCTTCCCACTGCGAGAGCTCAGAGAGGTCAGATCCTCGATCTGGGGCGCGCATGACTCGAACGCCTAACCAATAGAGGGACTCTAGCGTCCTCAGGCTGGTGGTCCCTACTGCCACTACGGGAGGCCGATGTGGCTTGGGCTTCAGTGCCTGAGCCAGCTCTTGAAGGGCTGAAAGTTCGACCTCGAATCTTTCGGAGTGCATGGCGTGCCCAGCAGCGTGGGTAGACTCAACCGGCTTAAATGTCCCCGCCCCCACGTGGAGAGTCACTCGAATCTCCTGGACGCCTCGAGCGCTCAGTTTTGCCCTGAGTGCGTCGGTGAAGTGCAGTCCGGCTGTTGGTGCGGCGACCGAGCCTGAAGCTCGAGCATAAACGGTTTGGTAGCGTTCTCGGTCCTCGGGCTCCAGCTCTCTTTTGAGATAAGGCGGGAGCGGCAGAGACCCAAGCTCCTCTAAGAGCAGAGCCAAAGACTTTTGTGCAGGATTCCAAGTCAACTCAGCCAGAGCTTCGGCTCCCTCTTTCTCCAAAATCTCAATCTCAAGGTCAGCGCCTGCGGAGAGACGATCGCCCCCTTTGATTTTCTTGCCACCGACCAGGACGCGCCAGCGAGCGGGCGAGCCTTTTTCGAGAGTGATTGCAGGATTGGGACTTGGCAGAACCGGTTCGAGCAGAAGAATCTCTGCGGCTCCTCCCGAATCCTTACGGCAAGCGATGCGAGCCGGAAGGACTCGACTATCGTTGACGACCAGGAGGCTACCTGAGGGAAGCAAAGTATCGAGGTCCCGAAAGACGCGGTCCTCTAAGCGGAGCGGATCTCGAGAAGCGACCAGCAATCGGCTTGCATCTCTGTCGCTCAGAGGGTGGAGAGCGATCCGATCTGAGGGAAGCTTATAAAGATAATTCTCAGTCACGACCTGGGGGATGTTTTTGTCCTTCATTCGCTGCTCCACTGCCGCTATGTAGGGGGCCATGGCGGCTAACTTAACGGCTCACGCTCCCCTCATTGAGGTCGAGAACCTTCATAAATCGTTTTGCGACGAGCCCATTCTCAGGGGCGTCGACCTTAAGATCAAGAAGGCCCAAGCCACTTTTTTGCTGGGCCGGTCCGGTTGCGGAAAAAGTACCCTTCTGCGCTGTCTGAATACTCTCGAAGGCTTTGAATTGGGTAGGATTCGTGTGGGTGATGTGGAGATTGAGCGCGGGCCAGACCGGCGTCCATCTGAGGGGGACCTCCGGGCCATGCGCAATCATTTTGGAATGGTCTTTCAGAGTTATCATCTTTTTCCGCACCTTACGATTTTAGAGAACGCCCTTAAGGCTCCCATGGTGGTGAAGGGGCTTGCTCGGCAAGATGCAGAAGAGATTGCGGTCCCGATCTTAGAAAAAGTGGGGCTCAAATCACAGCTTTTGAGTTACCCATCCCAGATTTCAGGGGGTCAGCAGCAACGTGCTGCGATCGCTCGGGCTCTGGCGATGTCGCCTCGAGTGATGCTTTATGATGAACCTACCTCCGCTTTGGACCCGTGGCTTGTCGATGAGGTCTTTGAAGTGATGAAGCAGCTCGACGAAGAAGGCATGACCCAAATTGTTGTGACTCATGAAATCAAGTTTGCTCGGGAGGCGGCCGATCAAATTGCTTTCATGGAAGACGGGGTGATTGTTGAAAGCGGTCCTGCTGAGCAGGTACTGGGTTCACCCGAGGATCCGAGGACTGAGGCGTTTTTGAGGAAGTTTAAGTGAAGCCAAGCCCCAGATTGTTATTGATCGCCGCACAGGCTTTGGCTTGGTGCTTAGCTCAACCTTGCATCGCTGGCGACACTCAGGTCCAAAAGCTGCGCTGGGCGGGTGATAGCGAGGGTGGGGCTCCGTATGTTTTTCGGGATCCGCGCAATCCTAATCGAATCATTGGGTTTGAAGTCGACCTGATGGATGCAGTGGCAAAGAAGCTCGGGCGTAAGGCCGAATTCGTACAGAACCAATGGGATGGATTGGTTCCGGGGCTTCAGCGCAACGATTACGACGTGGCGGTCAACGGAATAGAGATCACTGGCGACCGCAAGCGTGAGGTCGCCTTCACACTCCCGTATTTTCACACTTTTGAACAAATCACTGTACGTAAAGAAGACCAATCCATTCAGTCGCTCAGTGATGCCCGTGGAAAAACGGCTGGGACTTTGAAGTATTCTTTGGCGGAGCGGGTGCTCCAGCAAAAAGGTGGAATAGAGATCCGCGGATACGACAGCCAAACCACAATCTATGAGGACTTAGCTAATGGTCGTCTCGATTTCGTTCTGCTCGACCATCCTATTGCGGTCTTTTACGGGGACCCAGACCCGCGTCTCAAAGCGGTGGGTCGCCCAGTGGGTGAGCTCTCTTATGGAATGGCGCTCAGAAAGAGCGATGTCGTGCTTCTGGGTGAAATCAACCGCGCTCTTTCTGAGCTGAAAAAAGAAGGTATCCTCCGCGATATTTATGACCGTTGGGGAATCTGGAATTCGATCATGGCTGAAGCGTTCAAGGACGCTTCGCCCTCGCGTCCACCTCGGGATCTGGAGGCTTATCTCGAAGCCATGGGTCAGAAGCGCGGTTGGAGGGAGAAGGCCACGCAATATCTATCGTACCTGCCGCTCCTAGCTCAGGGGGCCGTCACCACCATTGAGCTCTCGTTTCTAGGAATGATCTTTGCGGTGGCGATCGGGCTCGTACTTGCGCTCATGCGTCTGTACGGCGGACCATTCTTGGCCGCTCTTTCGACCGCTTACATTGAGGTCATTCGGGGGACGCCGCTGTTGATTCAGCTGTTTTTCATTTTTTACGGCTTACCTAACGTAGGCATAAAGATTTCACCGTTCTTGGCAGCAGTCGTTGGATTGGCCATGAATTACAGTGCTTACGAGGCGGAGGTTTATCGCGCTGGCTTGCAATCGGTTCCTAAGGGGCAGATGGATGCGGCTCTGGAGGCCAAGGCGTTGGAGCTG
>JBKCVM010000029.1:0-17177 GCA_046317855.1 Oligoflexia bacterium
CGTTCACACTCCATTCTAAATCATCAAGGCCAGCCATTTTAAGGGTGGACTGAGTGAGCTGCCGAATATCCGAATCGTCTGATGAGCTCAGCGGCGGAAGGGGAGGGGGCGGCGCAAATGGGGGGGGAGCCAACGGAGGCACGATAGACGGCGCAGGTGATGGTTCACCAAAGGCGTCCGAGACCAGTTTGCGTAAATGCGCCGGATCAAAGGGCTTGGTCAGACGGGCTGCAAATCTCGCTCGGTCAATCGCGGCTTCGTCGATCGTCTCAAAAGCGCTCGACATCAGCACAAATTGGGTTCCGGCGAGTTCTGGCTTAGCATCAATCGCAGCCTTGACTTCGATGGCGGACTTTCCCGGGAGTGAAACATCGATCAAAACGATCTTTGGCCTGAACAAAAGGATCTGTTCTATGGCTTCATTTCCCTCAGAAACCGCTTGGATTTCATATCCTTCATGCGACATGGCAAGACGAATCACCTTCTGAATCGTCAAACTGTCGTCTGCGACTAGCAGCTTTTTAGCGGACATTCAGAAAGAGTGTGTCATCGGATCAAGGCCCTGTAAAGCGTGAGGATTTTTGGGGTTAGGCCATCTCTGCTTGGTTTACTCAAAATAGGTTTGCTATACTGGGAGAGCCTCTGGACTGCGGACTTTTCATGTGGACCCGACAGTCAATGACCCAGGGGGCTGTCCCTGTCAGTGGTGTGCATGCCCGGCTTGTACCGGGAAGCCTAAAGCTGGCAAACGGCGCCCACGTGCAAGATTCTGGGTTCCATTTGACTTCCGCAGCTCCAGGGGTTTTTTTCAAAGGGTCTATTTGCTGAAAAATTGCTGAGCTTAGGGGGAAAGCATGGCTCACTATTCCAATCAAAATTCTGGGGCAACTGTCTCAAGCCCTACGGACAGGGCGCTTGAGCACGGATGGATTCACGATCTCGTTCGAGGTGAAATGCATCCAGAGGCCGACCGCCTCCTTCAGGCAGCCAATGGTGGAATTGACCCTCAGCGCCAAATTGAAGAGGCGACTATCGAATTTTTGACGGACCTTCGTGACGAGTTCAGTGAGTATGCTCGTGTCTTCAATGGGTACTCAGAGGCCGGAGTCCGATTTCAAGAGGCAAAAGTCTACAGCGTGGCCCAGACGGCAGCGGACTTCATGGTTTACAGAAATCAGGTCAAGTTGGTGATTTCAAATGCTTCACATGGAGTGATCCAGATTCAGTTTGCTCAGCATCACCGCATGACACAGCCTGGAGTCAATGGAGGCTCCGGGCAGGGGCAGTCACAGCCACAGGTTCAGGAGCTCCTCGCCCAGATTGGGCCCTTTGGAGATGTGAGCTGGACTTATCAAGGAGAGAAAGTCGCGGCACATCAAGTAGCGCGATATTATTTTGCGGAGTTCGTGCGGGCAACCCGCGAAGCAAAGCGCAGTCGTTCAGGGAGTCAGCAAGTCCTTCTCGACCAGATCAAGGCTCTGCTCCAAGAGCAGGGGTTGAATCTCTAGGTTTTTGACCGAGCTGGTGAAATTAAGCGAGTAATCCAGTCTTTCGGCTCCTGGCCCCGGGGTTTTTCGCTGAACGAGTCCGGCTGAAATTTTCAGCCGCTTGGCGAGTCTACAGGCCAAGTCGTATTCGGTCACTTTAGAGAGACCTCCAAAGTGGAGCGTTCGATTTTTTAGAACCGTCGGCGGAGCCGCAAGGCAGCGACTGACCCAATCTGCGTAACTCTTAGAGTCGATGTAAGAGTGCACGGTGAAGTCGTCGAGTTCGACTGGTTTTCCGTGGCTCCATCTCATCAGCCACTGATCGATCATAGTCGGGCTCTGTGACGGCCCCCGGCCGATGACTTGAGCCGATCTCAAGATCAAGTAATTGAGAGCCCGGCTCTTGATGGCGTTCTCTGCTGCTAGCTTTGCTCTTCCTAGAGCAGTGGCTGGGATGAGAGTGTCGAGCTCACGATAGTTGCCGTCTTCTCCGTCGAAGACCAGGCAACTGGAGAGAAACACAAAGCGTGAGCCAACCCCTTGGCTATCAGCCAGCAACTGGGTTGGTCCCCCGACTTGGCACATGTCGAGGGCCTTGGAGTTGTCGGGAGCCTCGGTCCAATGCAGCTGATGTTTTCCGGCAGCATAAATAATAGTATCCGGTTTGACAGTGCCGAGGAGTCTCTTTACCCAATCCACATTGCTTACTGAGAGGGGGTAGCTCAGCACGCCCTCTATTCTCTGAGGGTGGCGGAAGTAGGTGGTCACCACCCGGTATTCGTCACGAAGACGAACCGCAAGATGAGAACCGATAAACCCACTTCCGCCAACAATCAGGATCGTTTTCAAGCGATCATCCTAGCAGTTTCAGCGCATTCTGGCTGGTTGCGTTAGCTTGGCCCAACACCGAGATGCCAGCCTGCATCAAGATGTTGTTGCGAGTCAACTCAGAGGCCTCTTCTGCCATGTCAGCATCTTTAATGCGGCTCATGGCTGCGGAGAGGTTCTCGTCGCTGATGGACAAGTTGTTCACCGTCGACTGCAGGCGGTTCTGCATGGCACCGAGATCGGCTCGGATGGAGTTGACGTGGTTGAGGGCTTCATCGATGCGCGAAAGCGTCATCTGTGATCCCTGCTTACTAGCCAACGATTCACCGGCAAGCTGCAGAGCTTCGAGCGAGGAGTCTGCACGCTCGCCGTTATAAGCCACCCGGTCCAGCACCGGATTATTGTGAGTGCCAACCTGAATCTCGAGGATGCCTGATCGTCCGTTTAGCAAGGGTGTCCCGTTAAACGTCGTGATATTAGCGATCCGATCGATTTCTTGTTTGAGCGATTGGAATTCACGATCAGTGAATCCACGTTCATTGTCACTCACAGTATCTGATGCAGCCTGGATGGCCAGTTCGCGCATTCGAATCAGCATGTTGGAAATTTCATTTAGACCGCCTTCTGTCACTTGGATCAATGAAATCCCGTCATGCGCGTTACGTCTAGCCTGTCTTAAGCCTCGGACTTGCGCCCTCAGGTTTTCTGAAATTGCCAGACCTGCAGCATCATCGCCTGCGCTGTTGATTCTGCTGCCGCTCGAAAGACGTTGAAGCGTCTTGTCGAGCGCGATTCGATTTGCCGTCATGGTTCGCTGAGTGTTCAGCGAAGTCACGTTCGTGTTGATTCTGAGTCCCATAGGAATTGCCTCCGTTCATCATGGTCTTCCTCCGTAACGACCCATGCCTATCCCTAGGCATGGCGGCGTCCTTGCCGACTTGGCCCGGGACCGGAGATTTCCCAACCGAGGGCACCTGCCCTCGGCTGTTACCAGTCCCAAAATTTTTGTCCCCTCCGGTCTTCCTCGGGCCTCCCTAGTTTCAGGGAGGCCCGGGGGGTACTGACAGGCCACTGTGCTTCCGAACACCGCGCAGCCTTATGTCTTCGTCACACTCATTAGCCCAACAGCTTCAAGGCGGATTGGCTCACGTTGTTGGCCTGACCCAGGACCGAGATTCCGGCCTGCATCAAGATGTTGTTTCGAGTCAGTTCAGAGGCCTCTTCTGCCATGTCAGCATCACGGATTCGGCTATTGGCAGCCGAGAGGTTCTCTTCATTGATCGACAAGTTGTTGATCGTACTCTGGAGGCGGTTTTGGATCGCTCCCAGATCTGCTCGGACGGAGTTGACGTTAGCCATGGCGTCATCCACAACGGCAAGCGTCATTTGCGCGCCCTGCTTACTCGCAACCGATTCGCCCGCAAGCCTCAGTGCCTCCAGGGTGGCATCCGCACGTTCACCGTTATAGACCACTCGGTCTAAGACAGGGTTGTTGTGCACGCCGACCTGGATTTCAAGGACCCCCGATCTTCCGTTCAAGAGCGGAGTTCCGTTGAAGGCCGTTGAGTTTGCGATTCTGTCAATTTCGAGCTTGAGGTACTGAAACTCGCGATCGACAAATTGCCGCTCGGTATCCCCGATCGTGTCCGATGCTGCCTGGATGGCCAGTTCTCGCATTCGGATCAACATATTGGAGATCTCATTGAGGCCGCCCTCGGTCACTTGGATGAGCGAAATGCCATCCTGTGAGTTTCTTTTGGCCTGCTTAAATCCACGAATTTGCGCTCGCAGATTTTCTGAGATCGCCAAGCCGGCTGCATCATCTCCAGCATTGTTGATTCTACTGCCGCTCGAAAGCCGCTCCAGCGTCTTATCGAGGTTCATTCGGGTTGCCGAAAGTTGCCTTTGGGCATTCATCCCACTGATATTGGTATTGATTCTCAGTCCCATTTTATCCTCCCGTCATCGTTCCGTCCCTCCGTGGTCACGGCAAACATCTGCCGACAGCATCCATGCTGATTCATGCCATCAGGAGTTCCCGCCCCTGATGGATTGGGTTTCGTCGCGATCCGCGCAGACCATTCTGCCCGGACCTGACGGTCCCACAAACTCTCTGTCCCGCCTGGCCCCCGATTGGGAGTTTTCAGGGACGGGGCCGCGCGCTCGTACCAATCCTTGGTCGTAGCGCGCGGGCCCCCGTGTCCCGCATCCAGGAAACAAGCTCAGGCGACAGCGCCTTTGCTTCGGGTAAAAATCTTCAGTTCAAGCGCCCTAAATCATCAGTTTCCTCCCAGAAGGCTAAGGGTGCTCTTCATTGCGTTGTTCGCCTGCGCGAGGACCGAGACGCCAGCCTGCATGAGGATCTGGTTCTTGGTGAGCTCGCTGACTTCTTCGGCGAGGTCCGCATCCCGCACTCGGCTGTTGGCCGAGGCGAGGTTTTCTTTGCTGATTCCGATGTTCGTGATCACGCTCTGCAGCCGATTTTGCATGGCTCCAAACTCAGCGCGTGTTGACACCACGCTCGAAAGCGCTTGATCGATCGCTCCAAGACTGTTCTGGGCTCCCGGCTTGTCGCTCACCGAGGTGAGGTTGAGCCCGAGAGACACAACGTTGCAGTCGGCCGCACCGGCATCAAAGAGCCGTACGCGGTCAATCATCGGATTGTTTTTCGTACCGATCTGGATTTCGAACGTGGGCGCCGAGCCGTCGAGCAGGCGTACACCGTTATATTCTGTACTGTGGGCAATGCGGTCGATCTCCTCGAGCGCCTGCTTGAATTCGACATCCAGAAATCTGCGCTCGTTGGGTCCGACCGTGTCAGAAGCAGCTTGCACCGCAAGCTCGCGCATTCGGATGAGAAGGTTGGAGACTTCAGCCAGCGCCCCTTCGGCCACTTGGACCATCGAAACGCCATCTTGTGCGTTTCTTTCGGCTTGGCTGATGCCGCGGATTTGAGCTCTCAGACTTTCTGAGATTGCTAATCCCGCGGCATCGTCGCCGGCGTGGTTGATCCGGGAGCCTGAGCTCAGCCGTTCTAAACTTTTATCTAGGGATCCACGAGTGCTTCGCAAATTTCGCTGTGCAACCAGCGACGGCACGTTCGTATTGATTCTCAGTCCCATAACCTTCCTCCATGAAGGTTTCGTTCACCTCATCCCTCGCGGGACAAAGCCGACCATCCCTGGTCTTATGGGGCCACCGAGGAGCTACTTCTTTGTTAGAGCTTCTTGCCCTAACTTGTTCCTCAGCTTCCACAGAACAGATCGGAGCGAGGGTCCAAGACCTTAAGAAAAAAAAGCAGACCGTCCTGAAAAAAATTCAGGAGGTCTGCGATCTCGTACTCTCGGTGCAGTTACAGAGACTTACGCCGCTTCGACGATGTCCTCTGCATGCCAAAGCTCATATAAAGTCTTTCCCTGAGCCGTTCGGAACCATTTTGACGCATGGTCGGGAGGGTCCATTCCTAGGCAGCGCTGGGCAAAAGCATGGACAGTCAGGGTTTCTTTACCCACGATGACCTTGAATTCGCCGTTGGGCTGCTTGGCAACCTTGCAGAATTTGGCGGGGTCGCTCACGAAGAATAGCTCCTGGCCGTCTTTTAGGTAGCCGTGGTGTACCAGAGCGGTCAGATCGAATTTATGTTTTTTGGACACGAAAGTGTTCCTCCTGATATCTACCTATCGGCAGATTTTTCCCGGCATAAAGTGCCGTCTTTCAATCCCTGTGTCACAATGGATGCAAATGATGGACGCTCAACTAAAGACTGTTGTAGCTCGGGAGGTTGAGCCTTTACTGTCCGAGTGCTTCCCTGTTCCGGAAGGCGCCTCCTTTTATGACGACTTTCCGGCATGGCGGGATGCCCCCGGTGTGGAGTGGCTGGCGGCTTTGCAAGAAGACAAGGTCGTGGCTTGTGCCGGCTGGATGCCAGGACTTTGGCAGATCCCCGGACAATCGGCGCAGATCAAAGTGGCGCGAGTGGGTGGAGTTGCCACTCATCCGAGCCTGAGAGGGCAAGGGGTGGGCTCGGTATTGGTTGAGGCTTGCATCGACCGTGCTCAGCGAGCAGGGCGTGAGGCGGTTGTTCTTTGGGGCATTGAATCACCTTTATATGATCGCCTAGGTTTTAGAGGGCGAGGGCACCAAATCAGAATGTCTTTGTCGGAGGTTCACTTTGACAGCGGACGAACGCCCGGATTTTTGAGGCTCGAAGAAGGTTTTGATCATTCTATTCTGCAGCTGATGCAGAAGTCCCGCCGACAGTTTGGCGGGATCTCCCTGACCTCTCGGGATGCAGAGTGGATTGCAGAACACAAGAATACTCGCTGGGCTCGAGTGTTCAACGAGAAGAACCAAATGGTGGCCTACGGTGCGTTTGGGCGCGGAATAGATCTGGGTCGTCAGCTGCATGACTGGGGCGGAGAGGGCCCTGCTTTAGAGATCGTGCTTCGTTGGGCGAAAAATCTGATGACAGACGCGGAGTGGATGGGTCCTGCAAAACTCATAAAAAAAATCTGCGGAACTCTCCCAGAGAATCACTTTCAAGAGCCAGCCTGTCTGCTTCTGGAACTTCAGGCGGGTCGGGTACCCCCCAACGATGACGAGATCTGGTTTTGGGGGCTTGACGGAGTGTGAGGGCCGTACTTTCTGTTTTGTTTCATCCTCTTGGCGTCATCTTTTTATTGATTGCGGCTGGCTACCTTTTTCGTAGGACCCCAGCAGGCGCAATACGCGCAGAAAAATGGTCTCGTGCTCTGAATCGCTGGGTCATTCAAGTCGCACTTCCTGCTCTGGTTCTGCTTAAGATTCATTCGCTCCCCGACCTGTCACTCTCTAGGCCTGAGATTTATCTTCCAGTCCTGCAGCCGTGGATTCAGTTTTTTGTGGCGCTGTTGGCGGTGACTTTGCTTTGGCGCCTTGCAGGATGGAGCAGGGGGACTTGGGCGTGCCTTGTGGTGACCGTAGGAATTGGAAATACTTCATTCGTCGGGATCCCACTCCTGCGAGCACTTCTAGATGAGCAGTTCTTATCGACTGCCATTTTACAGGATCAGTTAGGCAGTTTTTTGGTTCTTTCTGTGGCTGCGGTTCCGTTTCTGCAAATCGTCGCCGCTTCGAGTCATGGCAGAAAGGGGGCGGGCTGGAGCGTGCTTTTGCGTCCTCTTCGGTTTCCGGCATTTATTGCGCTCTTGCTCTCGATATTGTTTTCGTCGGTCGCCTTTCCGGCTTGGTTTGAGTCTGTTCTGGAGCTTCTTGCAGGAAGTCTGTCTCCGGCTGCGCTCATCGCAGTTGGTATGATGTTACGCTTTTCTTCACTGAGAAGACGAGAGATCCGCAACCCTCTTGCAGTAGGGGTCTTATTGAAGTTGGTGGTTCTTCCGACTCTTTGGATTCAGATTTTTCCTGCTTGGGCGGAGAGGGCAGGAGGTATTCCTGCACTGGTCTTGCAGACCCTTTTGCTAGAGGGCGCTATGGCTTCACAAATTGCTGGGAGCGTCGTCGTAGCTGATCAAGGATTTGAGCCCGAGCTGTCTCGTTTGATGGTCGGAATGACCATTTTACTCTCGCTCGTGAGCGTGCCCATTTGGGCAATAGTCATTTCGTGAAGGCTTGGATTGCAAAACCAAACCAGGCCAGGATCAAGAGTGTCCCTCCAATAGGAGTGATTGCCCCCAGCCAGCGTGGCGCCCCAAGGGCCATCGCGTAAAGGGTACCAGAAAAGATCAGAGTACCTAGGGTAAAGCCGATTCCCGGGAGAGGGCTTGCTGAATGCCCGGACGATTGGAATCTATTCCTCCAGTTTCCCCATCCCATCAGTGCGAGTGCGTGACTCATTTGGTAGTAGGCCCCCGTTTGGAGCCACTCTAAAGATTTTTCATCGATTTGATTTTCAAGACCATGGGCGGCAAATGCTCCAACCATGACAGAAGTAGCGCCCAACAATGCCGAAACAGAGGACCACGGAATGGAGTGTGTCATATGAATTCCCTCGGTCCGTGTTATACCCGGTCCATGTCTTCTGAACAAAAAGTGGTTTTAGTCACCGGCGGATCTCGAGGAATGGGCCTTGCGATGGTTGAGCATTTTAAGAGCGCTGGTTTTAAAGTTGCCGCTTGTGCGACCACATTAGAAGGCGCGCGCCGGGGGGCTCCCGATTTTGCTTTTGAATGTGACGTCGCCCGCCGTGAAGCAGTCAAAGCTGGAATTTTAGAAACCAAGCAAGCGCTCGGAAAGATCGATGTGCTTGTCAATAATGCAGGGTTTGGCGGAGCTAATTCGTTGGACCCTTCTGATGACGATTCCCTCTGGGAACGGATCATCGATGTGAATTTGAACGGCACCTATTATTTTTCGAAGTACACGCTTCCGTGGATGCCTGATGGCGGCAGAATCATCAACATCGCCTCGGTTCTTGCCCTTAAAGGTGTGCCGGACGCCACAGCGTATTGCGCAGCTAAGCACGCGGTCCTAGGTCTCACACGGTCGATGGCTCATGCAGTGGCTTTGCGCCGGATCACCGTTAACGTCATTTGCCCTGGCTGGACGCGTACCGACATGGCGCGCGATCGGATGGCTGAGCTCGGAATGGAAGAGTCGAGGCTTAAAACCAGTGTGCCTCTCGGTCGTTTCATTGAGCCACTCGAGATTGCGCAGATGGCGGCGTATTTAGCCTCGGAGGCGGCATCCGGAGTGACTGGCCAGAGCTTTATTATTGATGGCGGAGTGCTGGCATGAACGCCTCTGGAGCGCAGCATCGGATCTATGTTGGAAAGGACGCCCACAAATTCTCCGCTGCTCACATGACCGTCTTTCCTGACGGGACCAAAGAACGCTTACACGGGCATAATTTTCAAGTGACCGTTGCATTGGACTTATCTGAAATCGGCTTTAAGTCTTTTCTCGATTTTGGAGTAGTCAAGTCAGCTCTGAACGCCCAATGCAAGGAGTGGGATGACCGCTTACTTCTTGCTGAAAATTGCCCATTTTTTTTCGTTCAAGCCCGCTCAGACGAAGAACTCGATTTCAAGTTGTGCGGCAAACGCTATGTGGTTCCAGCCGACGAGGTGGTGCTTCTTCCACTTGAGAACATTGCAACTGAGACGCTTGCGCGGGAGTTCTGTCACCGGTTCATTGCGAGGCTTGACCCTGCGCTTTTGAGGGGCTTGGTGACAGGAGTTGAAGTCCACATTACTGAGTCGCGCGGACAGGGTGGAGTTTACACCTGGCTAAACCGTTGACACTTGGGTTCTTAAAAAGGGTTGCAGGCGTAGTTTTAGGCTAGAAAGACTCAGGTTTGGGTTGGCACGCCGCATGAACCTAGGGGTTCACGGAGCTTTTATGCTGAACTCGATGAAGAATCTTTCTTTGGTTGCAGTCGCAGTGGTGTCGCTCTCTCACTCTGTGGGATGCGGCCGGACTTCAGATGGTGGGGTGGTGGGTACACCGCCGGCGCCGGTGCAATGTCCCGTCGGGCAAGTCTATGTGCCACAACTGGGGCAATGCGTGCCAGGCTCGACCAATTACGGATACACCAATAGTCTGTGCGGACCTCTTCAAGGCTACAGCGCTACTTTCGATCAGCAGGACTGTCAGCTTTTGCCTGCTGTGAACTACTACGGGTACGGCTACAGTATTCCTTATCTGCCTAATGAAAACCAAACTCAGACCGCTTGGTGGGGTCCCACTGTTACTGCCGGTGATCAAGTGATCCTCATGGGAGAGATCCGCTATGGCCGTATCGGGTTTGGGGTGCTGGTGGGAGACTGCAGCAGCGAGCAGAACGCAAGCTCGATCATGCGTGGCGCGGTTTCTGTGAGCCACTTTGCTTTGCCCTTGGGGCAGCCCGTGACCGTGAATGTGAGCGGGACGCTGCGAGTCGGCATGGCCGAGCAAAAGGAATGCATGGAAACTGAAGGTGTCTTCGTAAAGGTCCTGCGTCTGCGTCGGTAGAAGTTTGCCGAGCTCACGCTTTCAGGTAAGCTCGGGCCACGATGGCCCCGCGAGACAAAAGCAAACGAAAGACTAAAAGCTTTACCAAAAGCTTTAAAGACCGCTCAGGAAAAACCCATTTCATCGGGGACGGAGGGGGAGACGTAGGGGGAGACACGAGTGGACGAGAGCGTGCCCAAGCGACGGCGGGCCGCACTTCGGTCCAGCCAGAACGTCGAGGCCGTAAGCCACACGGTCAGGCTCGCTCCCGCAACCGTACCCTGCGCGGAACAGTCGACAAGAATCGCAAAGGCTTTGGCTTTGTGCAGTTTGAGGACCGTAAGGTCGAGGATCTTTTTCTTCCTCCTCATCTTGCTGAGAGCGTTTTTCACGGCGACCGGGTCGAAGTGGAGCTTGGCAGTAGCGGAGAAGTCCGCAAGCTTCTGGTCCTTGAACACCGCTTTCGTGAGATCGTGGGAAGGTTTAGTCCATCGCAGGCGGGGCAGGGGGCCCGTGCCCGTTTTTCAGGCTGGGTGATCTACGAGCGCAAGAAGGCGCGCGAGGAAGTCTTCATTCCAGAGGCCGGACCGAGGGCCAAGCTGGGCGATTGGGTGCGCTGCTCGATTGAGTTTCACGAATCCGGGCCTCACCGTGTCACTGCGGAGATCATTGAAGTGTACGGGCAGGAGCTGCCCGCTTCAGCCGACGTGCAGATGATTTCTGCCGAGTACGGCCTGATTGAAGACCATTCGGATGCAGCTGAAGAAGAGGCAAGGGCGTTCAGGCTGGAGATTCCCGGTAAGGATCTGGATGGCCGTGAGGACCTTAGACAGCTGCCGTTCATCACGATCGATGGCGAGACAGCGCGAGACTTTGACGACGCAGTGTACGTGGAGCGTGTTAAGTCGGGCTATCGCCTCTGGGTGGCTATCGCGGATGTGAGCCATTACGTGACGCCCGGTAGCGCGCTCGATGAGGAGGCCCTCTCCAGGGGCACGAGCGTTTATTTTCCGGAGCGGGCATTTCATATGCTTCCGACCGCGCTTTCGACCCAGTTGTGTTCGCTCAGGCCGGATGAGCCGCGCCTCTCGATGGTAGCCGCAATCGACTATGACCGAAACGGAAGCCCGGGCACGATCGAGGTCATGGAAGCTGTCATCGAGTCACAGCGGCGTGCCACCTACACAGAGATCGAGGCGGAGCGTGCGAGCCGGGAGCACGATTCTCAATGGGAATTTAAAGCTCACTTTGAGCTCTATCGCTTGATCCGTAAGAAACGCACCGATCGTGGATCAATCGATTTTGACCTCCCTGAGGCCGATGTAGTCGTCGACAATGCCGGAGAGCCCGTTGAAATCGTCAACAGAAGCCGCAACGACGCCCATCGCTTGATCGAAGAGTTCATGATTGCAGCCAATGAAGCCGTCACGCGATGGATGATGAAGCGCAGCTGGCCTTTTGTGTACCGCGTTCATGATGAGCCTGCACTTGCGGCCCTCGAACGCTTTGAAGAGCTGGCTTCGAGCGTGGGCGTTCCAGTTAAGATTACTCATGAGGACGGTGGGGTTTCTCCTAAGATCCTGGCCGACATCGTCAAGCGAGCTGAAGGGCATCCCGCGCAAGACCTGCTCAATATGGCCCTGTTGCGTTCTCTTAAGCAGGCGATTTACAGTTCAACGCACGGGATTCACTATGGCCTGGCTTCAGAGGCATACACGCATTTTACAAGCCCGATTCGACGCTATCCTGATCTCGTGGTTCATCGTCTGATCCGATGGGCCCTCAGGATCGAAAAGCGCATCGAATCACCACTGAATCGGCATGAGCGAGACGAGCTTGAAAAGCAGCTAGCAGAGATCTGCGATCATTGTAGTTATCGGGAGAGAGTCGCTGCCGAGGCTGACCGGGAGGCCATCCGGCTCAAGCAGGTTCGACTCATGAAGCGCCACTTGGGTGACGAGTTCGACGCTAAAGTGGTGGGAATGAGTGAAGTCGGAATGTTTGTTCAGTTGGCGACCCCCTTTTGTGAGGGACTGGTATCTAGAGATTCGATGGCGGATGATTTTTACGAGTTTAACGAAGACCGTATGGTCTTTTTTGGTCGGCGCACGCGCAAGACCTACACGGTTGGACAACCGGTCCGGGTCCAGGTGCTACGGGCCGATCTCGACCGTCGGCAAATTGACTTTGGAATGGTTGGAGCCGTAGCCTCGCCAGAGGAGAATAGCGGGGAGCGCTCCTCTCCTGAGCGGCTCTGGGGTCGGCAAAAATCACCGCGTAGACGTCGCTAAGCGGCGCGTGTGAAACTCATCTTTAGATGCAATGGTTACGAGCGGGCATGCAACTTGGCCAAGTAGTCAAGAATGTGCAGCGCCTGAGACAGATCCTACGCGTCCTGGCTCGGCACGGTTTCACTGACCTCGTGTTAAGGATGAATCTTGGCAAGTTTTTGCCTCGGCGCGCTTCTACTTTCGTAGCGCTACAGGCAGAGAAGTCTCCTGGAGTGAGACTGCGTGAGGCGTTTGAGGAGCTGGGCCCTACGTTCATTAAGCTTGGCCAGTTGCTTTCGACCCGTCCAGATGTAGTGCCTGAAAGTGTCTTGGCGGAGCTGACGAAGCTACAAGATAACGTACTGCCGTTGCCATTTTCAGTAGTGCGTGAAGTGGCCGAACGCGAGTTAGGACGGCCGCTCTCACAAGCTTACGCAACCTTTGAGGAGACTCCGCTTGCTTCAGCGAGCATTGGACAAGTCCATCAAGCGACTTTGAGTACTGGAGAAAAAGTCGTCGTCAAAGTTCAGCGTCCTGAGATCGAAAGTATTATTGAGACCGATATTGCTCTTTTGGCGTTTCTTGCGGGTCTCCTTGAAAAATACATTCCAGAGAGCCGCGTTTTCAGGCCTCGCGTGATCGTTGATGAGTTCTTTAAGGCCCTTCTCTACGAACTAGATTTCGTGGTTGAGGCCAACAACATGTCTCGGATCTCAGCCAACTTGGCTTCGATTCCAGATTTAGTGATTCCTAAAGTTTATCAAGCGCTCAGCACTGAAAAGGTCCTTACTCAGGAGCGGCTTGAAGGGATTCGTGTCAATGACCAGAAGGCGCTCGAAGCCGCAGGGATCGATCGATCGCGGATTGTAGCAATCGGCGCTCGAGCCTTCTTTAAAATGGTGATCATTGATGGGGTTTTTCACGGAGACCTGCACGGCGGAAATCTTTTTGTGCTTCCTGGCAATAAGCTCGGGCTCATTGACTTTGGGATCGTAGGCAGACTCTCAGAGAAGTCTCGCGAGCAGCTTGCTGGCATGCTGGTTTCTCTGATTACTGAGGACTACGAGAACCTCTGTTACTTGTATGCAGATGTGAACGTTTCTGGAAAGTACGTGGATTTAGAGGCGTTTGAGCGTGAAGTCCGCAACATGATTGCTCCTTACATGGGGCTTTCAATCCAGGACGTAAATGCGGGTCGAATCCTAGTCGAGTCCACACGCATTGGGGCTAAGCACGACATTCAGATTCCGGGAGAATGGATGCTCGTCTTTAAGGCAATCATCACCATGGACGGAATGGGTCGTACGCTGGACCCGCATTTTGACCTTTTGAGCAACGGCCAGGTCCTGGTCGAGGACTTGCTTAAAAATCAGTATTCTCCTCAAAAAATTCGTCGCGAACTGCTGTGGATTGGCAAGGACATGCTTTCGCTGCTTCAGGGTCTTCCTCGGCAGCTCAAGTGGTGGATGCGCAAGCTAGCCGCCAACGACTTTGCATTGGATGTTCGGGTTCCCGAGCTCATCGAAATCCGGGATCAAATGGAGTCCCACTCTAAGCGGCAGAGTCAGACTCTGCTGGTCGTGGGGCTTTCTCTTGCTGGGATGGTCGGTCTTCAGAGCCCGGAGGGGCATCGGGTGGGTCCGTACCCGCTGCTCTCTGTGGTCTTGCTTGCGTTGAGCGGCTATTTTCTTCTCAAGCTCATTTGGTCGAGTAGAAGGCGCTAATCTTGCTTCACTCTTTTAGGGTGAGGATTTTGCGCTTTTGGTTGGTCGTGCATGCGGTGGGGTTCTGGCTTACAGTCTGGGTCGTAGCGACCGTCCAGGCCTCGCATGAAGCCCACGAGCCGGATCCTTGGCAAATGGGGCAAATGGGGCAAATGGGGCAACTCGGTCTGGAGACGAGGTCAGAGATCAAGAACAGCTCGGCTTTTGAGTTTCCGCTGGGCACCACTCCCCGGGACGTCTTGAGTGGCTCGTCCTCCGGGTCCACCCTCGGGCGTGCAGAAAACCCGTGGGGCACCCGCGGAAAGCCCCAACGGGCGGACGGCTACGATTAGATTCTTTTTAAAATTTGAAGTAACACTGAAGCATGGGGCAACCAAAGGGCTCTGGGCAGTCTTATCTTAAGCCGCTGTGGCATTTTTTGGATGTTGAGCGTCCGGCACTTTGGATTATTTTAGTCCATTCGATTGGCGTCGGACTGTTATCTTTGGCTCTACCCGTAGCGGTTCAGTCATTGGTCAATACGGTGGCGTTTGGGACCGTCCTGCAGCCCATTTTTATTCTCACGCTGGTACTGCTGCTGTGCCTATCGGCTTCGGCGGCGTTGAAGGTCCTGCAGACGCTCGCCTCTGAAATGCTTCAGCGCCGGATCTTTGTCCGATATTCCATGCTCATCGCTTCGCGGCTTCCTCATTTGACGCGTGAAGCGCGCCGCTCCCAAAACGTACAAGAGATCGTCAATCGGTTCTTTGATATTTTTCTCGTCCAAAAGGCCCTGGCTTTTCTCCTTTTGGAGGGGCTGGGCCTGGTGCTCCAGGCAGCTCTTGGGCTAGTACTGCTTGCCTTTTATCATCCGTTTCTTTTGGCCTACGGGATCATTCTCATGGGTTGCATCGGAGTGATTTGCCTGGTCCTAGGTCGTGGGGCAATTCAAACGGCAGTGCGAGAGTCGTCTGCTAAGTACGCCATGGCAGCGTGGCTCGAAGAGATGGCTCGACTCCCGCTTGCTTTGGGGTCCAGCTCAGGAAATCGTCAGGCCCTTGAGCGGGCGGATATAATGGCAGGCGTTTGGCTGGATGCCCGCAAATCCCACTTTAGAAAAGTCTTTGCGCAAACGGTCGGCACTTTTGGGCTTCAGGCCGTTTCGAGCTGTGTGCTCCTGGGCTTTGGTGGATGGCTCGTCATTCGAAAAGAGCTCTCCCTAGGTCAACTGGTCGCAGCGGAGCTGATTGTGACGGGTGTACTCTACAGCGTCGCAAAAATGGGAAAGCAGTTTGAAGCGTTTTATGACGTCGTGGCCGGCCTCAATAAGCTTCAAAACATTTTGGATCTGCCAGCGGAGGAGTCTGAAGGACGAGCGCTTGAGCGGGCACAAGAGCCTTGGATGATTGAGCTCAAGGATGCGTCCCTCCGAGATTTGTCGACGGGCAGGGGACTCTCTAAAGTTTCTCTGAAAATCCAGGCGGGATCTCGAGTACTGATTCGGGGTTCTGGGGGGTCTGGCAAAAGTTTACTTGCCTCTCTACTTTACGGTGCCGTCACGGCAGACTCTGGCCAGGTGCTACTCCAGGGACAGGATGCTCGGTACCTTTCTGCTCTAGAGATTAAGAATCACGCCAGACTGGTGCAAGATCTCGAGCTGATCGATGGTACGATCGAAGAGAATTTGCTCCTTGGAATTGGGGATCGGCCGTTATCCGAGATCGATTCTGCGCTCTCTGCCACTGGGCTTCTGAGCACTGTTTCTGAGCTCCGCGATGGCTTGAAGGCTTCGATGAGCTCCAACGGGGCTCCACTGGCTAATTCGCAGGCAAGGCGTCTGATGCTTGCAAGAGCTCAACTGGCGCGTCCAAGCCTTCTACTCATTGATAAGAATTCAGACTGGCTGCAGAGCCCCACCCAGGGACAACCGCCAGAGGTTTTTCTAGGCAGATTTTTTTCGTCACTGCCTCATTGTACGATCGTTGTTTTTGCAGACTCGGACTCTGCTACTGCTCCGGTGATGAAACTGTTTGATCAAAGCTATGAGCTGTCAGGCGGGGAGGTTCGCCGTGCATAGAGATGAAATCGAGTTTGGAGTGGAGGAGCGCTTCCATCATCTCACTTCGGTTCGTCGAGTGATTTTGCCTCATGCCTGGCGGAGTATGACCATTCTAGTCGCGGCGTTTATAGGCTTGCTTGCGATATGCATGGTGGTGCTCCCATGGCAGCAGAGCGCCTTTGGAACAGGAAAAGTAGTAGCGTATGTCCCGAGTGAGCGGGTCCAGAACATCGATGCACCTGTGGATGGCCGCGTGACTCGTTGGCATGTCCTTGAGGGGGCCACAGTCAAAAAAGGCGATCCACTCGTCAACGTGAGCGATATTGATCCTCAGATTATGGAGCGCCTGAGAGAGGAGCTCGCGGCATCCCAAGGTCGTTTGAGATCTCTTGAAGTTGCTAGAACTGCAGCGCAGAGCAATCTTGAGCGTCAGCGAAGTCTTTTTGAGCAGGGATTAAGTTCGCAGCGGTCCGTGGAGCTTGCCGAGATTGAATTGAACCGAATTCAAGCAGATCGAGCCTCTGCCGCAGCAGAAGTGGCTCGGATGCAGGTTCGACTTTCGCGCCAAGGCGCGCAAACAGTGGTAGCTCCGCGGGACGGAACCATTCAGCGTATTTTGGTTCCGGAGGGAGGCCCTGTTTTCAAGGCGGGCGAGGCCCTGGGCGTTTTGATCCCTCAGACAGATCAAAGGGCAATTGAAGTTTGGGTTTCGGGTAATGACGTGCCTTTGATCTTTCCGGGCCGAAAGGCCCGAATTCAGTTTGAGGGCTGGCCTGCGCTTCAATTCAGTGGGTGGCCGTCGGTGGCTGTGGGGACTTTTGCCGGAACGGTGGCGGTCGTAGATCCCTTCGATAACGGTGCCGGAAGGTTTCGCATCTTGATCGTCGCAGACCCTGAGGCAGGA
>JBKCVM010000030.1:0-4783 GCA_046317855.1 Oligoflexia bacterium
GCTTTGCACAGGTTCAATGGAAGCCGTATGGACTGAGCCTCAAACTCAAAGCCCTCGAACTTTCAGGCGACCAAGTGCGACTCGAGATTTCATCAGAAGTCAGTGACATCGACCGCGCCAACGGAAGCCCTACCCTTCCTGCTCTCCAATCCAGTCGACTACACACTCAAGTAGACGCAGCCCTGGGTGCCTCACTCTTTCTATCGGGACTCTTTCAGTCACGGACCGCAAGCGCCAGTCAAGGAGTCCCATTCTTATCGCGCATTCCTCTGATCGGGAGACTTTTTGGCAGCCATGACGACACCGAAGAGCAGTCCGAGTTGGTTGCAATTCTGCTTCCACTGCGATCGCCACCACCGCCGCCGCAACCTCAACTGCAACAGGGCGAGGTTGCACCTCCTCCAAAAAACTCCAGTTCTCCGGTTCGTGACGAGATCCGAGACTATCTACCCACTGGCCTCACCAGAGAACTGGGCGCTCACCCATGAAAATACCAGCACCACTGCTCTCTGCGCTCGAAGACCCCAAGGCAACGGATATCTGCATCAACGGGAGCTCAACTTTCATTGATCGGGGCGCCGGTCTCTCGATTCTGAATTCGGGTACGCTGGACAGTGCAGAACTGAAAGCCTGGGTCCTCGATGTTTTGGCTCGTGCTGGAAGAAGTTGGGACGCCCGCGCACCGTTTGCCGACGCTGCCTGGACCCACGAAGGGCGTCGGTTTCGTGTTCATGTTGTTTTTCCGCCCATCAGTGACACAAAAATGCTGATCTCCATTAGGCGCCTGGCCAACCCACAACTACCGGGATCCACAACGTCCCGCTGGACAGAAAGCTCGCTCTCTTTTGACTGCCTCGCAGGCGCCTTCAAAAAGGGAGAGAGCATTCTCATCGCAGGCGGAACCGGGAGCGGAAAAACCACTCTAGCTGCCGATCTACTCTCGCAAGTCAGCAGTTCAGAGCGAATCATCGCCCTCGAAGACACTCCCGAACTCCAACCCTCACACGCGCATTTTGTTTCGCTTCAAGCTAGACCCCCCAATGCCGACGGTTTCGGCGAGGTGACGCTCCGCACCCTGTTGCGCCAAGCACTTCGAATGAGACCAGATCGCCTGGTTTTAGGCGAGTGCCGAGGAGCCGAGGTCATGGACCTTCTCCAAGCGCTCAACACAGGACACTCAGGCGGCATTGCCACACTCCACGCAAACTCACCTCGCGATGCACTGAGAAGAGTTGAAACTCTTGCGTTACTCTCGGGCACAGAAGGGCTCTCGATTGCTGTCATCCGAGAATGGATCGCCTCCGGAATCCAGTGGGTTGCTCAAGTAGAACGTGGAGACGATGGCTCCCGTAGAATTCGAGAGATCGCGCAAGTTTGTGGAATAGAGTCAGGTGTGTTGGTTCTCAGAAGCCTGAACTCAGAAGCGGCTCTGCAGCAGTGGACTGACCCCAGTCACCTGTGGCACAACTCTAAGCATCGTCCTTATGAAAAAACCCTTGCCCGCGCTCCATCACTCGCTGCTGGTCAACGTGCTGTCTCAGTCCCAGTCTCGTGAAGCTGGTCCGACTCACGCCCAAACTCATGCCTCTACGTGTAGCTTTGAGTTCACCGTCGTCAGGAGTGCTAACGGGTTTGTCCGTCGCACCGAGTTCACTGCGATTTTAGAAAAAAGAGACCGAGCCACTGGATCCCCTCTTCGAAAAGTGATCCGCGCTCAACTTCCTTTCCTAGAAACCCTCCAAGATCCTGCCGATCTGTTTCAAAAAGATTGGAACATCGATTCCGTTTCACATGAGCGCACTCCGCAAGCCTCTCGTTTTCGAGGACGAGTGCGCACAACAGATGGTGATTTTTTTTGGGACCTCTCTCTGAGCGGGGGAGTCGATCTGCGATTTTGTCCGCTTCCAGGCTGGGTCGAGCACCAAACCCTAGCAACGCAAACGAGTGTTCAGGGGAGCTGGAGCCTGGGGGAGTTTAAATGGAGCTCTGCCGAAGACCCTGCGCTGGCCTCCGTCCATTTAAGGGGAGAAGCCCCCCGAGTTTCTCCCTCGGTCTGCTTTCATTCTCAGACTCTGACGGATGCAGCAGGAGCTCCCCCGCAACTTGCGGACGGGCTCAGCGCAACCCCCCAACGGTTTGGAATGCAAATTTTTCCGACCCTCACGCGGATCTGCGCATTTGAATCGCTCCAGTCCGCGCTGCCTTTTTCACTTTGGCAAGCCATTCGCTCCTCTATGTCTGAGGATGGAAGGGGAGGATGGACCTTTAGAACTGAAAAGAGCGGCCTAGAAATGCGCGGAAGAATTTCAGCTGAACCCAAGGACTGGGTCACTCTGAGATGCGAGGACGTACACGGAGCCGCTTTTTATCGAACAAGCACTCGCCTGGCTGATCTCGAGATTTTGGTACTCTCGCATGGAAAGCCCCAAGGCCACTTTAGGTCGCTGCGCTCAACCTGGCTGGAGCAGACCCAACTCGAAAAGCCCGAATCGATCACGATTTATTGACGCGATTTATTGAAAAAATCGGGGCACGCCGCTCCCGATCAGCAGCACCAAAATGCCCGCTCCGAGGGCTGCCCAGTTTCTTAGCTGGTTGCGCCGCTCGTGACCCCCAAGAATACTCCTAGACCAAGCACTCCTAGGACTGCCGGAGCGACGAGTAGAAAAAGCGGCTGAAGCGCCCGAGTCCCGAGCAGTCCAAGCTCCCTTTCTACTCGTGCCATCCAATCCTGTTTGAGCGACACAAGACTCGACTCGAGTCGTTCGGCACACGGCCTGCCTTCTACCACGCTCCGCTGAAGCGCCTCCCGAAGCTGCTGTCCCCATTGCTCTAAAACCCCTTTCATTCCTGTGGAAAGTTCACCCAAAGGTCTTGGGCTCCAAAAGTCAGCTCCCCAGCACAAAACCAATCGAGAAGCTTGCACCGACAGCTGCGGCAGTGCCCCGCTCCACGCTAGATCAGGCGGCGAGCCTGCCCTGAGAGACGCAAGCATGCGCTCTCCAAAGCAAAGAATCGAAGGCCACCAGAGCCTCTCGGTCGCACTGAGCCCCGCCCAACGCGCACTCTCGCAAAGACGCAAAATCCAAAGCATCGCCCCCAGGCTCATTAAACAAGCAGCTCCAGTGATCATCCACCAAAGGGCACCCCATTCAGAAACGCCGGGCAAAAGGACATAAAGAACAGCAGCAACGAGCGGAACAAAGCTTCCACACACCAGGGCCTGCCCCCAAGCCTGCGCCGTTCTGGCACGCGCCTGAGCCCCAGCAGAAATCTGCTCACCCAAAAGCACCTGAAGGCGCTCGAGGGTGGGGACTACTGGGAGTCCGCTTTCACGGAGCTCCTCTAAACTCTCTTGAATCAATCCCCCCCATGGATCTGGAATGGCCGAGACTTGGCTCCACTGGTCCTCAGACGGGAGCTCACCTGAGACCAAACACTCACGAAGATCCTTTAGGAGGAGCTTAGCGGGCTCAAGTCGAGCGTCTTTTTGAGGCAAGAACTGCTTGATTTCGGGAACCCAGAGGCTTAACCCCCAAAGAGCCAAGATCCACGTCGTCACCCAACCCAAAAGATTCCAACCCAACATGGTGGGGTGCACCCAAGCAAAGACCCTGCCAGTACCGAGAATTGACAGGATGCATTGTTTTAGATAGTGCCGCCCCGTGGGGTTTTTATGAGTTTTTTGGCTCCCTTTTCAGCACTTACACTTGGGATTCTTGGTACTTTGAGTTCAGTGTCGGCGGCGCCAGCGAGCCGTCAGGATCCGGACCGCTCCATCGAATGGGTCCGAGACCTGGACCGCGACGGCGTGGTGGACGCTCTGGATTGGGACCGAGACGGCGACCTTGTCCACGATAAAATTGATGCTGCACCCGAGGATCCAAAAATTCAGGGTGTCGACTCTGATTTCGATCGAGTGCCGGACTCCGTGGACTGGGCCGATCCAGAAGCGGGCCGACTGCAAGCGATTCTCTGGCAAAAGACTGGAATACTGTGGATTTCTTCTCCAAGTGCCGTCCCGACAATCGAGAATCTAGTAGCGAGCTATGAGTGGATTCTTCGAGCCAAAGCGTGGGGGATCACTTTTGACCAGCTCCAGATCATCGAAATTGTCGACCAGTGGAAAGGGCCTAGCGCCCATGCAGAGCGCCTGGGGGCACGATACGATCCCCACCTTCGTCTGATCCAGATCCGAACCGAAAAAGAACCCAATGCTCCAAAATTGGAATCCCGCCTCGCTCACGAATTGGCCCACGCCATCCAACAGGCGCGCCCAGCGCTGAAAACCCGCTTTAACCAGCTCACGGGCTGGTCCGCCGAACAAACCCTACTCGGTCCGATCTGGACCTACCGCAATGGTGAAACTTTTGAATTGTTTCTTGAGAGCGCCCTCATCTCGCAGCCCGAACTCGCAACCGAAGCGCTGAACGGTCCGGAGTTCATCTCTCAGGCTGCCAAACTGGGTGGCGAAGAAATGTTCGCCGAAACATGGGCCTATCTCGAGGGTGGAAATTTACCCCCAAGCCAGCTTGTCCCGATCGCGGACTGGATGAAGGCCAACCGAAAAAAGTAAACTGCCCCCAGCCTCTATGATCCCTGAGTAATGAGCTCGAGGTTATGGAAACCTGCGTAGATCCAGAGCATTTGCTCGAGCACGGGGGCTTTTTTTGTCGTTACCCAAGTTTTGCGCACGAGCCGGGCAATGTTGGCCCTGAGCATCGCAAACGTGTGGTTGATTGAAAAAAGTGGATCAAATGAATGGTCCTTCAACTCACCCTGT
>JBKCVM010000031.1:0-2697 GCA_046317855.1 Oligoflexia bacterium
TTTGATTGGCAGTGCAACGACAACGGCGCATCAGACGCCTACTTCTTTTCAACTGGTCTCAAGCAAGGAAAAGGCCTTGCTGATCTCATTAATCCGTCTACAGGCGCTGCATTTGCAGCAAACTCAGTCTCTGTCACTAAAACTTCATCAGGCTGCACCCTCAGAACAAGCGCCTCGAGCACGAGTTGGTGGAACAATTCGGTCGAACCTCTGCCGGCTATCAGTCAAGGACGGGAACCACAAATTCTCGCAGTTGCGGGAACCATCTACACACTCACAGCCAGCGGAACCACAAACGGGTTCAGTATCGAGGCCGACAAGATTTCGGTCGTTACAATTGGAAGTGCAACTCTGCAGTATGACTCGCCTGAAACCTATGGAGGGACCGCCAGTGATGGCAATTGCGACGAAGATGGCTCTGCAAACGTCGGTCCGGGGACCTACCGGGCGATTGTCTGCGCGGGAAATCAAAAATTTCTGTGGGTCGAGGGGCGATTTGATGGCGATTCAGGAACTGGGCATGCGGCCGGTACGGGCATCCTGATTGCCGGTCCAAATGCAGGCTCAGGCTCGAGCATGCACCGAATCCACCGAGCAACAATCCTTGACATCGATTGGGACGGCAACTGGACCGAGGCTCCGCATGGAATTCTAGTAAGGTATACCCAGAAGCTTCACATCTCTCAGTCAAGAGTAGCTGATACTCTCAGAAACACTTCTGGAGTCGGTTTATTTGGTAAAGACATGCTCTACAGCCTTATTGAAGACTTCCAGAGCTCTTACGCTGGTATGTGGGGTATTGCGCTGAATAACTCCCATCACAACTCATTTAAGAATTTCAGGCTCTTTAATTCGAAGACCACCGGCATTCAGATCAGCCTTTCAAACAATAACGCTTTTGTAGGTGGGCTAGTGGTGGGTTCAGAAGCAGGGATCCGAGTGGGTAGCTCTAGTGTGGCAAACACTTTTCATCAACTGACGTTGGCCAACCACTCCTCAAACTCAACCCAATCCATCACCGGTCTTCCTGGCAAGTACGGGGCTTTTTCAGTGGCCGGAGATTCAACCTGGATTTCAAACACCGCGCTCATCAACAACAGTTCTGGTCTTGTTTTTGAAACGACCACTGAAGGCTGGGTGACCCATCTAGCAGCCAATAATGCAAACCTAAGCTCGCCAGAGCACATCGTCCTAAATTCAGACTCAGATGGTCTTTTCTTCGAAGGAAGTCTCGTGATCGGTTCAGGTGGACGATGCACAGTTGGTATTTCTCCAGTCAGACTGAACGATTCCTGCGCTCGCATTCTTGCATCGAGCAGCGATCTGTTCACTGATCCTAGTTGCGATACACTTTGTCCCGTCGGTGAACCTGATGGAACCGCACCCACAATCAGTGACTTTACCGCGAGCTTCGTTGGAAAATCCGCCGACTCCGAGAACTCTGCCGAGAGTGCATCAGGAACTGCAACCTTTGCCTCACTGATTGGAGACATTTGGGTCAGCTTTGAAAATGATCTCCGAGGTTGGATCAGAAACGGCACTTTTCCAAGCGCTGCAATCCTTGGTATTTTGACCGGTTCTGATACTGCAGCGCTCTTTGACTTTAGCTTGCTCGCCTCTGAGACCGACATTCGAGGAACTGCACCATTTGCTGATGGCGTAGCCTGCCCCACAGACGGAGATGAATATGGCACAACTGCGTATGGTGAAAGATTCCTGATCAGTGCTCAAGAACTGAGCGCTCGTTCTCCGATCACTGGGCTACCCACCGGAAATTGGAATGGATTGTGCGAGACCGGAGAAATCTGCGTCTATGCTCCAAACATTGGAGCCTACCAAGGTCACGGAGCACTCAGCAGTTCAAGCTGCAATTTTGCCACAGGCGGAATGGTGGATGACGTGACTCTGCACGGCTACTCGGACAATGGCTACTAAGCCCAGCACCCCCCTATTATCTACCGCCGCTTAACAAAACCGGCTCAAAACAGTCCCATTTGACACATCTATCGAAACATCCCTCAAAGAGAGATGATTCAATGGATGATATTTATGCGGTGCGTAAAAGGAATGTTTTCTCTGCGTCCTCTTCTGAGCGTTGCCGGCTTGTCACTGAGCTTAGCCTCACAGGGCTGTGCGCTTTCACTTGATGCACTGGATCCCACCGCTCTACTGAGCAAAATTACTTCTACCAGTGACTCAGGCGACAATGACGACTCCCTACCTCCCGGCTCACCCGATATCACCCCCTCTCCCTCGAGCAGGTCCGGAACTATCAATCTTGCACTCGGATCGATTCTCTTTTCGAACACAGGGTCTGACATTCTTCTATGCGAAGTCACTCCTGCTCTCCCAGCTGGGGTGTCCATCGATCCTCTGACTTGCGAAATCTCAGGAACCCCGAGCACTCTCCAAGCCAGCACAACTTATACGATCACTGCTACGGGAGAGTCGGGTAGCGATTCTGAAACCGTCACGATTACTGTAAACGACATCATTCCTGTCATCTCGTTTAGCCCAAGCACTCTGACTGGAACCAGAAACTCTGCCATCACTACCCAAACCCCAAACAATACCGGCGGAGCCATCACAAGCTGCGTAGCCACTCCAGCACTCCCAACGGGCCTGAGCTTAAACCAGACAACCTGTGCAATTTCTGGCACTCCCTCGGTTACTCAAGCTGCGACCGTTCATTCGATC
>JBKCVM010000032.1:0-32042 GCA_046317855.1 Oligoflexia bacterium
GGATTTTGGTGTGGTCTCGAATCGAGAACGAGATCGGGACCGCGATCGAGATCGAGACCGGGATGGCGGAAACGCTTTTGCCGACGAAGTTGAGGCCAATCCCAGCGTTTTCGATTTTTAAGGAGCAACAATGAGAATCAGTAAGAGAACTTTTTTGGCTCTGGTGGCTTTTGGGCTGCCGGCGCTTGTGCAGGCGGGCTCAACGATGAACATTCAGGTCGACAAAGGAAGCGTTTCGATCGAAATCGTTCCGGAGCTTTCAAAGCCAGAAGTGAAGGTAGTCAAGTCGGCAGAGTGTGCCTCTGAATCAGAGGTTCATGAGTCAGCCGGTATGGTGAAAGTCACGCATCCGGACAACTGCCAACGGGGTCATCACATCTCGATCAGGGTGGGAAGCTCCACAGCAGTTGATGTTGCCCTGAAGGCGGGCAACATGACCCTCAAAAATTCAGCAAAAGCATTCAAGGCATTTTCTGAGGTGAAGAGCGTAGTCCTGGCGGGCAGTATCTTTTCCACTGTTCCAGGCCTGGTCCCGGTGAGGACCGAGAACCAAGCAGGAGCAACGGCAGTGTACAAGAATCTGAAGGACTCTTCGAAGGAGAGTCTGAGTCTCATGGTTCAAGCCGGAATGATCCATCTGTAAACTGAGAGGGGAAGCTAACGAGAGGGCCGGTTCCGTGTGTGGGCCGGCCCTCTTTTAAAAAAGCATCCGATGCCTGATGAGTCAACAGAGTCAATACATCCTACTCTATAGCGACGAGACCGATCCCGTGGTTCAAGCTCTGAAGGATCTGGTTGGAGTCTCTCTGCCAGTTAAACAGCTGCTCGACGAGGTTGAAATTTTTGATCAGATTGTGGACGGCCGGGCGAGTCTTGAGTGGACTCATGCGTCCTTCAGTAAGGTGACCAATCACGAGCGGGCCTGTCTGATTAATAGAGTGGTTTCTATCAAAGAGTCTTGGTTTCAGTCCTTTCATTCCGAAGATCAAGAGTTTGCTCGGTCTGAATTCACAGCTTACGTTCGGTTTGCTGTGGGTTGCTTTAAGCATGCGACAGATCGCCCAGGGCCCTACGGCATTGCTGGCAATCAATTTCCGATGCCTTATCAGTGGTCCAAGGTTTCAAAGGAGCTGGGCCTTTCAGTTCCCCGCTTTTCTTACAGCTCAAGTGGCTGCAGCGCTCCCGGCTGGATCCGCGGGGACTTCTATTCTTTCTATTCATGGAAACCCAAGGACTCGGATTCTGGTCAGGGTTCTGAAGAAGCACGATTTCATTATGAGCGTCCCGCTGGCGATCCGGTGATTGCGATTTGTGCCTTCGGAAGAACCATTCTCGTTGATGCGTTGGGTGGCGCGCGAGTCTTGGATCCAACGATCGAGCGCCGCGCTAATGACGTAGCTCGGGTGCTTGGGCAGGGCCTACAGGAGGTCCTGTTTTTTCGATCCAATCAAGAGATTGTCTTTGGGATGGCCTCAAAACAATTCAGAACGCTCGAGAAATTTCCATTTCTTTTGGAGTGGTTGAGGGAGGGGTTTCAGGCGTGGAGAACGTAGAACAAGGGCTAAAGCGGACATTTATCCCCCCGAGCCACCGCCCTGTTGTAGCGGGAACTCTGCTGAATACTGGAAGCGATTACGATTTGAAGCAGCGATTTTATCGGGCGATTTCGAATGATCGTGAGCGACGACGGTTACTTGCAGCGATTCTTTTTGACGAGGGTGTCGACTTTCCGTTGCCTGATTGGGTGACTGGCTCGTTCAAGAAGATTTTCTTAGGAAAGGGGTGAGTGGTGCTTCAGTTCAGTAAAATGGCTCTCGAATCAGAGACTGGACTCTATCATTCTTGTACGCAAGAACGCTTACACGCGCCCTCGGTGCTCAGATCCCTTTTGCCAAGAGTCCTTGGAACTCCGGACACTCCGGCGCAGGATTGGGATTCGGCGTATCTTCTGTTGCTTTCAAAAGAGCTGCAGAAGAGGGGTTTTCTTGTGCCTGAGGAGTCCCTCCAGAATGAGCGCGCTCATCATAATAGAAACCACCCTGTCCGAATGGCTCGAGGAGGAATCTTTAAGTCCACTGTAGCTCGCCCAAGCGCTGTTCCTGAAGATGCGGATTGGGTTTTTCTAGGGGTTCCATGCGATCTCGGGTCATCTAAGCCCGGGGCTGCATCGGGCCCTGAGATCATTCGTGACAGAACTCGCTCCTTACTTTTTAGGTCGGACTGTCCGGGCGGGCTCTATTCGATTCGGGATGGCTCTTTTCCGTTGGGATCGGGCAAGTACTTTGACATCGGCGATATCTTCCTAGAGCGGGCGGGCATCGATGACTGGCTCTCGTCGGTTTCTCAGGTGATTGAATCGCTGCCTGACCATGTTCCAGTGATGCTCTTGGGAGGCGATCACACTTTTTCTCTGCCCGCAATTTTAAGTGCTCGAAAGCGAGTTGGCGCCCCACTGAGCGTGATTCATTTTGACTCGCATCTTGATCTTCAGGTTTGGGCTAGCCCCTACGCACAAAGTTCCGGGCAGTCTTTTCTGTTAGATCCTCCGGTTCATAGTAACTTCATGTCTCATGTTCTAACCGGAGCTCCCGACACGAAACTCTATCAGATGGGTGTTCGTAACTACCAGACAATCCCCTCAGCATCGGCAGGCGCGATGAGGGAGTATCTGCAGCGATCGAGTAAGATCTTCACTGATCAAGACTTTCACCACAGTGACCCTCTAGAATTTCTGTCGTCGATCCCGCTCGGTAGTCCAGTGTATGTCTCGATGGACATTGACTGTCTGTCTGCGCCATTTGCACCCGCGACAGGGCATCCTTCAGCACTTGGCATGATCCCTCGCGACTTGATGCGATCTCTCAATTTTATTCGTAAGCATTTTCGAGTCGTGGGGGCTGATCTGATGGAGGTTTCAAAATCAGCTGATCGAGGGGGTGAGTTGAGGACTGCGGAGCTTGGAATGACTGCGCTCCTGGCATTGGTGGGCTCACCATGAGTTCTCGGGTTTATATTGGTACCCGTGCTGACGGGCAGGCGCTCCAGTTAGCAAAGTATTTTGATCACTTTCTAGATTGGCAGGATCTTGGAGAGGAGTGGCACCTGGAGGTATCCAATGAAACAGCCGCTCTCATCGTGGGGTCAGTCAAACTATCAGTAGAGGAGTTGGAGCTCTATACGCGGTTTCCGAGTCACTGTTTGCGCGAGACTGAAGAAGTATTTGTTCTACTCAGGCTGCTTTACGGCGACAGATTCATTTTTCGATCGGACCCGGAACTCTCAATCGCAGAGAAGGCAACGCAGCTGATCGATTTTGGTTCGTCAGCTCCGCCTACCCTAGTCACCAATAGTCCGACCCGGGCAAAAATTCAGAGCGGCTGGGTTTTGAAGTCTGTTGGACCAAGCCGAGTCACTGTCCAAGGAGCAGAGGCGGTCGCAACGGTCCGGAGTCGGCTTTCGGTTCCCGTCCTGTTACAGAAAAAAATTGAGGGTACTGAATTTAAGCTTGTTTACCATGCACCCACTGGGTCGGCGATGGCCATAGAGGTGCGTTCTGAAGCTTTGGATTATCGCACACTAGGCTCTCCAGTATCGTATCGCTGCATCGAAGCTGATGAGGACGCCATTTTTGCTGCCAAAACTTCGAGCCGCCTCCTCGGTGTAGACCTGGTAGATGTCGACTTTATTCGAGTCGGCGAGCGCCTGATGACGCTCGAACATAACGACTCCTCTCCTTTTGCTTACTTGGAGCAACTGGGCGGAGGTGAAGGCTCGTTTACCGAGAAGCTGATGGCTCGACAGGTAGAGGCGCTCATTTTATGTGGCAAGAGCGATCGAACGTATGTCTCATTGCAGGAGGCGTTGCTGCAGAAAGGGCTTAAGATTGCGGTCCTTTTCTACGAGGACCTCCAAGCCAATTGGGATTTCTCCTTTCAGGCTGGAAGAATTTCGTTTCATTTGAGTGGGCAAGTGATTGCTCCAAGATTCATTTTTGATCGGGGATGTCAGATTGAAAATGCGTCGAACCAAAAAAAGCTTCTCGGACAGCTCGTGGATCTGCTGAATTTGACTGAGCAGGTTGTGGTTCCTAGGCCATCGAGTAACTACTTAAATGGCTCCAAGATGGAGCAGCTCATTAAGCATATCGACCGTGCTGCAAGAGATGGAGCTCGGCTGCTCCATCCCGCCTCTACCATTTTAAAGGGGCTGAGACGCACCAGTTTGAGTGGCAAGATCGTCAAGTCGCTTTCAGGAATCAGATCTATCGTTGTTGACGATTCTATTTTTGGGGGCTGGGAGGCAGGTTCGCTTGCCTCTGTCCCTGTACTCTTTCAGGAGCGAATCGCTGGAAACGACGCTCGAACTCATGTTTTTTTGGGTGAAGATTTGGTCCACATGGAGCTTTCAAGCACCAAAGATTCAACGGACTATCGGTACGGGCCACACGCTCCTCGTTTCAGGCTGGTGCAGAACTTAGATGCCGAGAGTCGCCAAATGAATAGAGCGATTGCTGATGAAGAGAAGAACTCTTTAGTTGGCGTGGACTGGTTGATAGATGACGAGAACCGCTGGTTCTTTCTTGAGGCAAATCCCTCTCCTGGATGGGGATATTTTGCGCGTCATTGCGATGACCCCAATGAGGCCAGAAAAATGATGTGGCATGGGATCGGTAGAATCGTGGATCGGAGCGCCAATGTGGGCTGATCGTGGTCAGACTCGACTCTCGGTTTTTTTAATCAGTGGGCTCTCGTTATGTGTGACCACTTTGGGTTTACTGGGTGTGGTGGCACAGGCCAAAGTCGTAGCTAGCTTTGGCTCGGACGGATCGGTCGTGCTTGCATGGTTAGGGGTTTTTTTGGGTAGTAGACTCCTGGCGACATGGGTCTCCGGAACTCGGGACGCTGTTCGTAAACTGCATGCCGTACACGCGTTGCGTGCTTGCTGGAGTCAAGTGATGCCTCATCTGTATTTGCGTAGGCTTCACCACGAGGATCACCGCTTGAGTAGCTTGCTGCTGGATCGGGTGCCTCAATGGGCCGAGGTGAAGTTGAATGAGATTCAAGGGATCTGCTTTTCAGTAATAGTTTTTGCCTTCTTTATCTATCAGGCATTTAACCAGAGACTGTATTGGGCACTCTTGTGGCTAGGGGTTTTGACAGTCTTTATTTTTGCAGGTGCACGGGTCTATCGTCGGGAGTACTTGCGCAGTGCCCAGGCATCTCAAGACAGCCGTCTTTCTGCCGGGAGTTGGTTCAAGTTCTTTCTGGGTTCTTCAAATGAACTTTGGTGGAACTCCAGCTGGCAGAAAACGCCTGAACAATACTCTCAATGGACTGAGCGGGTGGGAGACCAAATCGTCTTGCCACTTAAGCGTCATGCTTGGCTTTTTTGGAAACGAGAGATCTGGGGATCAGTCTTTGCAGACTGGCCCTATATTTTTGGAATGTCAGGGATCCTCTATCTCGGAATTTTGGGTAGGATCTCTCTTGCCCAGGCAGTGCTCTGGTTTGCACTCACAGACTATTTGATTCAGGCCGTCCAGGCTATGCGGAGTGCACTGGGGCTTCGTGTTCGTAGAATCTCGCTAGAAACTTCGATTAGGTCCGATCTTGAATTCTTAAGTGCCGGAGTCGTTCGGGGGCAAATGGCGCCGTGGACGAACATTGGTCCCGTCTCGTTTGTGCTTCGTGACGGATCCAGTGCAACGATCGGAAGTGCTCCTGGGATTTATGAAATTTCAGGCAAGAATGGCAGCGGTAAGAGCACTCTGATTCAGAGTCTTATGGGACTCAGGGACGATGCGGAGGGTTGGTCGGTGCAGGCGCTGGAGCAGATGAAGAGGCTCCTATTTGGAAGGACAAGGGTGATCGATCGTGAGGCGCAGCTTGTTCCCGGTCAGTCTGGGTTTCTTTCGAACCTTTATCCGGGGTTTGAAGGCTGGGGCGTCGAGTATGGTCGTCAGTTAAAGTCTAGGCTGAGTTCTGTTTTGCCCGATAATATCATTGATTCATGGAATGGGGCGTTCAGTGATCTGGCTCGAAAGTGGGCAGAGCGGGGTACTGCTAGCCCTTCGAGTGGGGAGAGGGTGCTACTGAGCTGGTCGCGGGCTTTTTTGAGTTGGGACGATGAGGTTCGGTTTCTTGTGTTGGACGAGCCAGAATCCTTCCTTGATCGGGATCTGCAATCTTTAGTGGATGAGACCTTGAGGAGTCTTGCTCTCAAAATTGCAATTTTCAGAGTTCGTCATGACCGGGTTCGATCGTCGACCCTCCTCACCACCGGCATGTTGGCGGGCGTAAGCTCCGGTGGGGGAGGGCGCTTGGTTGAATTCGAGATGCGTGCTGAAGCGGGGGGGAGTGGCAGAGTCACGGTAACCAATCCCAGTCACTCCTTGTTGATCCCAGTTTTTAAAAATGCCGTCGCTGCTTTGGGACACACTTTTCCGGAACTGCGACCATTGGAGACATTTGATTATTTGATCGACTTCAAGACGACGGACTTCAAAATTGGAGAAGTCCGTTCTGCCGGACTGGCTGCTGCTCTAGCATTTATCAACATCTATCGGCTGAGGCTGGGGCGCCAGCCGTTGCTCAATATTGCGGCGACTGGAGAGGTGAGGTTGGATGGCAGTGTAGTCTTAGTGGGAGGGCTCAGTGAAAAGCGCGAGGCCGCTCAAATTGCAGGATTGAAGGCTCTTTTGACGCCCTTTGAAATTTCACACTTAAGGGACTTTCCAAGACTTCTTGGGTCGAGCTCACCCGCTACTTCGTCGGTGGTTCAGGCAGTCTAGGGGGCAAGTTCTGAGCACCCGATTGGCTGATTTCGTTGTAGAGTTCCCTGTATTGGGCTCTATACCGATTGATACGTTCTTCGATTGGAATCAACTCTTGAATCCTTGCTGCTCGTAAGCTTGCTTGGGGTGTCGTTCTCAAGGCTTCTGCCAAGACCTGATTGATTTGATTTTGACCCATTTCAAAGAGCTCAAACTCATCCTGAGTCTTCATGATTCTAGGTAAAGAAAAAAGCTTTTTTGAAAAAGCTTCTTTGCCGATCCAGCGTTCAAGAAGCAAAGCTCTGTCTTCATAGGCTTGAAGTATCTCGCTGAGAGCTTGCTCGAGCTTTGATTGCTGAAGCTCAACGGGCGCCAAGGCGCTTTTTGAAAGCTGGCTCTGATAAGCCCACAACGCCAGTGCGAGGGTTGCCGTAAAGCAAAGCACCAAAGCCAGTCGTTTTAGAAGCTGTTGCCTCACCACCAGCGTCTCACCATGCGCACGATGTGATTGTTGCGCTCAGAAATATAGAGATTTCCATCAGCATCAAACGCTAGTCCGTACGGTCCATTGAGAAATGAGGACGTGGCCTGTGCTCCTTCTTGCTCGCTGCCGAGAGGAGCACCGCCTCGAAACAGTGGATTGCCGCCTTCGAAGGCACCCACTCTGAGAGTCTGAGGTGACAAAGCACTACTGCGATTATAGCAGCTCACATTGTGCGCTCCCTGGTTAGCATTTCCAGGCTGACCTGCAGCAATACAGATCTGTGTATCAAATGCCGCCAAGCCGTAAGCTGCTCCAAAAGGCGAGGCAGCAAGTGATCCGGTATTCCAGATCGTAGCCACTTGGCAGTTGGGTGCTGTGGCTCCAACAACTGTGGTCGCACCAATTTGTACAGAAGTGCTGCGACAGTTCACGTAGTTGACTCGAGTTGGATTTTGGCTGACTCGGTCAATGAAAAAGAAATTTCCGTTTGCTGCAAAGAGTGGGTCCACCGCAATTGCCGTCGGGTTGGTGATTTGGAAAATTGAAGACGAGGCAGGTGTCCCTGTCGCGCCCGCAGTACCGCAAATTCCGGCCACTTGGCTAATATTGCCAGCTGAGTTCATTTTTAAGATGCAGTGGTCAGAGTGATTAGAAATGTAGAGATTTTGGCCGTCACTGGCGATGCCTTCAGGGTTGTAGAGTTTATTTTGAATTCCAGGAGTACCCGCCACATTGGCGGCACTGGGTGAGTTTGAGTTCCAAGCGTAACACCCTTTTACGAAATCTCCGGCCACTGTGTAAACACGGGATGGATTCATGTTGATGCCAAAAAGAGGAGTAGCGGTTGCGCCAGCTATCGCTGGTGTCAGGTTCAATGCTCTCACTAAGCAAGGGACGTTAATGGTTGTGGTGAGGGGATTGTCTGCATAGACCAGAAAGCGAGCGTTGCCGCTAGACATGATGGCAAGGCCCCGGGGCGCTTGAATGGTGGCATTAGTTGGCAGCTCGTTATCGTCGATATTTGGAACAGTGTAAGTTCTACCCAGTGCAGTGTTTACTTCACCTGTGAGTAGGCTCACTGAACGAACGCGGTTGTTTGCTGAGTCGGCGACGTACAGGGTGCGACTGGTGTTATCAATTGTAATTTGGCTGGGTTGATTGAGGTAGACCTGGGTTGCAGGAGTCGGCGTATCGCCTAAATGCCCGGAGCGAGATCTGCCGGCCCCCAAGAAAGAGTCCAGACTACCTGAGTTCACTGAGATGTTTAAATTTCTGAGTCTGTTATTATCGAAGTCAGCAACCAAAAGCTCAGAGCCGCCCGGTCTGGAGTATAGACCGTGGGGGAAGTTGATGCGCGCAAGATTACCGACAGTCTCTCCATTGTATCCTGCTGTGCCAGTGCCAACCACGATGCCCGCCTGGTAGCCGCCCATCGTAGTTCCGCCTAAGGTGATAGAAGAGGCAGTGTTGTTGATGTAGTGGATCCGGTGCATGTCAGAATTGGTGACAAAAAATCCTAGAATGTTTCCACTGGAGTCCTGATGGAGCGCCAGGCCTCTGGGGAGGCGGAACATGCTGAGGCCCCCTGCTTGTGATCCACTTGCGGGAGAGATGGTGTTGTTTGCGGTTCCTCCGGATAGGGAGACGACTTGATTAGGGAGTGCTCTTACGATCGGAGCATAATAGAATGTGCCACTCGCCTGACCTGCTGGAATGGTCAGAGTATAGATTGGGTCAGTGGAGCAGTTTGCATCTGAATAAAAGGTGCCGATTGCGTTGTGAACGAGTCTGACAGTGCGGTTACTCGTAAAGGTCGAAATCTGGTTACTTCCGTTCAGTAGGGATACGCTATACCGTGTGCACTCGACGTGGCGCGACCGAGTAGGTCCTGCAATAGATAGACGGGTTGCTGTTCCTGTTGAGGCCATGACCGCAGGCGAGATCGTGCCATTGGTCAGTCCTGTCGAACTTGCAGTGATGGTTGCGCTCGCAGTAGCAGTTGGATTTCGATAAAAGAAGCCCACCTGTGAGCGGCCGGAAGGCACCGTGACGATATTACTCGGAATGGCGGTAGTGCAGCTTGAGTCTGAAAAGAATGCACCTGCACCGCCACCTGAAGCTGCAAGCGTGATATTCGTATTTGAAGCCACCGCTACCGGAACGCTCGACCCATCGGCAATCTGAGCGGTGTTGAAGTGACAAGCTGAAGCCAGGACTGAGCCCGTCCCGTGCAACAAGACTCGATTGGAAGCTCCGCTGGTTGAGTAAGCTTGATGGGTGATGGAGCCACTGCTCAGGGGTGTAGTCGTGGAAAAATCGACTGCAGAGATCGTGAGGTTTTGAGTGACTTGCCCGGTGCCTCCAAAGAAGGTCATGGGTTGTCCACCCGTAGTTGCCATTCTCAGGCGCGCTGAGTTTCTCTCAATCCAATAGATATTGCCTGAAGGATCACTCGTCAGGCCCCAAGGCTCGTTCACCATGGCTTCTCCAGTAGAGCCCATCGTGCCGTCGTAGTTTCCTTGTTGGATGACGCCGCTTGAAGTTCTGCCTACTGCAATCCATACTCTGCCATACTGCGCACTTGAGGGATCAATATCCATTCTCTTTATGGATCCAGAGCTACTGCCGGGGTGGGCGCAAGCAACATAGAGCCAGCGCCGATTGGGCATGACTGTAGTGTCGTTCACAACAGTGAGTCCCACTGGATGAGCGCACGAGTGCCCTTGGTCGGCTAGCGACTGATAGGTTCCTGAGTTGCCATCGGTATTAAAAGTAGCCGAGTTACCGGCCCAGGTGCCGGCTGTCGAGCCGATCACCGTCGTTGCCACTCCATTACTTGAAAGCCTCACGACGCGGTGCTGATTGTAGTCAGCAACATAGAGCGCTCCAGCAGTGGAGTCGTAAGCTACACCCAAGGGAGTGTTTAACTTGAACTCTCTGCCAGTCACTCCGTCGATAGTGAGTCCGTCGGCTCCGATTCCCATCACGTAGATCAACTCACCAGGGCCGACCGTGCGATCAAATCGAGTCACAGCGGCGTTGGAGCGATTTAAGAATCCAACCACGTGTGACAAGCCATCACTAAAGAACAGATTTCCTGAACCATCGTCACTCATGTAATAGGGTTTGATTCTGACCAAAGTTTGGTCCGCAAGCGGACTAGCTGCTTGCAGTCCTTCTCCCGCACCAGGAACCCCAACCAGACTGCAGATCTTTCCGCCATGAGTGAGCACCGGAGAGTTATAGAGAGTGTTACAGGCAGTTGAGAACTGGTTGACTTCTACGGTCCAACTTCGAGTAGCGGTCTCAGCGCCGTCAGAAACGGTGACAGTGACGGTGTTGGTGCCTAGAAGGGCATCTGAGTAGTTGGGTGAGAAAGTGGAAGTGGAGGATCCCGAAGTGAGTGTTGAGTTTGGGGCTCCATTTAAAGTCCAAGTGTAAGTCAGTGAATCATTGTTATTGTCAGTGGCGCTGACGGCAAAGCTTAAGGTGTCGCCGTAGTTCACTTTGTAGGTTCCGACACTAGGGTTCACAGTAGAGATTTGGGGAGGAGAGTTAATCTTTACATAATAATCGCAGAAATCAGAGTTGCCCTGGGCATCGCTTGCGATGGCTCTGTAAGTATAGACTCCAGATGACAGACCAGAAGAGCTCACGTCCATCGTTGGGGTGGTACCGGAGATGCCACTCCCGTTTCGAGTCCATGTAAATCCACTTGCGTTGCTTGCCACCACAGTGAGCGTTTGAGTAGAGCCGACCCCAGTCGAGGTGACCACCACTGGCGATCCAACGCTGTTTGCAGGTGTGCAGGATAGGATTTCTACCGTATTGGGGTTGCGAATTTCTACTGTCCATGAACAGGACCCTTCATCGTAGCCATCGCCAAAGACCACACCGATGTTTTGCAGATTGCCCACTTGGCTCACTGTCGGATTAAAAGTGGTGGTCGACGTGTTGCTGACGCGGTTCACAGGATTAAAGAGAAGAGAGCTTGGAGTGCCATTGAATTGCCACGTCATGCTCGAGAGTGAGTCACCATCTGGATCCGTCGCCGTTCCAGAAAATGTAGCCGTGGTCCCGTAGTTCATGGCCGGAGCCACTGAAGTGACCGGGGAGTTGAGTGAGCTGCAGGCTGGAGCTTGGTTTTTAATGACGTTCCAAGTTCTTGAGGTGCTGCCGGAGGCGTTGGTCAAGGTGGCGATCAGAACGTTGGGGTTGGCAGAGCCTGAAGTGATGAGGTCACCTGAAGTAATATTGGCAAGCGGACCAGGCGGGAGGGGTCCGCCATTCAACGTCCAAGTGACCGCACATGCGCCATCGCTTGGAATGACTCCAAAAACATGCGCAGTTGTAGGGACAGCAGAGACTTTGTAAGTGGTCGTGGCTGGAAAAGAAGTCGTGATCGCACAGTTATTGGCCACATTGACTGACCAAGTGCACGAGGCGGAGTCATAGCCGTCCGAGACGCTCGTAGCGATGGAGTTGGTCCCAATGTACGAGGGGGTCGGCATAAAGGTTGCGACCGAAGTGTTGCCGCTCGTAGAGACATTGAAGTGCCCTGGATTTAATGCGCTTCCGTTTCGTGACCATGTGAAGGTCAATGGGTCGCTATCTGAGTTTGTGACTGTGGCCGTGAGGTCTTGAGTACCACCCACCCCCATGCTGACAGTGCCTACAGGGGACTTATCGCAACTGGGCGGTGTGTTGCGGACCACAGACCAGGTCCGATTTGCTGTGGCAAAGCCGTTGGTCAATACTGCCTCCACCGTGTTAGGTGGGCCAGTTCCTAACTGATTCGAAGTAACGGTGAGAAGTGGGCCCGTGACCCCGGTGACCACTGATCCATTGATGCGCCAGGATACCGTACAAGACGGATCGTTGGGGGTGGCCACAAAAGTTTGGCTCGTGCTCTCGGTATAGGCAATTTTAAGTGAGGACGCTCCAGGGCTAGAGGCGCTCACTGCGCAGACTGGCATGACTTGAATCGTCCATGCGCAGCTGCTGGTATCGTAGCCGTCAAAAATGTCCGCACGAATCGCATTGGTTCCGACAGCCGAAGAATCCGGCGTAAAAGTAGCAGTGGATGCAGTGCTGCCCGATGGGACTACGGTGAACATGGGGCTTGAGACAGCCACGCCATTTCGTTTCCAGCTAAAGCTCAACGTGTCGCTTGGGTTGGCATCGCTTGCTTCAGCAGCAAGAGTCAAAGGAGATGCTCCTACTCCGATTGTGGTACCTACAGAGCTCGGTGATTGACTGGCGCACGTGGGTGGTGTGTTTTTTACCACTGTCCATGTGACCGTGCTGCTGCTGGCGCCATTGCCAACTCGGACCTCTAAGATGTTTGAGCCCGCATCGAGACTTGAAGAGGCCAGGGCTAGAGTTGCAGACCCGTTTGCAGCCGGAAGCGCCTGATTGTTGAGCTTCCAACTGTGGTTGCAACCCAAAGGGGCAAGTGCTTGGAAGTTGGTGACCGTTCCTGTTGCAGAGGCTACGCGGACAGAAGTCGGAGACTCAACTGTCGTCGTGGGAGTGGTGCTTGTAATCACACAGTCGCTATTGACTGAGACATTCCAAGTACAGCTCACAGTGTCGGTGCCATCTGAGATCCGCATGTCTATGGTGTTGGGACCAAGCTGGCCTGAGGAGGGAGTGAACAGGGCGAGGCTGGAGGACGGCCCGCTGAAGGTACTCAGTATCGGCGCTGTCACTGAGATGCCATTGAGGCGCCAAGAAAACTCAAGCGGATCATTGTTGGCATCGGTTCCGTTTGCAGTGAGGTTGGCTGTGTTGCCAGGGCTGAGGTTCAGCCCGGTGGCTGCGGGCACTTGGGCTACGCACTCAGGAAGCGTGTTCTTAAAGACATTCCAGCTGACGGTGACCGCTCCGGAGGTGGCCTCGACTGTATTGAGGCCTGGAATCATATCCACGGGATCAAGAATCAACGATACGCCTGAAGAAGTGACCGGGTTGCCATTGAGCTTGAACTGGACGTCGCACCCTGCTGCAGAAGTGCCCACAAGAAGAGTGGAGAGGTTGCCAGCGGCACCAGAAACTTTGACATCGTACTCTGCCCCTGGAGCTGCTGGCTCTGGGACCTGAGCGGTGATTGCGCACTCGGGAGTTGAATCTTCTTTAGAAATCGTTTCAAGAAAGCTGAAGCCTTGGCTTTCACAAGCAGACGTCAGAAAAGATCCCAGAAGGATTGCAGCGCGAGCCGCTCCTTTAGCTGAGATCGATAGCCCTCGGAGAGGGCTCCACAGACGTACCGCACGCGGACACATGAGTCTCACTCCTAGTTAACCATCGGAAACCGAGGTTCGACTCTTTACAGAAACTCCTCACGGAAACTCCGCTAGAACACCGCGTCACACTTGAGTGATATCCACACCACTGTAGCACCCTAAAGTATAACCTAAAGAACTACTGTTTTTGTCAAGAATAAAAATATGTTTAATTTTAAGAACTTACGAGCTTATGGTGATCTTGGGTCTGTGCTTCGTCCCGTCAGTTGAGGCCGCAGGCCTTACACAGAAAAACCTGGCGGCGGTCTTGGTCTTGCCATCGCCCTTCGCGGGTTAGAGCAGGCTTTCGGCACTGAAAACAGCGAGTATGGCCCTTGGGAAGCACCTTTTCGGGCTGAAGTTTGGAGGAGTCTGATGGGCCTTGAGGATTGGAGTGTTGGATGGGGAGTGCTCTCTTTGATGGGGTTTTGATCACTGGGAAATAGGCTAAACAGAGCATGGCCTATTTCCCAGCTATGAATCAATCTTTTAGAAATCAGTAGCGATTTCTGCCTCCGCCAAAGCCACCGCCGCGATTTTCGCGCGGAGCCATGGGCTTAGCCTCGTTGACCGTGAGAGTGCGGCCGTCGAGATCAGCGCCGTTTAGGCGCGAGATGGCAGCCGAAGCTTCGACATCAGTCCCCATTTCTACGAATCCAAAACCCTTGCTGCGGCCGGTGTCCCGGTCCGTGATGATCTTGGCTGATTCAACTTTTCCGTATTGGGCAAACGTGTCGCCAAGCGACTGGTCGGTTGCAGAGAACGGAAGATTTCCAACGTACAGTTTCTTACCCATATGAACCTCCTAAAGGTGCCTTTTTGGCTTGGGCGCCGCTCTAGAGGATATGAGTACTATTACCCGCAGACTCTGAAGAAGCTAAACAAAGAACCTCCCCAGGCTAGCATGTGGAGCGGCGATCACCTAGGACCATCTCAGGACCGCCGAAGGGCAGTTCGCTTACTTTCGAGCGCCGGATTTCTTGTTGGCTTTGTCGAGAGCACGCTCTTTGCGAAGCGTATTCAGAATAGCCAGAGCCTCATGACGCAAGTCGTTTTCGTGAATGAAGCGGTAGAAGTTTTCCATGTCCGGGTGATGTCGGAAGTTCTTAAACGACGCAGACATCTCACCTGAGCCGGCTGCAGCAAGGGCTGCAGCGTTTCCGCCGCCGCCGCCGCCGCCACCACTGGCTGCCGCTGCTTCGTCCTCATCCACTTCTTCGGCATCGCCGTTTGCTTCAGCGGCACGGGCGGCTGCGACAGGATCGTCGTTTTTTGCCGCGGCCTTTGTTCCCTTGGCAGACTTGCCTGATGCGGGGGGGGATTTGTCGGACTTGGCTGCTGGGGCGACTTTCTTTTTAGTCATAGATGGATTCTCCTAACTTGGGTGCCTATCCCTCTGCAAGCTCAGAGGGTGCCCGTTCGTAGCGGTTGAGCTTGTTGTAGAGAGTCTTGATTGTGATTCCAAGTGACTGGGCGGCCCGAGTTTTGTTGCCCTCGTGGGCGGCCAGCGTGCGAAGGATGTGCTCGCGCTCGACTTCCTCAAGCGTTCGCTGGCCCGGGGGTAGGTCGTTCGAACGCCGAAGGCCGGGAGTATGAGCAAGAATGGGCTCCGAGGGGGTGTGGCCCTTCATGTTGGGCGGCAGGTCTTCGAATCGGATTTCGTTACGCTCCGAAAGAATCTTGAGTCTTTCGATTGTATTTTGAAGCTCGCGGATGTTTCCGGGCCATGAATAGGCCTGGAGGGCCTCAAGTACCCGGGGATCAATCTTGTAGGGAGCGGCCTTTGGGCTCCGGGGGTCCTTGCGCCGCGGGTCTTGAAGAAAATGTTGGATCAGCTGTGGAATGTCCTCCGCCCGCTTACGGAGTGGCGGCATTCGGAGAGTGATCGTGTTGAGGCGGTAAAACAGGTCCTCGCGAAAGCGCCCGCCTTGGACTTCTTTTTCGAGGTCACGGTTGGTGGCGCTCACCACTCGCACATCGACATGGATGGGGTGCTTGCCTCCTACGCGGTAAAACTCACCTTCTTGCAAGAATCTGAGGAGTTTTGCCTGAATGGGAAGTGAGAGCTCGCCAATTTCGTCCAGAAAGAGTGTTCCCTGGTGGGCCATTTCGCAGAGGCCTATCTTTTGCGCAACAGCTCCCGTGAAGGAACCCTTTTCGTGGCCAAAGAGCTCGCTTTCGAGCAGTGACTCTTGCAGCGCTCCGCAGTTGACCACTACGTAGGGCCTGTCGGAACGGTGGCTCTGAAAGTGGAGCTTTCGTGCGATGAGCTCCTTACCTGTGCCGCTCTCGCCTTGAATGAGCACAGTGGCCTGGGTCGGGGCGATCTTGTCGACCATGGCCACGAGGCTCTGCAGCGCCGGGCTCGTGCCGATCACATCAAAACCGCTGCGGGCTTCAGACTGCACCAGGATTTTTAGGCCTTTGTTTTCGTTCTTGAGGAGGAGTTGCTGCTCGGTCTGCTGTTCGAGGATGCGGGCGTGGGCTTTTCTGAGTTCCTCTGATTTCTCGTCCACGGCCTGTTGGAGGCGGCGCCCAAACTCGCGCGATTCGGAGTAGAGCTTTTGGTTAGCAATGGCGACAGCCAACTGTCCGGCCACTGCCTCGAGCATGATGACGTCTTCGGGGTCGAAGGCGTTGCTCTGGTCTGACTCAACGTTGATCACGGCGACAAGGCGGGAGTCCTTGAGGATCGGTACTGCGAGTTCGCTCTGGGAGATCACGGGAAGCGAAGCATTGGTGTAGTGGGGGTCGGCAGAAAGGTCGTTGGAGAGGTAGCTTGAGCGGGTGCGGATGACTTGCCCCACGATCCCAATGGCACCGGAGTTCGAGGCGGTACGCAGCAGGTACCCGATCTTGATGTGCGCGCTGTGAGCGCCGGCCTGCGCTTCGAGCCGGGCTGTGCCGGTTGAATCGGGGGGGACGCTCCAGATGCTGATGGTGAAAAAATGGAAGCGGGACTGAATCAGGTTGATGACTTCCTGATAGAACGACTCGCTCTGCAGGAGGTCCTGCAGCTGGGTCGAAAGCTCGTTGAGGAGCTTGAGGCGGCTGGCCTGTTTTTTCAGGGTGTCTGCATCCGGACCCATGAAACTTTTACCTCGCTTGCGCGCTAAAATTGCCTGATCAATAAAGTCAGGCGATGGGCACCCTATCTTTTTTATCTAGCTAGCGCAAGAGGGGGGTGGAAAGGCCTAATCTGGAGTAGAAACCTACTAAATATTAACAATATCAATATCTTAAATGTAAATGACGCGGCGCTTAAGTAAAAGGTGTCCAACACCGAAAAGTTGGTGATGCGCCGAATCCTTTATAGGCCGGCCCCTTTGCTGGGCGTGGTGTCCGGGCTGCTTGGGGCTATTTTGCTGGCGGTTGGGGCCGTCCGGGCAGACGACGGCTTTTATTTTCAAAGATTTGATCCCGTCCAGCTTTCGGACTTCAGGGCGTTCTTTGGCGAAGAGGTTTCGAGCGGCAGGCTCGACTACTGGTTCAAGGAGGCGCATTCGGAATTGTCGAGTCGCGTGTTCTCGCAGATCGTTAACGAAGGCGTGCTGCAGGATTGAGATATGACGCGGCGCTTAAGTAAAAGGTGTCCAACACCCTGGGCTGCTCTGATGGCACTCGCGCAGCTTTGCTGGGCTCAGGGCGGGCCGATGGAGCCGTACTCGGTGCGGCCGGATATTAGGCAGGTGGTGCCGCGGGCTCATCCGGAGCTGGGCACGAGTTGGGAGCGCCTGAAGCGCGGACAAATCGAGGCCGTGGCTCAGCTCCTCGAGCTTTATCCCGACCATGACATTTACTTCGTGGCTCGTGATGCCGAGCTGCTCTACGATGCCGCGCTGCTTGCCGCTCGCGATGAGCCTTCTCTTGCTGCACGACTTCACCTGCTGAATGTCTCACGAGCCAGTGCGCACAGCCCGCACTTGCTGGAGTACCTCGCCCAGGAGGGAATCACAAAAGCCGCGCTGATGGCCGGCAAAAAGATGCTCATCGTAGACACCGGCTTTGTGGGCAGCATCTCGCGAGAAATTGGCCAGCGGATCACCGGGCGCTCCGGGTTTTCACTGAAGTCCCATCTGATTTGTTCGGTGGGTTCGGAACATCCGTCGAGCAGGGTTTTCCTGACTGCGCTCAATCCGGCTGCTCCGGATCTTCATCCGACAGCTAGCGTGGACGCCCTCGCACGGTATGAGTTCATGCCTCGTTACACGGGGCGATCGAGTGATTTTGAGAGGATCGAGGGGCGATGGCAGCCGATGAGCGCAGTCAATAGTCCGAACGTCTTGACGGATGATGGATTGGTAAGCCCTGCTTCTGCGCAGGCCTATATGGAGGACCTTGCCCATTCGCTGCAGGATCCGAAGGTGCTTGGTGCTGTGGCGCGACGGCGCGCACAATGGCGTACCCTGATGTCTCTGGCTCTCTCGGGCCAGAAACTGCTGCTCAAAAACGAGCTCCGCGCCCTTGCCATCAACGGCGACCGCACACTCGAGGCAATGGTCCGGGACTTTGTCGAAGTGCTCTCGCGCAATCCTCCACCCAATGTGCCAAGGAGGGTCTCGGGTTCAATTGCGCTTTCAGAGCTGGGGCTTTTTCCCCCCGACCTCTCCGATCTCACGAGCAATCGCAAGATCCAGATGAAGAAGCACCCAGAATGGCGGATGATCCTCTCCAATACCGACAAAGGAGTCGAGGACCTGGTCCTTTCGGGGCGATTTGGAGTCCTGAAGGAACTTGCGGATTCGCTCTATGACCCGGGTTTTGAAGAGGCGGTGGCAAAGCATCTGGCGAGATTGCAAAGCCCTAGCCGCGAGGCGGTTGAGTTCCTGGAACGATGGATGGCCCGCGAGGACCCCAGGATAATGGCGACTCTTGCCAGCAGTTTTTTTGCTGCTCCGGGTTCGGCTTATTGGGGGGCGGCTCCGGTGCTTCGTTACATCGAGTTGGCTGACCAGGAGGCGTTGGGACATTTGGTGGAACATGGCCTGTCCAAGCCGCACTCGGCGGCCTGGGGCGAGGAGGTCCTGTTGAAGTTGATCCGCAAGGAGGCGGAAAAGCGGGTCATATCGATGGTGGCCGAGCTTGGTTTTGCCCAGGGATTGGCCGAAAAAACCGTACGATCCTGCCCCGTGCTGTTTGGAGAATTTAACGCGGCGCTTAAGTAAAAGGTGTCCGACACCCTACATGGCTTCGACCACCATCACCGAGCCCAGGCCCCCTGCGGCGCAGATCGAGATGAGGCCCAAGGACTTGTTGCGGGCGCGCAGGCCGTGCAGGGTCTGCAGCACCATCCGGGTGCCGGTGGCGCCAAAAGGGTGGCCGAGCGGAATGCTGCCGCCGTGGATGTTCAGGCGCGAAGGGTCGACCGAGCCGATGGCCTTGGAGAGGCCGAGCTTTTCGCGGGCAAAGCTGGCACTTTCGATCGCGCGGACCGTCGAGAGCACCTGCGCGGCGAAGGCCTCGTGCACTTCGAGCAGGTCGATGTCGCTCCACTGCACGCCGGCCGACGCCAGCGCGCGCGGAATGGCGTACACCGGGCCGATCAGCAGCGGCTCTTTTTTGATGTCCACGCCGGCGGCGGCGTAGCCGCGGATGCGGCCCAGGGGCTTAAGTCCGAGCTCGCGCGCGCGCGATTCCTTCATCAACATCACGGCCGAAGCGCCGTCGGTCAGCGGGCTTGCGTTGCCCGCAGTGATGGTTCCGTCCTTGTAGAAGGCGGGCCTGAGGCCTGCGATCTTTTCGACCGAAGTGTCGCCGCGTACATCGGTGTCGCGGTCAATGACCTTGGAGTCGGGCGTGGCCACGGCGGCGACGTGGGTTTTGTAGAAGCCGGATTCCCACGCGGCCGCGGCCTTGTGGTGGCTTTCGACGGCGTAGCGGTCCTGCTCCTCGCGCCCCACGCCAAACACGCGGGCCATGAGGTCGGCCGACTGGCCCATGGAGAGGCCCGTCGTGGGCTCGTTGATTCCGGGGGCGTGCGGAGCCAGGAGCGCAGGCTTGAACTTCGATAAGAGCGCAAGGCGCTGGCCCACGGTCTTGGCCTTGGCCAGATCCTGAAAGTAATCCGTGGCCTTCTGGCTGAAGAGGGCGCGCACCGAGCTGATCGACTCGACGCCGCCTGCGATCCCGGTCTGGATCTGTCCGGAGACGATCTTGGCCATGATGCCGGCAACCGATTCGGCCGATGAAGCGCAGTAGCGGTTGATGGTGGTGCAGGGAATGGATGACGGAAGTCCAGAGTCAAACAGCGCCTCGCGCGAAACGTTGGTGCCCTCGGCGGGCGCGCTCACGATGCCAAAGTACACTTCTTCGATGAGAGTCGGGATGAGCGCAGGGTCGATCGCCGCCCGAGCGACCGTTTCGCGCAGTGCCACTCCGCCCAGCATGGATGCGGGCATTTTCTTGAAAACGGTGCGGGCCCTCACAAAAGGGGTACGGGCTCCGGCGACGACGACAATGCTTTCTTGCGGATCTCGAGTGTTCTGCATGGCCTTTTGAGTGTACGCTCTCGGCCGAGAGGGTCAATTAACTTGGGCCGCCTGAACTGGGTTTCTTTTGCAAAAATCACTGCTGCCATCGTTTTGGCTTACTTGCCATTTGCCGGTTGGATGAGCATTCCGCTGACGGGTGATCAGAAAGTGTACCTGAGCACTGCGATCGAAATGGAATCGGCAGGAAGCACGCTCATTCCGCTTCTGTTTGGCGAGCCCAGCTACTACAAGCCTCCGCTCCAGTACTGGGCAACCATTGCAAGCTTGCGCCAGTGGGGCTTTTCGATGTTCGCAGCGCTGCTCCCCTCGGTTCTGCTGGCTTGGCTTGCTGCGACCTGTGCGGGATCGATTGCTGCGCGCCTCTGGCCGGAGCGTAAGGAAGCCCATGCGCGCGCCGGGCTGTGGTTGCTCGCGAGCTTGGGCACGGCCACTTTTGGAATCACAGCGCAAATGGAGATCTACCTCGTTGCAATCAACTTACTCTGCTGGTGGCTTGCGCTGGAGTACTTGGCCCGCAATCCGCTTGAGCGGTTGCGCAATCCCTGGGCTTTGTATGCTGCTTGGGCTGTTGCTGGGCTGGGAGGTTTAGCCAAGAGCCCGCTCTATTCGGCTCTCTGGGGGGTGGGGTTTTGGATTCATCTCGCCATCACGCGTGAGTGGCGTGAGTTCAAGAATCCGCACCATTGGTTTGCAGTTGTTTTTGGCGCGCTGCTCGGAGCTACCTGGTTTGCAGCAGTGTACCATCTGGATGGCGAAGCGTTCGTGTCCCAGTACTTTTTACGCGAGACCCTTGCAAAGGCCGGCGGAAATGGCGGAACGATCGGGGAGCTCTGGCAGTCGCTGCTGGTCTATTGCCTACCTTGGGCGCCCTTGGCCCTGCTGGGGCTGATACGATTGATTCGTGGGCAGGGTGCTTCGCGTGAGTTCACGGGCTTTGTCGTGGCGAGCACCGTTCCTTCCGCGCTCTTCTTTACTTTGTATCCGTATCGGATTGGGCCGTACTTGTATGTTCTGGTTCCCACTGCTGCTTTGCTGGCCGCTTGGGTTGAAGCGGAGCATGCCCGAGGGCGGGTGGTTCGAGGCATCGGCTGGACTCGCAGGCTCACGGCGATTGCGCTGGGTTTGGTCTCTGCCTATCTGGCATGGGTGGGGATGCGGGCCGGGATTTTTACGGTTACGGTCAATCTGGCGGTCTGCGTACTTGCCGGACTCTGGTTCTGGTCTGCGTTTAGGCCACGTCAATGGGTGGTGGCGGCGCTGGGAGTGGTTTTTTGGTATCATCTGGCGGCCGTGTCACTCGGAGAGCGAGACGTGCGGGGTCTGAGGGACTATGCGGAGAAGAATCCGCACCGCGGTCTTTCCATGCTCGATGACGAGAGAAATATCTGGCATGAGGTGGGGCTCTTATCGCTTGCGCTCAAAAAACCGATTGAGCGGCTCGTGGATGTAGATGAAGTGATCGATGCCCTTGAAGATGGCCAAGCCGTAGTGCTCAGCTCCGAGCAAAGTCAAAAGTTTGGGGCTGAGATTCGTCAGGTATTGGCCCAAGAGATGGACGGTCGTGAGCTTGAAGTCGTGCATTGGAGCCGGCTCAGTACTCGAAGGCAGCTTCCGCTTGGAGACTTGTTGCGCGCGCGCCGAAAGCTTGAGTTCGGACGAGATTTTCAAATCCTTTCGCTTCCCCCCGACATGGAGCGTGAAGTGCCTGAGGGCGGAGTCTGATCGTGCACAACCTAGCGGGGCGGATTGCTCCACTTGGGAGCAACGCAATTTCCCAATCCATACGTTAAGCGCTTAGTGAAAGTCCCGTCGACGTTGACCACGTAAATGTTGCTGGTGCCCGTGCGATTGGAGCTGAATACGATGAAGTTGCCATCCGGACTGAAGCTCGGGTCTTCGTTGTTGCCCTGGTCCTTGGTGAGGCGCTCAATGGCGGTGCCGTCTGGGTTCATGATGAACAGATCAAAGCGGCCATCGATCCATCCTGCAAAAGCGATCTTGTTGTTGGAAGGGGACCAGCTCGGGGTGGCATTGTAGCGCCCAGCATAGGTGAGTCGTCGCACTTGAGAACCGTCTGATGACATGGAGTAGATCATAGGCATTCCGCTGCGTGATGAAACGAAAGCCAGTTTGGACCCGTCGGGGCTCCAGGTCGGATCCACGTCAAAGCCAAAAGAAGAAGTGAGCCTTTTTGCGTTCCCTCCGCGCTCAACGACATAGATTTCAGGATTTCCACTAAAGCTCAAAGTAGCAGCAATGGTGCTGCCATCCGGTGAGTAGGCAGCGCCACTATTGATTCCTTTCTTGTTGGAAATCAGGCGCACAGCGCGAGTGGCAAAGTCGAGTTCATACAAGTCGATGTTTTTCGTGTTGTCTGAATGACGGGCGTAGACCGAATAGGCCAGTCGAGTGCCATCGGGATGCCAAGCGGGTGCAAACGAGATCGAGTTATGCCGGGTGATTTGTCGGGCTTCACTCCCGTCAAAGTTCATCATGTAGATTTCTTTGTTGCCCTTGCGACGCCCTCCGTCGCAGCTCATGGCAATTTTGGTTTGAAAAATGCCGGTTAAACCAGTGAGTGCTTTGACGATGTCGTTAGCAAAAGTGTGCGCCAGCGCTTTGATGTCTTCAGTCGAAGCAACGTAGGGTTTTAAAAAGAGGAGCTTGCTTCCAAAAGTATCGTAAAGCGCTCCCTCGAGACGCAGTCTTCCGTCTGCACGGCTGAGGCTGGTTTTGGCCAAAAACTCTGCACCCACAGTAGTCCAATCAGAAAACTTAAAGGTTCCAGGTGCGATTCCGGCCCCTGGAGTTTCGATGAAAGCAGCAGGCTCCAGAAATCTAAAGAGATCCATGAATTTTAGGTCAGCTGCAACCGTATCGACCAGGGTCTTGGCGTCCGCTCGCGCGGCAGGATCTGCCTGAATCGGAGCAAGTGCGATCACTGCTTTCTTGGGTTTAGCTGTGCCTACCGCAATGTAGGGACTGTCTTGGGCAAGTGCCTTTGAAATCAGGGTTGAAAACGAGAAAGCTGCGGCCAATGCAATCACGAGTTGCTTGAGCATGGGGTCACTATAAGAAAAGCGGCGACTGGATTAAAGAGGAAAGCCCACCGTGATCCCGTGCACCAGCAAAGGAGCTGCCTGCTCACGCGGAGGGGGCGGAAATGGCTGCGAAGCGGTGACCGTTTTTTTGACCGCTTCATCAAATTGCGAGTTGCCCGAGCTCAAAATCAGACGAAAGTTACGGATTGAGCCTTTTGAGTCAATGAAGAGCACGACCCTGGCTGAAAGGTTTTGGCGAGAGAGCCAGACGGGCAGTTCCCAGTTTTGCTGTAATCGGCTCCTGACTTCGTCGTAATAGCTGAATTCTCCAGTTTCTCGGGCATCGCCCGAGACTGAGCTCCCGCGCGAGATTTGATTTCCTTTGAACAGAGTTCCGGCCTTTGGTTCTGAAGAAATTTTGGCCAGAGACTTCATTCTGGCCAGGGCAGACTCCATCTTGCGCTTACGCTCAGACTCCTCTCGGGCCATCCGCTCAAGTTGCTGGATGCGCTTGCGATTGCGTTGAGTGAGGTCTTGTGTCGGCGGAGCCTTGAGTCCGGCTTCTTCGGGCTGAGCAGTTTCGAGAGCGGATGAGGGCACTGTGGGGTTGAGGTCTTTTTTGAGAAGATCAGGGAGTCCCACGAGATCCACGCGGAGTGAGGGCTGGTAGGGCTTTGGAGTGCCCGGAAAAACCACGCTCTTCAGCACAAAAAAAGCGAGTAATACACAGTGAAAAAAAAGCGAGAGCTTGAGGTTGGATCCGACAGCGTCTTCACCTTGAGGTTTGGGTGCGCTCAGATGAGAGGGCGGGCGCGAGCGAGGACCGGCCCGCCTGTCCTCGCTTTGGGTCTCACCCGTGATGAGCATTCCGAGCTCTTGGGTCATCGGTGATCCTCGTGGTTCTTCAGAGCTTTGAGCGGTTATCAGCCGAGGGATCGGTGACGAGCCCCACCCGGTGAATTTTAGCGCGCTTCACTTCAGCCATGACCTGGGCGATCAGGCCGTAGGGAAGCCCTTGGTCTGCCTGTATAAAAACTTCGACGTCAGGGCGAGCGGCGGCAATCGCTTCTAGCCTTGCGCGCAAGGTGCCGGGCTCTATTGCTTTTTCGCCAATCAAGATTTGGCGATTCTTATTAATGGCCAGTACCAACGGCTCTTTCGTTTCGTTCAGGGTCTGCGCAGTCGTCTTGGGCAGATCCACTTGGACTCCTTGCTGCATGAGCGGAGCCGAAATCATAAATACGATGAGCAAGACGAGCATGACGTCTACTAGCGGAGTGACGTTGATCTCTGCCAGTGCGGTTGCGGTTCCGTTTCGGCTGGGCTGCTGGAGGGATCCTGCCATGGGACTACTTTCCTTCGCGACTGGCTTCGCGGCCAATTTGGTTTCGCTGAATGATGTTTAAGAAATCTTGCGAAAATCCATCCATGTCGATGGCCACGCGCTTGATCTGAGTCAGGATATGATTGTAGGCCACAACTGCAGGAACGGCCGCTGCAATCCCCATTGCAGTGGTGATCAGCGCTTCAGAGATTCCGGGTGCAACTACTGCTAGGTTAGCGGCGCCTGAAGCTCCAATGCTCTGAAATGAATTCATGATTCCCCAAACTGTTCCAAAAAGGCCAATGAATGGGGTGGCGCTTGCCACTGTGGCCAGCCAGCTTACGTTTTTTTCGAGCTGTGCCACTTCGTGACTTGAAGATCGTGCTAGGGCTCGGCCGACATTATCAAGAGAGCGGGGGTCTTGTTCTTTGTCTGAAAGTTTTTTGAGCTCTTTGACTCCGCTACGAAAGACGCGGGCCACGGGAGAGCGTTCAAAACGTTCGCCGCGAGTCAAGACGTCATCCACGTTGCGGCTGTTCCAGAAGAGATTCAAGAACTCGCTGTTCTCCCAAGTGCAGGTTTTGAGAACCTTGACCTTTGCAAAAATAATGGCCCAAGAAACAATGGATGCGCCCAAAAGGATGAGGAGCACCAGCTTTGCCATCGGTCCTGACTGTGAAATGAGATCCATGATTCCGTGTTGGAGCATGGCGCTATCTTAGCCACGACGCGCGGGGCGTCCAACTGAATTTGCCACCAGCCAGCCGATCATTCCGAGCTGCAGCACTGAACTTGAGAATGGGCCTCCGGCTCCCCCGCTGACCAGATGCAGCAGGTGATTGGATAGGGAGGGGAGGGAGTCGGAGCGATATTTGATAATCCAAAAGCCAGTGAACTCATGGCCCAAAACGGGCAGGCTAAAAAGAACCTGAAAGGCTAGGGTGGTTCCACCCAGCAGTGCGGCTCCCTGAAGATAAGATCCGCCGTGCGATGCATGAAGTCCCAAGGCAAGGCCAGCGAGGATCAGGGTCAGAGTTTGGTTCATTCCCAAGTGTTGGTGCCAGGATCGAGTCAGGACCCAGAGCGCTGTCACGATTAGGATGGCCAAGAAGCGCTGAGGTATGGCCTTTTGAACTCGCTCGAGCAGGGCTTTTCTAAAGACCCACTCTTCACCGACGGCCCAGCCCAGCCATGCGACGCCACGCACCAGGCAGTTGAAGCCCGACCAGAAGCTTTCTTCAACTGGAAAGCCTGAACCGAGAAACTGCGACGGAGTGAGCCAAAGCGTCAGCATGACCCAAACCACAGATGCCATCACCGTCTTGAGAACCAGCGGAAAGAATCGGTTGAGCAGGTTGCGCCGGCTGAGTTCGGGCCAGTGGGCTTGCCTTCCGACTATGAGGCCAAAATTAAAAAGAAAGAAAAGCAGTGCCGCCCAGCCCTGTACGGTCCAGTAGTTATTGAAATAAAGGTCTGCAATTTCATTGAAGCGTGGCGTTGTGCCGCCCATTCCTAGAGCGCCGCCCCCTGAGGTGGCTCCATAGGTAATGATCGATAGACCGAGTAAATCGGCAAGAAAAAGCCAAACCCAGTAAGTCAAAAGAAAGGCGCCCGCTTTGGCCAGTTCGTTCATGAATTCGAGTTTCCTGGTTTTGCTCCTGTCAAGACTTTGGCTGCTTGGCAAAGCACATCGCAATGCTATCCTTGAAGGGTGATAGCGCTCAAGCACGTTTCACGATGGTACTCGCACTCCAGTAAAGTCCTGGATCATGTCGAGCTGGATTTGAAGAAAGGCGAATTTTTGTACGTCATTGGGGGGACGGGCACGGGCAAGAGCACGCTACTGAGAATGCTTTCGACCGAAGAGAATCCCTCCGCTGGCTCGATTGCTTTGTTTGGTTACGATTTGGAGACGGCTTCGAAGGGAACTCTGCGCTCGATTCGCCAGGCGATTGCCCATATTCCTCAGAAGGTTGAGCTCATTGGGGATCTTTCTGTCTATGAAAATGTTGCGCTCGCATCGCAACTTGCCGGTGCTCGCACTGGGGGGCAAACGGCGCGCGCAAAAATTTCTGAAGTATTAGATCGATTGGGTCTGGGGCACAAAAAAGATGCTCGTGCGGATTGTTTATCAGGGGGGGAGTCTCAGCGCGTAGCCATTGCTCAGGCTCTGGCCCGCAAACCAGAGCTTATTTTGGCGGACGAACCGACGGGTGCACAAGATCCGGACTCGGCGTGGGGGATTTTAGACCTCCTTTTGAAAGAAAACCTGGGAGGCGCTACAGTCGTCGTGGCCACCCACGACCGTGAAATGGTCCGTAAGGTCAGAAAAAAAACAGCTTTGCTTAAAGGCGGGCGCATCCTGGTGGAGGATTCGTCGTGCCGATTTTAAAACTGTCATTCAGGTCTTGGCGGGATTCTCCGGCGCACCAGGCAGGCGCGGTGCTTTTGAGTGCAAGTCTGTTGCTGAGTGGTGCTGTTCTTCTTCATCTGGAACGCTCGGTCAGTCACGCTTCAGAGCGCGTGGAGCGGGAGACTCGTTTCACAGTTTTTTTGGCCAGCGCCCAATCATCCCCTGCGCAGACCGATGGACAAAAGAGGGCTCCGATCGAAGACCAGATCCGGTTGAGGCTCGGGGCTTATGCAGAAACTGAGATTCGTACGCGTTTGGTTTCAAAGGCCGAAGTGCTTGAGCATCTCAAGAAAAACCACCCCGATCTCCACGCCGAGTTGAGGGACATGGGAGACGAAGGTGAGCACCTATTGCCTAGCGCTTTGCAGATCGTAACTGAAGTGGATCCGGCAGTTCGAGCCAAGGCAGTGGAAGCCCTCGATGGGGTGCAGGGAGTCGAGTCGGTGCAAACTTCTGAAGGGCATTCACGCGTGCTCCGATCCCCTGTGCATGGACTCAGATGGCTTCTTCGGGCGCTGGTCATAGGGGTCCTTGCGGCCTGGGTTGTAGGCTGGGTGGCGTTGGCGCGCTCTCAGGCTTCAAGCATTGCTCGAGTTCATCATCCCCTCAAGCTCTGGGGCGCCAGCGAATTTCAGTCGAGACTTCCTGGAATGCTGGCCGGAGTTTGGATTGGACTACCGGCAGCACTACTGGCTTGTGGGTCCTACATTGTTTTGGCGAGGCCGCTTCTTCTCAAGCTTTCAGGTGAGAGCGTACTTTTTGCCTCAACGGGGATCACGGCGCTTTCGATCTGTCTTTGTCTGGGTTTCATGAGCCTCATTGCAGGAGCCATGGTGGGATGGGTTTCAGCCAGTTCGGATTAAACAAGAGGTTTGCCGCAGCCTGCCTGTTCTTCTGTTTAGCTCCCCTTGCTTGGGCAGTTCCCATCAGGCCTATGCAGTTAGAGGAGATCCGCCAAAAAGTACTAGCCATGCAGCAGTCCCTGATTGAAGGCGAAAAAGCGCAAGCTCGAGCTCAAGACCAGGCAAGGAGTCAGATTCGAAAAATTCAGACCCTTCTCCAACTTCAAAAGCAGGAGCGCCAAGTTGCCGGCGAGCGAATGAAAGAGCTGGAGCGAACGGTGGGGGAGCTTGAAGAGCGTCGAGCACTTTTGCGGGAGAAAATCGCAGTAAAAAAAGACCAAGTGCGTACCCGTCTTCGCTCGATTGGGGCTGCCATGATTGAAGGTGAGGCAGTCGACGCCCAGTCTGTTTTTGTGAGTGAAAATGAAGGCTGGGAAACTTTGACTCGTCACGTTCAGGCAGGAGTAGCCAGGGCAAGCGTCCGAGAAATTGAAGAGCTCAAGGTGGACCTTGAGGATGCGCGCATGCTCGAGCAGCAGATCGAGACTGAAAAGCAGCAGCTGGCCTATCTTTTTCAGGACATCGAAGAGCAAGAAGGAGTTCTTCAGCTCAATCAGCAGATTCAAATGGATCTGATTCGTCGGGAGCATCAATCCAGGCTCGCTCAGCTCGATCACTATCGGAGGCTCAAGCTTGCAGAATCTAATGTTCAAAAGATGTTGGGCGAGTTTAATGCTCGTCGTGAATTGCAGAAACAAGTAGAGGCGGATCGGCTTAAAACCCGGGTGCAGCGAGCGATGCAAGAAAGCATCTTTGGGAGGCAGCAAGGCAAGCTTCCTATGCCCGTGCGAGGAACGATTGTCGGACGATTTGGCAAATCATTGGACCCTGGAAGTCGTCTCATGGTTTTCAAGAAAGGGATCGAGATTCAGACTGAAGCAGGTGCGCCGGTCACGGCGGTTGCAAGCGGTCGTGTGGCTTTTGCAGGGGATCTCCCTAACTATGGGAGAGTTTTGATTCTTGACCACGGAGATCACTATTACAGCTTGAGTGGTCATCTGGGGGACATTGCGCTTAAAGCAGGGGATTCCATTGAGGCCGGAGCGCTGGTTGGGCATGCCGAAGCTTCTGGAACGCCTGTTTACTTCGAGATTCGCTCAAGAAACATTGCAGTGAATCCGTTGCAGTGGGTGGCGAGTTCGTTTAGCCTCAATCCATGAAATTTCAAATCGCTCTGGTCGGTCTTTTTGTTTTTTCGTTTACCTCCGTCTCGGATGCAGCGGTGGGTGAAAAGCAGTCAGAGCGCTACGAGAACATTGAAACTTTTCAGAAGGTTCTTCATTTCGTTGAACAAAACTATGTTGAAGAGGTCAAAAATCGTCAGCTGATTCAGGGTGCTATTAAGGGAATGCTTGAGACCTTGGATCCGCACTCCAACTTTTTGACCGCTGAAGTGTTTCGCGACATGAAAATCGAAACGAGCGGAAAATTTGGCGGTATCGGTATCGAAATCGGAATGAAAGACAACGTCCTCACCGTAGTAACCCCCATCGAGGATACTCCCGCTTGGAAAGCGGGGATCAAGCCAAACGATCGCATTCTGAAGATTGACGGAGAATCCACTAAAGGGATGACTCTGGCCGATGGCGTTGCAAAAATGCGCGGAAAAAAGGGCCAAGCGATCACCCTGACTCTTGGAAAAGAGGGTAGCTCTGCAACTCATGACATCAAGATCATTCGAGAACTGATTAAAATTCAGTCAGTGAAGTCCGAGCTCTTGGAGTCCAGTTATGGTTACGTTCGTTTGACGAATTTCAATGAGACTGCGGCAAGAGACGTCAAGAAGGCCATCGAGGAGCTGGATCGTAAATCTGAAAAAGAGGGCGGAACCAAACTCAAGGGCTTGGTCTTTGACTTGCGGTACAATCCGGGCGGTCTGTTAGATCAAGCAGTCGATGTCACCTCTCTTTTTATCGATGAAGGGGTGGTGGTTTCGACGATCGGCCGTAACAAGGATCAAAAAGAAGTGCGGCACGCAGCCAAGGGTCAGGCAAGACGGGATTTGCTACTCGCCGTTTTGGTCAATGGCAGCTCAGCGTCAGCCTCTGAGATCGTCGCTGGCGCGTTGCAAGATCACAATCGCGCGCTCGTGCTGGGCCAGCCTACCTTTGGAAAAGGATCCGTTCAGACGATCTTGGATCTCGGGCAGGACATGGGACTTAAGCTGACGGTGGCGCGCTACTACACGCCCAGCGGAAAGAGTATTCAAGAAAAGGGGGTGACCCCAGATGTGTTGCTTGAAGATTTAGATTCCAAAATGTTGGCTTCAGTGCGGCGTCAGGCTCGCTCTGTGAGAGAAAAAGATCTCAAACGGCATATGACCCATCCTGATGGGGATTCCGGGGCAAAAAACGCGCAGTCTGCAGTCAAGGGCGGCCTAGATGAAGAAGGCGAGGACAGCTCGTCAGCTTTCAAGTTCAGTCCTCGAGAAGACTATCAAGTAGCCCAAGCTTTAGGCTATCTGAAGTCCTTCCAAGTTTTTGAACGAATGAACTCGCAGACTATTTCAAAGAAGGCCGCCCTGAAGCAGTGAAACCTCAGCAGGAATTCAGTTTCGGTACTAAACAGTTTACCGTTTCGGAGCTCACCGCCCGGATCAAGTCCACGCTTGAGCCAGCCTTCACTCAAGTCTGGGTAAAAGGCGAAGTGAGTAACTATCGCCCCGCAGCAAGCGGCCATGCCTACTTTTCGCTCAAGGACTCTGAGGCAACGATTGCGGCAGCTTTTTTTGGCTGGGGACAAAAGTCGCGCTCGGCGGCGAGGTTTGAGCTCAGTGATGGTCTTGAGGTGCTTTGCAGGGGACGGATTAGCGTTTACGCCCCACGCGGAAACTATCAGTTCATGGTGGACCAGATGGAGCCGCTGGGAGCCGGGGCGCTGCAGCTTGCTTTTGAGCAGCTTAAGCAGAAGCTGGCTGCTGAGGGGCTCTTCGATCCGGCCCGGCGCAGGAGGCTGCCAGAGTTTCCAAAGCGGATCGCGATTGTCACTTCTGCTTCAGGCGCGGCGCTCAGAGACATGCTCACGATTCTTAAGCGCCGCTCACCCCAGATTGCGATTACCGTGATTCCGGCCTTGGTCCAGGGCGAACAAGCGCCCGCCCAGATCATTCGAGGCCTGGAGATGGCAAATCGACACTCCCTCGGAGAAGTCGTTGTGTTGGCCCGCGGGGGCGGGAGCATCGAAGATCTTTGGTGCTTCAACGATGAGGGACTGGCTCGCTCGATCGTAGCTTCAAAGCTTCCGGTGATCTCTGCGGTCGGTCACGAGATCGATTTTTCGATCTCGGACTTCGTTGCGGACCTCAGGGCTCCAACCCCTTCTGCGGCAGCAGAGATCCTGTCAGGACATTGGGTGGACGTGCGCAATCGGCTGCAAGAGGCTAAGCGCTCGATCTGGATTTCAATTCAACGGGACTTAGCTCAGCGAAAGAAATTGTTAGAGCAGATTATGGCTCGTGTCGTGAGCCCGAGGGATCGGATTCGTGAGCAGTCGCAGCGCGTAGATGACCTAGCTCTGAGGATGGAGCGGGCGATGGAGGCGCGGCTCGAGCGGGGTCGTTCACGGCTCGGTCAGCTTGCAGGAAAGCTAGAAGCGCTCTCTCCACTACGAGTGCTTGAACGCGGCTATGCGATTGCAGTGCAGGACAATGAGCCTGCGCGCGTCGTTCGAAGCGCAGGCGAAGTGGTCTCTGGAAATCGACTCAGAGTGAGATTTCACGACGGGGAGGTTCGAGTTGAAGCAATTTAAATGGATTTCGACTGCGTCTTTTCTAATCGCGGTGTCTTGCTCGGCTCTTTCTTGTCAGTCTCCTTTCATCCGAGAATCCAGAGTAGAGATTGCTGGCGATGCTCAAGAACCGGTGGTTCGGTTTCAGCCGGCCGAGGTTCCGGATGGGGGGCTTGTCCGACTCGAGCTCACTTTTGATTTCCCTGAGCCGATCTCCGTTCAAGGGAGCTTTGAAAAGATTGACTTCAATTTTTTTAAAACAGTCGATTCGACCCAAGAGTCTCAGCGTTTTGAAGCGCTGGTGGCAATTCCATTTGGACAAAAGCCTGGGTTATTTCCGATTGCGATCCGAACTTCAAAGGGGCACGAGCTCAAAGTCCTAGTGCCGGTCGTCGCAGGGGCCTATGCCTCAGAGACGCTGTCCGTGGATCCCCGGCACATCAAACCTCCGCCCAAGGCACTCGAGCGGATGCGCCGGGAGGCTTCAGAAGTTGGACGCATTTACCGGAACTCGGTCCCTCAAGTCCTTTGGTCGGGCGAGTTTGGTGCGCCTCTGTCGACTTCGATCACTTCGAGTTTTGGCACCAAGCGAGTCTATAACGGAC
>JBKCVM010000033.1:0-14378 GCA_046317855.1 Oligoflexia bacterium
GATTTGCCTCGGGTTTGGCCTGATCACACTCTGGATTCAACGAAAGCTCTTTTCTCGAACCCTGGGAGAGCGAATCTGGGGAATCAAATCCTTCAAAGCTCGAGGCACGCTTGAACGAAAGAACTGGCACTTTTCACACCCACTTCAGGGGCTCCTGGGGCTTGGGCTTTCACTTGGGTTAAGCTTTCAGTGCCTGTGGCAAGTGGCCCAGTTTCATCCCATCTTTAAACCCGCACTCGACTTGCGCCTGCCTGTGTTTGTGCCCCCCGCTGCCCAGAAGTCTGCTGAAAAATCGCAGTGGAGCTTGCTTCCGTTCTACCTCACGGTGGGCACCTACCCCAGGCTCTGGAAGGGTGAGCCCGTTTGGTATGAACTGCCGTATGTCAAAGGCCCGCCCGAGCGCTTTCCGGCCCGAGTGGTCGTGCGCCTGCCTGTCTCGGAAACCCAAATCGTCATAGAAGGCCCGCGCACCCCAGAAGAACTCCGTGGCAAGCGTCCCGCCATCAAAGCCTGCCTCCAGGCGCCCTCACTCCGGGTGCGGGCTTCACTTGCTTGCCTGGGACTCAGGCAAAGACTCTTAGAACGGCATACTCAGGAAATGAGACCAGGCCATGCGCCAGCCCAGCAATGGGACCTGCTCTGGTTTGAAGTCCAAAACTCTGAAGGCCAAAATCTGGATGACGAGTCTCGCCCGATGGGGGTGTACTTGCGTGCCAGCAATGCTCACCACCAGATGCATCGTTTTGTTTTGATCAGCTCAGAAGCTCAAACCCAGGCGCTCACGCTCGAACTTCCGGCTTCAGGCCAGGCGCCGGGGCTTCAGCCAGAGCTTGAAATGATGTTCAAGACCCTGGGCTCCATGAGCCTGCACCCCACTTTGGCAGGTTCGCGGAGCTGGGCAGACCGGAGGCTCTCAGAAATCCGGCTCTCTGAAATCACCCAAAATCCCGAACTCGAACCCCTGGGAGAACTGGCAGCCCTCTTGATTGCAAAAACCACCGTGAGCCCCAGGGCGCCGGATGCCTACTATCATCTGGCCGGCGTGTCGATGCTGCTTCTGAAAAAGAGCGCCAAAACTCCAGCTGCCGAACTCGTGAGCGCTATTGCACGGCCGCAAGTCGAAGCTTCAGTAAAATTTATGCGGGATGTCGCGCCCCAAGATCCCAGAAACCGTCCACTGGAGCGGATGCTTCTCGAAGTGAAACAGTTCAGATAAGTTTTCTTGACCCGGGGCCCGCTTATCGAAAAAAGTAGCGGCACCGGTGAGCTCGCATTCGACACATTTCAATCTTTCGCCCGTGCTTTCACATTTAAACGACCGTCAACGAGCGGCCGTTCTCCATGGCGAGGGCCCCCTCTTGGTCCTTGCCGGTGCAGGAAGCGGAAAAACCAGCACCATGGCGAGCCGCATTGCCCACTTGATTGCTGCACGCGGGGTGCCTCCGGCCGCAGTGCTTGGACTTTCGTTTACCAATAAAGCCGCGCGCGAACTCAAAGAACGAGTCAAAAAACTTGCCGGGCGCCGGACGAACGGGCTCATTGTTTCTACATTTCACAGTCTTTGTGTTCGAATTCTGCGCGCTCATGGAGAGCGCCTGGGCTTTCAGCCCAATTTCTCAATCCTCGACACTTCGGACCAAAAAGACGTCCTCAAAGGCATCTTCAAGAACGTCAACATTGATGACCGCAAATTTGACCTCGACCGAGTGCTCTTTGAGATTGGTCAAGCCAAGAACCGCTTTTTATCTCCCGATCAGGCACAAGAACACTTTTTGACGGACAAACGACTGGCTGGGGATTACGGAATTGCAGCGGCCACGGCCTATGGCCACTATCAAGAACAGCTCAAAGCACTCAACAGCATGGACTTTGATGACCTGCTTTTTAGGACCGTCGAGCTACTCGAAAATTTTGAGGACGTGCGCAAGCATTATAATGACCGTTTTAGGTACCTGCTCGTGGACGAATATCAGGACACGAATCCGGCCCAATTTAAGCTCTTGAGGCTTCTGACTCAAAAGACCCAGAACCTTTGCGTCGTCGGTGACGACGACCAGTCGATTTACGGCTGGCGCGGTGCAGACTCAACGCACATTCTCGAATTCAAGCACCAGTTTAGTGAGGCTGCAGTCATTTTGCTGGATCAAAACTACCGCAGCAAGATGACCATCTTGAATGCTGCAAACGGAGTGATCAAGAACAACTCCAAGCGCCATCCCAAGTCGCTTTGGTCAGATCGCGGCGAGGGCGAAATGCTGCATGAAGTGATCGTAGAAGACGATCGCGCCGAGGCGCAGCTCGTGGCTGATGAGATTTGGCTCAGACTCAAACGTGAAAACCGTCGCTGGAAAGATTTTGCCGTCCTCTACCGATCCAATTCCCAATCTCGAGTTTTTGAAGAAGCCTTTAGGCGCGCAAAAATTCCGTATGCCATGATCGGCGGAAGCTCGTTCTTGGAGCGAAAAGAAGTCAAGGACACGCTCTCACTTTGGCGCGTGATCCTGAACCCTAAGGATGAGGCCTCACTGAGGCGCGTACTGCTCTGGGCTGGAGACGGAATTGGCAGGACTTCACTCACCAAGCTCTCGGATGCGGCGTTTGCTTCAAAGAGTTCGCTTTACGAGGCGTTTGCGCGCGCCCCAGAAATTGCCCCGCGCTCGGCCGCTGCGATTGCAGAGTTTGTTTCAAAAATTGAGACGTGCCAAAAGAAACTCTCAGAAACCCCTGCCGACCAGGCCGCCATCGTTGAGTGGGCACGTGAAACTCTGCGGCTCTTTGAGCTCAGGCGTGTGATTGAAGAAGACTCGACCGATGCAGTGATCTGTAATGCCAGAATCGAGAACGTCGAGGAGCTGCTTCATTCGTTGGGCCAGATCCAAGCCTCTGAGCTTCAGAACGAGGATGCTGGGGCAGCAGATAGTTCTCCCCAGTCTTCCGACCCAGCTGCGGACCCGGCACTCACTGCCCAGCAGTGGCTGCGCGAGTACCTCGTTCGAATGGCGCTAGATGCCCAAGAAAAAGAAGAAAAGGCAGAAGAGGCGGCCGAGGCCTCAAAAGATGATCCCAAGAACCAAGTCACTCTGCTCACACTTCACGGCGCCAAGGGACTCGAGTACCCGGTGGTTTTCATGGTCGGAATGGAAGAGGGCTTCATGCCCCACAAACGCTCGGTCGAAGAAGGTCAGGACCTGAGCGAAGAGCGCAGGCTCTGCTACGTAGGGATCACCCGTGCTCGCGACCAACTCGTCCTGACCCGAGCCAAAAGTCGAATGCGCTACGGAAAGCCTGTTCCAAGAATTCGCTCACGTTTTATGGAAGAGATCCCGGCCAACCTCTTGTCAATCGAGGATGCAGCTCAACAGACGGCTCCGGACCTCAGCACCGAGGCCGCGCGCGAAGCGCACGAAGTTCGAGTGAAGTCGTTCTTAGGCGACATCCTCTCACAGCTAAAAAAGTCTTGAGCAAATGCTCTGGATCTACGCGGGCATCCGGCTCATATGGACTGGGGGACTGGGGGGCTGGGGGCAGTTCAAAAATCCAGCTCTCGCGTCACATTTCGAGCTTCAAGTTCGCGCTCAATCCCCAGGGCTGTGACCAGAGGGTCCAGGGCACTTGAGCCTCGAGGAAGTCGGGTGACCTCAAGCAAAAGGGCTCCGTGTGTTCCCCAGATCACGAGATCACAAAGCGCCCCGGATTGGCCCTTTGCAGGAATCACTCGCGCCTCAAAATCTTCAGAACGAACGAACTCCCCCTCGACACGAACATCTTCACAGAGACTCTTGACGTAGGAGCGGACGGGGCGCTTGGTTCGGGGACTCAGGATTTGATACCGCACCAGACACTTCTTAAGCCGATTTCGGACTTCGCTTAGGTCCTGCTGTTGTAGCCCCTGATGCTGGGTTGAATCCAGCTCCCCGCTCTCCCCGCTGTCGGCCCAAGCCGACCCAAGGAAAGGCACGGGCGTCGCAAAGGGCGTCGGCATCAACAGGGCCAAAGCCAGGAGAAGGTTCAGGCCAAGCTTAAAAAGTCCGCGTAGGAGATTCATCACGACATCAGTTTGCCCGAGAGGATGCTTTCAAAATAGAGAAGACGAGGACTATAACTATTCCAATATGGAAATATCTCACCTCAAGATCATTGGCACCCTGACAGATGACCCGCACCTAGGGCGTGCGTCAAAGAGACTCCACATGACGCAGTCGGCTCTTTCAAAACGCCTGAAGTCGATCGAAGAGGAGATCGGATGTTTGCTTTTTGAACGGCGCGGTCCGCGCGGACTCAAGCCGCTGGAGCAGGCGCTCGAGCTTGCGCAGCTTGCCGAACGGGTGTCCACGACGTGGGATGCGGGGCTCAAACGCATCCGAAGCCGTGCGGCCACGCCCCGTCATTTTTTGCTCGTCGGCCCGCCGCTGTTTTTGCGTGAGATGGTGCTTCCATGGTGGAAGCAGGTGGCCCCCGAATTTCGAGAACTCGAGTTTGAAGTGCGCGTCTCGCCCCTTTCGCGAATCTCGCTTGAGGTGCTGCGGGGCGGGGCCGATGCAGCAGTGCTCGAACACCAGGAGGAGCTTTCGGATTTCGTGTGCAAGCCGGTGTACACGGAGCGCTGGGGAATTGTGCGCAACCCACGCGAGCGCCGCGAGCGCCTTCAAGACTATGAATGGGGAATTCCCTCGCTTTCAGATAATCCGGTGGAACAGTGGCTCGTGCGCCGACAGAAGATGCCGCCTCCGGAGCGCTACCGATTCATCTGGAATGACATTACTGCGGTGGCCAGGTGGATTGCAGAAACACGGGGGGCGGCTTCGGTGCTGCCGCTGCATGCGGTGGCGCAGGCAGTGGAGTCGGGCCGAGTGATTTATGAGCCGCTCTCTAGTTCGGCGCAGACGAGGCTTTTTTTGGCCTATGAGCGCGAGAGCCCGCACCGAAGGCTGATCAAGAGCCTGATGGACTATTTCCCTTGAACTGACCCCAGTCTCTATGAACCGTGGGAAGCCAGAGCTGGCGGCCGAGCTCTTGTTCAGGACCCTCGCTGTCCGGGCCCGACTCTGCAAACCCGCTCACCGAAACTCCCAGCAGGCGCACCGGCCGGATTCCGACTTCAGTGTTCTTAAAAAGAAGCTCGCGGGCGATCGCAGCAATTTCATCGAGATCGCGCGTGGAACCCTGGAGCGTGAGGCTTCGCGTAAGCGTTGTGAAGTCTTCGTAGCGAATCTTGACCGTGACAGTGCGCGCAGCCTTTTCAAGAAGCCCCAGCCGCGGCGCAGGCCCGGCGCTCCGGGCGCGGTCTTCACTCTGGTTTGGCGCCTCGCCCTCCGATGCCAGCTCGGAGCAGAGCTGATCGATGACTTCGAGCAGGCGGCCGACGTCTTGAATATCGCGCAAAAAAGTGCGTTCCGATCCGCGGCTCCGTGCCTCCCAGTGCGAGATCACTGGACGATGGTCGATGCCCCAGGCCTGGCGATAGAGCTCGGGCCCAAAGTTTCCGAGCTCCATGGCCAAACGCTCGGCAGAGGATCTGCGAAGGTCTGTGACGGAGAAATAACCCAGTTCATGGAGGCGCCTCTCAGTCTTCTCGCCCACACCCCAGAGCCTGCCGACTGGGAGGGGCGCCATGAACTGCTCGACCCGTTCGGGAGCGACTACCGTCAGGCCACCTGGCTTTCTGAAATCGCTTGCGATCTTGGCCACAAGCTTGTTTGGCGCCACCCCGGCCGAAGCACTCAGGCCCAATCGCGCGCGGATCTCGGCACAGATCCATTGAGCCAGACGCGAGGCGCGCGTCTCCGAGGGGTCGACAGCCCAGTGATGGCGTGTGACGTCGAGGTAGGCTTCGTCGAGTGAAAGCGGCTCGATCTGGTCGGTGACTTGTCGAAAAATGGCCCGGATGTCGCGACTTGCAGCAGTGTACTTTTCAAAGTTCGGTCTCACGAACACTGCATCAGGGCAAAGCCTAGCAGCGCGCGAACACGGCATGGCTGAACGCACGCCGCGCGCCCGGGCTTCGTACGAGGCCGAGCAGACGACGGCCCGACTTTCGGGCGATCCGCCCACGATGAGAGGGCGGCCGCGGAGCTCGGGGCGATCGCGCAGTTCGACGGAGGCGTAGAACGCGTCCATGTCGACGTGGATCACCTTACGAGCTGGCTCCTCAGAGTGTGCATGGTTGGGCTCGAACACGCGCTTTTTCCCTTTGCCAATGAAGGTATAGCTCCGCTTGGGTTTTTTAAAACCAAAGACTCGGAGCAAAAAATGACAGACATCGCTTGAAGCCCCCAGCGCAAACCCCTGGATTTGCAGATTAAGCGTGTCCACCCTGACACGGTCCTGGCCGCATGCCGTGCACACTCTGAGGAGCCAGCTGGCAGGAGAACTAAGGTAAACCCCGAGTCTTCCGATCAGACATTGGGGTATAATGGCAGAGGGGGGGGTTCATTAAAATGATGGGCTTGCGCATCAGAGTCGGCTCGCAAAATCCGAGACAGCAACGACAGCAAAGACTTCAGAGGAATCTAGCCAGGGCCAGGCCGCCTCAGCCATGGATTGCCGCCGTTGGCCTGTGCCTGCTGGGCGTACCCTTGCCTGCGCAGGCGCAGTCCATTCCCAGCGGCGCCAAGTCCGTGAAGATCATCTTCAAGCAGGGATCTAACGGTAGCTTTGGCGCAGTCAGCGCCTCGACTGCCGTTACGGGCCTCAGCACCACCACCACTCCGGACCTGACCGGGGGTTACGAAGCCAGTACCTTTTTTACAACCGACGCCACGCCCGCCTCCATGACCAGGCCCAATTGGCTCACTGGCGTGAGCGTCACGCTAGCCGGATCAAGCAATACCGGAGCCCTCAACCCGGCTTGCGGAAGCTTTGCTTCAACCAACGCTGGCTCCAACGATTCGGATTGTGGCTTCGACAGCAACCTCAACTGCAATGGGCCCGTGGGTTTTTACAGAGTGAGTGAGGCCGATTGCGCAAACCTCATCTCCAGCGGAGCAGGAGCGGCCATCGCAGGCACCGGGCTTTCTTCAGATCCAGTTGCTGTTAAAATTTTTCTGAACCGAAGCACCGCAGCCTTAGGCTCCACTGAAAACCTGCTGCTTGTCATCGAATACCAAGCAAGCGGACTTCTGGGCTCACCCACCAACCCTGGCAACTGTGTGGATACCAACACTGGACTTCCACTATGGAGCAATGACTGCGCTGATCAGGCCTACACCCTCTACGCACGCACTCGAAACTCAAACGACGCCATTAGGCTTCAGACCCTCATCCCCCCTCAGGGAGGCCGAGTCATCGGAACACCCGCCACAGCTCCAACGAGTTTCACTTTCGGAGGACCGATTCAGACCAAGCAAATCATCGTTCCCCTCTCGACGCTCACTGGCGGGCAGAACGTCATTCAATTGAGCCGAAGCTTTGGCTTGACCCATGGAGGTCTCAGAAACTTTTCAAGCTACTGCCTTAATCCGAGCGGCGGGGGCAACACCCCCTTGTGCTTGGGACTGGTGCTCTATTCGATTTCAATTTTTAGGATTTAACGATGACACTCGCCTCAAACCCCATCCAGCAGCATGCGCTTACAAAGCCCGCACTTGCGGCGATGCTGCTTTTTTTGGGCGGCTGCGCAGGCGACCCCAATTCGTTCCTAAAAAGCCTTCAGAGCGTCAATTCTGAGAGCTCCACCGCGCTTGGACAAGAAGTAGCAGAACGCCGCGCCCTTCAAGGCACCCGTATCGTACTGCACTCAAGCTCCTTCTATTCGCTGACCCAGCCTAATTCACAGAGCTGTGCTGGGGACGCTCGAGTGTTTCAGCCTTTTCCGTCTACCAGTGAGACAGCAACGCTCCCCTCAAGCATTCTCGACGGAGGAGAGACTCAACGGCCAGCCTTCATCACGAACGTGAGCGTTGACCTGACAAACTCCAACATCGAGGCAGATAGCAACAAGGCTGTGTCCTGCTCGGTTCGTCCCTCAATCGACTCTAAACCTGCTCGCTGCGCCATTTTTGATCAAACAGCAGGAGACGCGGCTGGCCTCGTTTTAGACGGTGGAATTTTATTGGTCGGCGGCAGGCAAACGAACGCGCTAGGAACTTCAAGCTCAATCGATCCGTTTGAATATTCACTCGTTCTACCCAATGCGGGCAACTCTACGGGGAGTACGGTTTGGAATGACCTCATTCGAGAGGAGCTTTTTTCAGGAGGCGCCACCTCTCGCCCATCCGGAAAAATGGCACCCTCCAGTGCCTTCAACGAGAGCAAGCGAGAGCTGCTTTTATTTGGCGGCTCTAGCCCCCAGCCCACTGCCGAGAACTGGATCTTCTCTACTGAAAGCCGCCAATGGACGCTAGCGCCCACAGTTGTTTTTCCTAGGGTTTTTGAGCAGCGTGACGCCTCTACCGGAACTCTCCTGCAAACCATCAAGACTCCCTCAGGCAGAGCCAACTTTGGCTACCTTCCGGTTACCGGTTTTTCATATTCTGATTTCGACATGGCTGTAACCAGCCCACCTACGGTCGACCTCTCATCAGAAAAAATCCTGATCACAAGCGGGGTGTCACAATTAGGCTTTCAAGACTCGTATCTTTTTGATCCAAGCTTTGCGCCTGAGCACCTCAAAGTCCCGAGCTCACTCCTTGTGGACGGAGACCTCAAAGAATGGATTGAGAGCTTTCATACTCGGAGGCTCTCCACACTTCAGAGTCAAACCCTCTTTGGCAATTCAGCCCTGCAGCGTCCGCCTCTTACGTTTAATCTTGCCACGAGCGTCAACACCACAAGCGACACGTTTACTTACAGTTCACATGGCCTCAGCAATGGCGAGCAAGTCGTTCTTGCCGATGCTAGTCCTACCGGCAATGCCACGGCCCCAGGCGGGACCGACTTTGGCACGGTCTACACAGTGAGTGGAGTCAGTACAAATACGTTTGAGCTCAGTGACAGCGGCGGCCGCATTAACCTGATTAGCACAGGCTCTGGACTTGCGACTTTGGTACGGGCTCCGGGCCCTGTTCAGGGCGTGTTCATGAATGAGATTGGCACCGGAAGCTCGATCTCCGCTTCCATCCCCGTGCATTGGGGTGGGTTTGATTGGTCTGCTCCTGCCCCGGGCCGAGTGAGTGCAGACCCAAAAAGAATGGTCGGCAAAGCCTCTCAGCTTTTACCTTCACTGCCTTCGTTCTCTGGAGGCGTCCAAGACACCAATCGGCTTGAAATTGATCTTGATGGACGAGTGATTCGAAGCACTGCCTCCAACATTCACACCTGGAGTGACACCAGCGGTGCAGGTGGTGGATTTGGGGCAACCGCAGGGTCTCCAAACCAAGTCCCCGGGTTTGGTGGATTTTCAATGCACGTACTTGGCGACAGTTCCCCGCCAACCGCCTTCTCTATCGGCGGCACTTCGTGCCGAAACTACTTACTGACCCAAGCCACCCCCTGCGCATTCAATGACAGAATTTACAGTTCCACTCAGCTCTACCCTCCCCAAAGCGCAGTGGACTCTACACCCGCATCAGCTCTGACCGCGCGGGCTGGAATGGCGTCTGCAGTCGGGATCCCTTTAGGGGGCACGAGTTCTGTTATTGTGCTTTTTGGCGGTCTTTCTGAGGCCGGAGTGGCGCTGGGTTCCACTCCAGGCCAAAAGGTCTTTGTCAAAACTTCGAACGCTGGCATCCAAGAGGCCGCCGTCACTTCCAGCTCCAAGCCCCCTCCGCTTGTCAATGCTCAGATGGTGTACAGCCGCATCACTCGCAAGTTCTATCTCTATGGCGGTATGGTTCCGCAATCTCAGACCGTCACGCGAGGAGACACCTGGGAGCTCACTCTGACCCAAAGTGGCAGCCTGTTTTCAGCAAGCTGGCGTAAGCTCAACGATGTCGGCATGACTTGCTGGCCCCAGTGTCCCACAGCCCGCCGTTCACACCGCATGGTCGAAGTGAGTTATGCGACCGCTGCAACGGGGACCCAAAGCGCCCCGCACTCGTTTGCCATCTTCATGGAGGGCGGGACTCCCAACGGACTCGATTTTTTTTCGGATCGCTGGATGTTTGATCCCACCGCCAATGGCGGCGCTGGACACTGGCTGAACGTAAACGGCTTTCCAGGAAGACGCCTTGCCGCAATGACTACGTATGAAGTCACACTCCAAAATGGCACCCAGCAAACTCGAGCACTTCTTTTTGGAGGCGAGACGGGCCTTGAAGCTTCTCCCATTCACTCTGAATCCACCCCTGGACCCACGCGCCATTATCTCCCGCCTACTCTAGGGGATACGCAGATCTTTGATTTTGAATCCCGCGCCTGGAACCGAGCTGAACTTTTAGGGCGCGGAATCAACACCATGGGCGTGATTGGCGGAAGCGACATCACCAGCAGACAGTCCTATAATAACTCAGTTCCAATCAAAGCCCTGAGTCCGCCTCCAATCTCAGGCGGCCTCATGGTCACCCGCACCCATGACGAATCGGGCGCAGTGCTGAGCGTTCCTGAACTCTATCTGATGGGGGGGCGCTTCAAAGACGGAAGCTATCAACCTTACTTCAAAGAAGTCTGGAAGTACTGTCCGCAAAGCGCCAATGAATCTGGAAATGACGCCGGCATCCCCACCATCAACAGCCCGTGCGACTCGACGGTCATCGACGGGTTTACCGGGAGATGGCTGCACAAGACTACGACTCCGGTCTCCCCGCCAGGGCCTGATCTCACCACTTTTTACGCAGGAATTTTTCTGGGTGCTGCGACCTACGACTTTAAGCGCGACCGGATCCTGCTTACGGGAGGCTACCGGCCAAGCGGCACCCAAACAGACAAAATCACCCAGGCAAGCCAATCCTGGGCGGACGGATCCAGTCACCCCTTTGTCTTGGAGTTCAGACCTTCGACACTGGAGTGGCAGGCTGTGCCTGCATGCAGTCACTCTCCAGCTACTCCCGCCCCACGCTACGGACACTCGCTGTTTTATGACTCACAGAACTCTCGCCTCGTGATGGTGGGTGGTTTTGCCATTGGCGGCTCGGGCATTCTGACGGATACGTCCAGCCCGCAACCCCTCATGGCCCAAGCAAGCTCACCCAACCAGATCCCTGAGGTCTGGAGCGCCTCCTTGGCAAACGAGTCTAGCGGAGATCCCTGCTACCTTTGGAGCGCCGCCACCCCTCCTCCGCCGCAAGAGCGGATTGATTCTTTGATTCCGCCTACTGGAGGCTTTGGATTTTCGACAGGGTTTTTGATTCCTTCAACTGGCTACGGAACCGGAAGCTACGTCTTGCAAGATGATCAGTGTGCAGGCACCGGACCCTTTGCCACGAGCGATTCAAGCTTGAGTAAAAAGTACTCTGGCGGTGTGGCCATCGACCTCGATCGCACCCAGCTGGGCTCCAACGAAAACGTTCTCTTGCAACTCACTTACATTCCGCTTGCCCGCGGATCTGAACTCCCCGGGCGCAAAACAGCAAGTGAGCTCGATGAGCCTGTCATCAATATTCATCTCCTCTCTACCGACCTGGATCGAAGCGCGCTTCAAGCGGTCTTTCAGCCGAGGCACCTATTTTTCTTTGATACGCAAGAATACCCCCGAGTCCTGGACCGACTCTCTGTGCTTGCTGAGCGCGACGGGCAACTTCGCGAAGAACAGGTCGTGGTGCCCCTCTCTGCGTTTCCAAGCGTAGATCGAATCAGAATTGAAAGAGTCACCGGATCTGCCATCCTCATCTCGGTTTCTGTTCAACGCATGGGTCCGCGCTGACACAGCAAGCTTGAGGCGCACAACCCAATTTCTCTTGTTCATACGCCCACTTGGGTCGCCCAACACTTAATCGCTGCCCACTTTTTTTTCGCCTGCAGGGAGGGCCTGGTTTCTTAAAAATTCCCCCCTGATTTCAACCAGGTACTGAAGTCTTGAGGTGGATGTTCCGAAAAGAGGCCTAGGAGGTGTCCAAACTTGAGACACTTGTCTTGCGGGCTGACAACTGTAAACCCGCGAAACATGGCCAAAACAGGCCTCGGCGCACGACTCTTGCTTCTTCTCTTACAGAGGAGGGCATCAAAAGCCGTGCAGTACGCTGTTAAAAGCCCTTTTAAAACAGCCAAACCCAGCCAGGCCTCCAGGCGCTTTGTTGCGTTTTTAGTAACTGTTTTACTTTCAGCATGCACCAATACTTCAGTCCGATCGGCACTCAATAGTCTCAACTCTGTTGGGACGGGCCAAACCAGTGGGTCAGGCTCTCAGAGCTCAAACGGAACTTCGACGACCTTTAGGTTGGTCCGAGTTCTACGAAGCCAATCGGACCCGGGCGGCAAGTTTGACTTCATCGGTGAAGGTAACGGTACTTTTCTCAATTTCTGCAACCCACAAGAATTGCCGCTGGACCAAACCGATCTGTGCCAATGCGTCTACAGCTACATCGACTCCAGTGGAAACAGCTTTACGGTGGGCGAGCGCCCCACCCTGGTAGAAAGCGACCTGGTGCGCTGTCCCTACACGAACCTTCCCCCTGACGTGAGCACCCTGCAGGCCCGGCTCTACTATACGATTGGAGATCTCTACTCCAACACGGTCGTGTTTTCATTTGGAGCTGATGCGCCTGCGACGAGCCTGACCGATATTTCGAACTACGTGACGCCGTTTAGGTTTCAATGCAAAAACAACGTCTATATTTCTCACCCTGGAGAAACGAACTCGGCAGGCGGTGGCAGCACGATCACTGCAGTGTACGACCCCATTCAATCTGAGCGCGATTCGTTGGCTTTTGGATTTAACTTCTACACATCCAATCCAGGAAAAGCCGTAGCGCTCTACGCCTCACAGCCTGCTGCTAATCAGAAACTTTGGGAGTGTCCACTTGATCTAACGAGCGCAAGCAAACTGGGTCTTGATCTGACGCTCTACAGCCGGAGAAGTGATGGCCAGTCGTCTCAGATTTTTCCTCCCGTAGGCAGCGTCTTTGATCGAAGCTCCTTTGTCTTGGCTAAGAAAAAAATCGGAGTCTTCAACGTCCCCATCAATGCTCCGCTCATGCCGGGCGTGCCCAACGGAATTCAAGACGCAAATGGCACTGTCGAAGACGGAATTGCACCGGCCCTAGGTTTTGGAGTTCTCCCGACCCCGGCCGCGGGAGGTGAGAACTGCCCGAGCTCCAATGTTGCCATTCCGGCAGGATATCACTGGGCAAAACTCTGGCTCTTTAGGGCGTCTCTTCCGGCACGTTTTGCAGTGACCAGCGAGAGAGTGCGCAACACGGTCATCTCTTGCAGTCCAGGTACCTGGGAGACCGACACCCAGGTCATGAGTGTCCCATCGCTGCAGGCCGATCCCCCTCCCTACTTTCCAGATTGCGGAAACCGCATCTCCGCCAGTTATCGCGGCTGCAACTTGAACTCATGCTCCACACTGCAAGATGCCAATGGCTCCAGCGTAGTGGACAGAATTCTTCTTTTACCTGCAGCTGGCAATGACCCCAACGCCGCGCGCTGCGTAAAATTAGGAGAACCAGGCGATCTCAATGCCTCGCTTGCGGCCGGAAAAACCACCGACCCCTCAGGGCTCTTTTTAAATCCAGCCTATCTGGGGATCAGCACTGCCCAGGGGATTGAAATTCCACTGGGGACCGACGTCTGGACCTCTCGCGATACCACGAACGGAAACGCTTGCGGCGGAGCAAACCCCATCGACAGCCTCAATCTTTGCACCACTCCCTCGCCCAGCTCGACCAATCTAGAGGCAGCAGGCGCCTCGAATTTTCCGCATGAAACTGGATCGGCTGCAAGGCCACTGCCTCGCATTCCCATTGACCAGAGCTCAGATGGATCCGGATTTTCGAGCCGATTTGACTATGTCTTTGTCGTGACGCCCACTTTCGTTTCAAAACAGCAGATGGAAGCAGCTAGTTCAGATCAAAGCGACAACCATCCTGAGCTTGCCTACGTTCCGTTTCGATTCACTTCTGCCTCGGCCTGTCAGTCGGCTGATCCACTGAACCCGCCGCCGGGAGACTGCAAAGTGACCGATCGCTTGTCTTACAAGCTCAAATCCACCGACATTTCAGTGAACGCAGACGACCCCAACAACGGGGGATCGAACCGCAACCTGACCTTTCCGGTCTGTGTGCTTCAACCCGATTAAGAAGGCCCCAATGAACTCACGACATCCACTCCTCTGGGATTTCTTAAAACTGACTGCCACCTTCAATCTGTGCTTAGGGGCCGCTTTGATGGGTTGCACGAACTCCAATCGAGAACGTGCGGTCGCTTATCGTGCGCAGATCACACAACCCAGTCCAACTCCGAGCGTGAGTAGCGGCATCACCTTCAGAATCGGAGTGTTTCAACTCAACACTTCGGGCACGGCCCCGAGTGCCCAAATCTTTTTTGATCAGACCGGCCAGAGC
>JBKCVM010000034.1:0-67952 GCA_046317855.1 Oligoflexia bacterium
GCTCGAACCGTCTTGGTAGTGCCGTTAATCACCGCTTTCATGCGCTGAAGGTTAGGAAGCCAGCGGGTGCGGGTCTTAATGTTGGAGTGAGAGACCAAGTTACCGGTCACGGGACCCTTTGCACAGAAGTCACAGAAGTTAGCCATAAAAGAATCCTTTGCTACAAAATCTTTTTGAAGAGTCGACAAACTAGAGGAACCATGGCTCTTTTGCAAGGCTGATTATGAGGGAGCGCGCTGCAAGAAAACGAAAGCTTTTGGGTGGTTTTTTGGCCACCTTGGGGGTGCTTCTTCTTCTCTTGGTGCTCGGATTCAGTTCAGCAGGCGGGATTTATGATTACAATGACACGGTGGATGGGGTGCGGCTTCCGCCCGTAGATGCCATTGTGGTGCTGGCTGGGGGCCGGGGGCGGATTGCCGTAGCGGGCGACCTTTGGAATCGCTACCGTGAGCAGGCCGAAAAGACGGGAGCTTTGGCGCCGGTTTTTTACCTTTCTGGGGTCGGCCCCCAAACCAACTTTAAGACTCTGGAGCGACAGCTCAGGCCTGGGGTGGTCGCTGTCCTTAAACCCGAACAGGTCGTCCTTGAAAAAGAAAGCACGAATACCGAAGAAAATGCTCTTTGGCTTGCGGGGTACGCGCGCGAGAGAGCCTGGCGGCGGGTGCTTTTGGTCACCTCCAGTTACCACATGAAGCGGGCTAGATTGATTTTCTCTCGAGTTCTTGAGCTGGATGCGCAGTTTCGCAACGCGTTTAGGGCCTCGGAGAGCCCGCGGGCTCACTCCGTAGAGCTAGAAACGCTTTCTGTTTATCAGGATCCATTTGAGCCGGGAGAGTGGATCCGGAGCCTCCATGGTGCTCGTGTGACGCTCGAGGAACACCTGAAGTGGGTGTACTACACTCGTTTCTGGAATCCCCGGGTTCTTGGTCAGGGCTTGGCAAATTGAATCCCCTTAGCCCTTGCGACCAAGAGGAGCTCGGTCAGGGCTCGACCTCTGTGGCTGATGGAGTTCTTTTCTCCGGCTGACATCTCGGCAAGGGTCAGGTTGGATCCCTTAGGAATAAAAATCGGGTCATAACCAAAGCCATGCGTTCCTCGAGGTGCGTCTGCAATGGTGCCTTCAAGAACGCCAGTGGCTGAAATCGAGATTCCCTCGATGACGAGGGCCAGGGTTGCAACAAAACGCGCCTGACGCTCCGCAGTGGGTTTTCCTTGTAGCTCTGAGAGAAGTTTTTCAATGTTGGCTTGATCTTGAGATTGACCGGCCTTGGCGATCGCGTATCTGCGGGTCCTAACGCCTGGGCGCCCTTGCAGAGCAGCGACTTCGAGACCTGAATCATCACCCAGGCAAGGGTAGTGGCAGCCTCGATTGGCAAGCCTGGCTTTGGCCATCGCGTTTTCCAGGTAAGTGTCATGATTCTCCACATCCTCCAGCTTGGTGGCGTTGCGAATCAAGCCTTCTATGGACAGAAGCTCGAGCTCGGGTTGCTGAGTCAGGAGCGACCTGAATTCAAGAAACTTGTGGGGATTGAGTGAGGCCAGGACGATTTGATTGCAGACGCGCATGGGCAGTTTTTAGCACGACCCTGCGCACTCGCCAAACTTAGAGTCCATAGTCGACCTGCCATCCCAAACCTTGGAGTCCTGGGAGATCCTCGATGGCAAGCGCACCGCGCAAAATATAGGGATCTAAGAACGAACGCACCGCTTGGTGATCGGCCTGTTGTTCTTGGGGGGATCCAGCGGGGCACAAGGTCGAGTTTTGGTAGCAGTCCTTCATTTGAGAAAGGTTTGCAGAGCAGGAGCTGCCCAGGACGGTCAGTACTCCTACAGAAAAATCCACACTGCCCGAGAGCGCAAAGTTTGGGTTGGAGCTTGGTGCTGCCACAGCACTTTTCAGAATCATGCCTTCTTTTTGGACTTGAATTTGACTGATACAAGCAGGGTCTGTCCAAAAAGGTGCAGGGTCATCCAGGAGGGGTTCACTGGTTAGTTTTCCAGATCGGTCTAAGATCATTTCAAAAACAGCCGAAGTGTCCAGGGAGTTTGGAACCAGATAAGCTTTAGTGGTGGTGGTGTTTGCTGCCACATAGACCGGATTCGTCAGAACGCTCTGGATAGAGGCAGGGATGAGGGTAAGTTCAGCCGCGGAGCATCCTGGGGGTTTTCCTTCAACAAAAGCGCAAAGAGTCATGGCTTTAGCTTGGGTTGAATAAAAACCACTCATCGCAGTGGGGTCGGTGGCCTTGACAATACGATTTCCGAGTCTGCACCCTGAAGAAGCAAGTGCGACTGCGACACTCAGGGCAGCCAAGGGAGAAGCCAAAACGGATCGAAATTTTTCCATCGAATGAAGCCTCCGTGCTTTCATCAGAGATCTCTAGAGATCTCTCTAAAGAACTCTCTGACAATCGTTTCGGAGTAAGGCCTTGCTCACTGAATAGGATAAATTTGCCGGCTCAAGCTTAAGGCAGACGTTCGAGATCCGCGACGCTCTTACATTGAAATGGGGGGCTCTCTTGGATTTCCGTTTTTAAAGGGCTCCACCATTCGGATCGGTAGTGATGACCGGGAAAAATCACAGATTCGTCATCAAACTGCCGGTAGCGCTGTAGGCTCGCAAACATTTGCTCCGTGCTCCCTGTGGGCAGATCCGTTCGTCCGCAGTCTCGAATGAACAACGTGTCTCCGGTTAAAAGAAGTGTACGGGGACTGGCCGGGCCTCTCAGAATTTCAAAAGTTAATGCTCCTGCTGAATGGCCCGGCATATTCCAGGCGCGGAGCTCAAGGCTTCCCACTTTGAAACAGTCCCCATCCTGAAGCATCTTGAAGTTGGGCTCGAGCTTGAGCCTGAATGCATCAGCTGGGTGAAGCAAGACCTCGAGTTGCTTGAAGCGGGACAGCAAAGCCGGAAGGCCGGCTACGTGATCGTGATGGGTATGAGTCAGGAGAACACATTGAAGCTCAAGGCCGTGGTCTTCAAGAAAAGCCATCGGCTGAGAAAGATCCTTTTGCGGATCTACCCATGCAGCTTTTTTTGTAGACCAATCGATGACGAGATAGACCAGATTTTGCATTGGGCCGATCTCAAACTGCACCAGAGGCGATCGAGGGTCCTCCCAGCTTTCAAGTGGCCATCGTTGAAATTGGGGCAACTGCGGATTTGAGCTACTCATGGACTGCCTGAGATTCCCTGGGACTGCCTGACAAGTATATGAAGTTCGTCCCTCGAGACGCTCCCTCGTTACTTTGGTTAGAATGCAGGGCTCTTAAAAACAAAGCAGGTCTCCCCAAGGAGAGACCTGCTTTGGGTTTTGTCTTGAATTACAGAACTTTGAACATCCCGTCACCGCGCACGTAATAACTCTGAGTCATTTGCAGGGTGTTCATGATGGTTGTGACTGAAGCGTCGATCAGCAGCTCTGCGGCTGCCAGCGGGCGTTCTAGTGAACCCGCGTTCGTGATGCTGGGCATCGATACCTTCACGTTCATGTTAAAGCCCCAGGCGACGTAGACGTTTTCAGGCAGAATGGTGACGTTCTGTAGATAGTTTCCTTTGGCGTCGAGGGTGCCACCTGGCGTAAATAGGACTCGGTAAGTCAGGGTCACGACCTCCACGCCATAGAAATTTTTCAGGCGCCAAGCATAGCGTTTTGAAACCGGGGTCTTCCAGCCGGTCAGTTGTTGCCATTCTAGGGTGCCTTTCGGAAGAACATCGGCCCGGTTGTACGTGGCGTTGTAAGCGGGTTTTCCGTCATCGACAATTTTATAGATTTTTTTGCCGATACGGACGAGCTGGTCGACTGACTCTTCGACTTCGTCTAGCACACCCTTGCCCGGAGGGGGATCTTGAGGACCTTGGAGAAGGTCTAGCAGAGCTGGGCTGAGCTCCTCGTCTGGAAGTTCCACGGTCTCACTAGATGTGACATCAAAATAGCGTGGGTTGTTTTGATCTGCTGCGATCGGTGCGCGTTTTCCGCAAGCAGTGAAGAGCAAAAAAGACAGGACTGGCACAGTAAGAAGAGGTGCCAGACGAGAAAGCGATTGAAAACGGATCATCTTGAGTTCCCCCCTATGGATGCGCGACGGATATAAAAGAGGGGGCACCAAGCGCAAGTAAGAACTTTGTTAGGAAAGTTTTGGGCGAGGGATTTCAACAAGCGGAAAAGTTTTTCCGTACCAGAGTCCACCGAGGCGAGAGAGTGGATCGAGCTTTTCGAAGGCGAGTCTTCCATCCTCGTAGAGCTCATCTCGAACATGGACTGCAACCACACGACCTACGACCAGGGTTGAGGATCCAAGCTGTCCAGAGCCAAACTCCAATAAAGCCTCGAGTTGGCACTCGAATGACAGAGGGGATTCTTTAACGCGAGGCGGCAAAACTTTACGACTGGGTTCTGCCGTCAGGCCTGATTTTTCGAATTCACTCACTCCGTAGGGATACTCCGCCGAGGCCTGATGGATGGATTTCATGAGGCTGACTGGAGTGGCATTGATCACGAACTGTCGGATCGCCTCAATGTTGCGAAGAGTGTCTTTCTTCTGGCCCTGGGAGTTTCGAGCAATGGAGACCGAGAGGCAGGGTGGATCACTCGAGACTGCGTTGTAAAAACTAAAGGGCGCCACGTTGAACACCCCCTCAGGGCTGATCGTGCTGACAGTGGCAACAGGACGAGGGACAACGCCTCCGGTGAGGAGTTTGTACATCTGCTGCTGTCCCAGTTCTGTAGGATCCAGAAATTTCACTGGGACCATTCCAGCATCCGTAGAAGGGGGGCCTCAGAGCGTTTTCTCAGGTCTTCGCTTAAAGTAATCTCTGGAGTTTCGTCTCGGAGGGCAGTGTGAAGTTTTTCGAGAGTGTTCAGCTTCATGTAGGGACAGTCGTTGCATGCACAGTTCTGATTGGGAGGGGCAGGGATGAGTTCTTTGTGTGGAGCCTGCTTGCGCATCTGGTGGAGGATGCCCGCCTCGGTGGCAACGATGAATTTGAGCGAGGGTTTTTCGATCACGTACTTGAGAAGTGCAGAGGTGCTTCCGATAAAGCGGGCTCGTGACAGAAGAGAGGCTTCGCACTCCGGATGAGCGATCAGCTCGGCATCGGGATGTTGGACTTGGAGAGCAGCGATCTTTCGTTCAGAGAAAGTTTCGTGAACGATGCACGCTCCTTGCCAGAGCAGCATTTTTCTTCCGGTCTCCTTTTCGAGCCATGCGCCTAAGTTTCGATCGGGAGCAAAGAGGATGGGTCTTTCAGTTGGAATTTTTGAAATGATTTTTTTTGCGTTGCTGCTGGTGCAAATGACATCGCTCTGCGCTTTGATCGCTGCAGAGCAATTGATGTAGCTCACGACGAAATGATCGGGGTGCCGAGCTCTCAGCGCGGCAAACGCATCGGGTGGGCATGAGTTGGCAAGCGAACAGCCCGCCCGGAGGTCGGGGAGAACCACTTTGCGCGAGGGATTCAGTATTTTTGCTCCCTCTGCCATAAAATGGACGCCAGCAAAGACGATCAGCTGTGCCGTGGAGCGTTGGGCTGCTCGGGCGAGCTCCAAGCTGTCCCCTACGAAATCAGCCACGTCTTGGATGTCCGGCTCTTGATAGTAATGCGCCAGAATAACGGCGTTTTTTTGCTTCTTGAGCCTTTCAATTTCAGAGAAAAGATCGTTCACGACAGTCTTGTAGCTCTGGGGCACTGGGGCTGCAAGGGCAGCCCGCCGCGAGAACGGGCTTTACGGAAGGCACACCCTTGGACTAGGGTCCGACCACCTCATGAAGTTTTTGAATTGGTTGAATCGGTCGTCTGGAGAGCTCCGCGTTTTAAAGCGTGGACACGCGATGCGGGTCATTTTCTTCTACCCCGGTGAGGAGGGAACCTACGTGGATAATGCCGAGGTTACTCTCTTTGAAAACGGTCTGGTGCACTTGCGTTCTTCACTCGAGGAAACCACAACCCATCTTCAAAACTGCGAGATCCTTTGGCGCTTTCGTGTTGAGGGAGAGGAGCGCGTGGGCCCGGGTGGCAATAAATTGAGGCTTCTCAAGCCTCGAACCGAAGCTGAAAAGCAGGAGCTCGAACAGAACTCGGGAACTCCACCCGAGTCGTTGTAAAGGGAGTGGCGGGTGAACTGGATCCGCCTGAATGCCTCAAATCCTCTGTTTCTTGTGGCGGTTCTTTTTGGCGTTGCTGTCGCTTCCCTAGTTTCTGCAGCCCCACTCCCTCGCGAGCTCCGAGTGCTCACTTACGATAGTTTGGCCGCGCCCGAGGGGCTCGGATCTGCGCTCTTTTTGGGTTTTGAAAAAAAGTGCGCATGCAAAGTGCGAGTTCAAGCGGCGGGTGATGCTGCACAAATTCTCTCGCGATTGGGACTGGAGGCCGTTCGAAAAAAGCCAGTCACCCAAGTCGTGGTGGGAATTGACCAGACTCTCTGGCCTGAGGCTAAGAAGTCCGCAGTGAGTCTCGCTGTGAATCCCAAGCAATTGCCTAGCCTATTACAGGATCTCAGAGCCGAGGTCCGGGATCTCGCGGAGGACGGTTTTGTTCCGTTGGACTGGGGAGTTCACGCTTTGATCACGCGGAGTCCAAAAGCACCAGATCTCCTCTCTTGGCGTGACCTTGCAAACCCTGAGTTGAGTAAGAAGTGGATCGTGCAAGATCCCAGGACCTCGACGCCTGGGTTTGCCTTTGTATGGGGTGCTGAGGCAGCGCTTAAAGATGGAGCTGCGTTCTTTGGTAGAATTCGAACTCATTGGCTCACACTCGCGTCCGGCTGGTCGGCTTCTTATGCCCTCTTTTTGAAGGGGCAAGGAGAGTGGGTGTGGAGCTACACGACCAGTCAGGCCTATCATCAAGGTCGTGGGGAGACAGCTTACCGAGCGGTCCTTTTTAAAGAGGGAAATCCGATTCAAATCGAAGGTGCATTTGCCGTGAAGAACGCGCTTGTCTCTGAAGAGGATCGCAAACTAGCCCGCCAATTTTTGGAGCATTTGGGGTCAATCGAGGTGCAGAGCCAGGTGCCTGAGCGTCAGTGGATGCTCCCGGTTCACAGAGAAGTGAAACTCCCGGCCGCGTTTGCGACCCTTCCTCAGCCCCGCAAAGTTTTGTACTGGAATCCTAAAAGTCATGAAACTTTGGGATTTTCTTCGCTGATCCGCAAGTGGGAAGGCTGGATCCGAGAATGACTCGAAAAGGGTTGGCTTTGCTCTCGGTTTTGATTTGGGCAGGCCTCTTTGTGCTTCCGGTGGCTGCTCTGATTGTGGAGTGCTCCCATGGGCTTTTGGAAATGGGGAGTGCGGCCTACTCTTTGCTTTGGTCAAAAGTGGGTTTCACTGCATGGCAGGCAAGCGTGAGTTCCATTCTTTCTGGTGTGCTTGGACTCTTGTGGGGGCTCCCACTTGCTCGATATCCGCGTGCGCAGGCTTGGTTGAGGGTTCCCTTTGGGGTTCCAACCCTGGCGGCAGTGGCCGCATGGGCGAGTCTGCTTTCCGGTACATGGATCGAGTATTCAGCTTGGGCAGTGATTGTAGCCCATGTGGCGTTCAATGTTCCGTGGGTAGCCTTAGCGGTGGCGCAAGCAAGCGCCTCGGTACCTCAGGTTTGGAGTGAGTGCGCACGCACTTTAGGGGCTGGCTGGCTTCATCGGTTGAGAGCAGTGGTCTGGCCAGTCATTGGGCCCGCATGGCTTGGAGCGATGGCACAAGTCTTTTCGTTTTGTGCCTCGAGTTTTGTGATCGTGATGGTGTTGGGAGGAGGGCCTCCGGTTGAAACTCTGGAAACTGCTATTTATTCGAGTGTCCGCACGGGCATTCTAGATCTGGGGATGGCCACGCGCTTAGCCGTTTGTCAGCTGATCCTTTCCCTTTTGCCCTGGTGGGCGGTACGGATTTTTTTTGGCAGGACGCAACTTCGCGCCCAAAAGTTGGGGGCTTTGCCTGGTGGCATCCGAGAGCCAGCCTTTGCTCCCGCGGTGGCATCTCTCTGGGCAGGCGTGTGGGTTCTTCCGTATGTCTTTTTTTTAAAAGACCTCCGATGGCCAGAGTCTGGATGGGGTGTGTTTTGGTCAGCACTCCATTTTCCAATCTTTGTTTCTATTGGGATTGCGGCCTGTGTTTCTTTTTTTTCAGTCGTTTGGGCGGGCGCATCTGTCGTTCTGATTCATGGGTCTGGGCTTAGGTTTTGGGCTGAAGCGTTGCTATTGCTTCCTTCAGGAGTCAGCACGCTGACTCTCTGTATGGGGTTTTGGCTGGCGTATTCTCGATGGGTAGACCCTTTTGAAGGAAGTCTGGTGGCGCTCATAGCCATTCAGACGGTTGTGTTTTTTCCGCTGGTTTTTCGCAGCTTCTTGCCATTGGCCCGCGCGAGTCCCGTTAGGCTTTGGGAGCTTGCCAGAAGCCACGGCGCAACGCCTTGGCAAGCCTTTTGGAGTGTGGAGTGGCCCAGGTGGCGTGCTCCGGTGTGGAGTTCGCTTGCCATGGTGAGTGCTGCAAGTTTGGGGGAGGTTGCTGCAGTAGGTTTTTTTGGTTCGGAGAAACTCGTGACCGTGTCTGGACTCGTTGCTCGATGGATGGGGTCTTATCGGTTTGAGCAGGCTGGAATACTCGTTGCCGTGATCTTGGGTGTCTCGATGGTTTTGTCGCTGCTTCCGACTGTGGCAAAGTGGGATCGAGCATGAGCCTTGAGCTAAAACGATTTAGAAAGGCCTTTTCAAACTTTGAATTGCGGGCCCATTTTTCTGTCGAGGATCGAGAGCGCTTGGTGCTTCGAGGTCCAAGCGGTTGCGGAAAAACCACTCTTTTTAGATTCATTGCTGGGCTTGACCATAGCCATCGCCATAGCCATAGCCATCGGATAAATGGAGAGCTTTGGCTGGATGGGCGAGAGATCACTGAGCTAGCTCCTGAGCAGCGCGAGATCGGGGTCGTTTTTCAGGAGCCTATTGTTTTTCCGGCACTGTCGTTAGTTGAGAACGCAGCTTTTGGATTGAAGGTCAGAGGAGTGCCTCGAGCGCAACGGCACGAAATCGTGCTGCCTTGGTTACGTCGTGTGGGATTGGGGGAGAGGTTGGATGTGGAGCCGGATCAGCTTTCTGGGGGAGAAAAGCAGAGGCTTTCTTTGGTGCGGGCGGTCGTCTGGAAGCCAAAAGCCTTGCTTTTGGATGAGCCTTTTTCAGCTTTAGATCCGGGTCTCAGGCAAGAGCTGGGGGAAATTGTCATAGAGTTACATCAAAGCCTGACCGTTCCGCTTGTTTTGGTGACCCATGACCCGCAAGAGGCTTCAAGACTGGGAACCCGGGAACTTGACTGCCAGATTTTGGACGGTCCGGCAGGCTCGCATCACCGCATTCATGAGTGGGTCGTTCAGTAAACAGGAGCAAATAGACGGCGTCATTGCGCGAGTCATTGACCTTGGCTTGGGCGCGCGACTAAATTCAGGACTCCACCTTTGGTTATTTTGAGGAGAACTCGCATCCATGTCTGCAAGCACCCCTTCGTTCAAAAGTCTGAAAGCCCCGACCCAGGGCGGCCGCATCACTATCGAAAACGGAAAGCTCAAAGTCCCTAAGAATCCGGTCATCCCCTTCATTGAGGGGGATGGAACTGGGCCTGACATCTGGCGGGCTTCGCAGATGGTCCTCGATGCAGCAGTGGCCAAGGCCTACAATGGAGATCGTAAGATCGAGTGGTTTGAAGTGTATGCGGGCGAAAAATCTTTCACCCGGTTTAATGATTGGCTTCCAGAAGACACTTTAACCGCCCTTCGTCATTATCTCGTGTCGATTAAGGGCCCGCTCACGACTCCAGTGGGTGGGGGGATTCGTTCGCTCAACGTGGCTCTCCGGCAGATGCTGGATCTGTACGTTTGCTTGCGCCCGGTGCGCTGGTTTAAGGGGGTGCCTTCACCCGTCAAGCACCCTGAAAAAGTAGACATGTCGATCTTTCGTGAAAATTGCGAGGACATCTACGCTGGGATCGAGTTCGAAAGCGGCTCAGAGCAGGTCAAAAAAGTGCTCGCGTTCTTGAAAGAAGCTTTTCCAAAAGAGTACGGCAAAATTCGTTTCCCAGAGTCTTCTGGGATTGGCATCAAGCCCGTCTCGCGAGAGGGCACAGAGCGCCTTGTAAAGGCTGCAATCGAGTTTGCCATCCAGCAAAAGCGCAAGTCGGTTACCATTGTTCATAAGGGCAACATCATGAAGTTTACTGAAGGTGCTTTTATGAAGTGGGGTTATGAGCTCGCTGAGCGCGATTATGGTTCCAAAGTCTACACTTGGGCAAAGTGGGAGCGCACCAAGAAGGAAAAGGGAGAAGAAGCGGCAAACGCTGAAATGAAAGCTGAGCAGGCGGCAGGTAAAGTGATCATCAAGGATGCCATTGCCGACATCACCCTTCAGCAAGTGCTCACCCGGCCGGATGAATTTGACGTGATTGCCACTCTGAATTTGAACGGGGATTATCTGTCGGATGCTCTGGCTGCACAGGTGGGTGGCATCGGGATCGCTCCCGGAGGCAATGTCAACTACGTCACGGGACATGCAGTTTTTGAAGCAACTCACGGTACAGCCCCAAAATACGCCAATCTGGATCGCGTGAACCCGGGCTCTGTCATTCTTTCAGGTGAGATGATGCTCCGTCACCTCGGGTGGAATGAAGCGGCTGATCTCATCATCAAAGGGATGGATGGCGCCATTGCGGCGAAGACCGTCACTTACGACTTTGCCCGCTTGATGAAGCAAGAGGGCCAGGCTGGCGTGACCGAGGTAAAGTGCTCAGAGTTTGGTAAGGCAATGATTCAACACATGTAATTGGGCAATAGACCCAGAGGAGCCCGCAATGTCCAAAAAACCTGTCAGAGTTGCAGTTACCGGTGCCGCAGGCCAGATCGGCTATGCGCTTTTGTTCAAGATCGCTAGCGGAGAGATGCTGGGCAAGGACCAGCCCGTGATCCTTCAAATGCTGGAGCTTCCAGCGGCTCATAAAGCACTGGGCGGAGTGATGATGGAGCTTGAGGATTGCGCTTTCCCGTTGCTTGCCGGAATGGTGGCGTCTGACGACCCCAATGTTGCTTTCAAAGATGCGGATGTCGTGTTGCTTGTGGGCGCCAAGCCTCGGGGGCCCGGAATGGAACGCAAAGATTTGCTGACTGAAAACGGCAAGATCTTTACTGTGCAAGGCGAGGCAATTGGAAAGCACGCCAGCCCAAACGTGAAAGTGCTGGTGGTGGGAAATCCCTGCAACACGAATTGCTACATCACCATGAAGACTGCACTGAAGCACGGGAGGCAGAAGCCTGAAAGCTTCACTGCGATGTTGAGACTTGATCACAATCGCGCACTCTCCCAGCTTGCAGCCAAGACTGGAAAAGCGGTTGGCGGCTTCAAAAAGATGATTGTTTGGGGAAATCATAGCCCCACCATGGTTCCTGATTTTCGTTTTGCCACTGCAGACGGTCAGGCGGTGAAGTCCCTCGTTTCTCCAGGCGGTGACGAGACATGGAACAAGGAAACCTTCATCCCAAAAGTGGGAAAGCGCGGAGCTGCGATCATCGAAGCGCGAGGTCTTTCATCGGCGGCCTCTGCAGCTAACGCAGCCATTGACCATATGCGCGACTGGTGGCTGGGCTCCAAAGGTGAGTGGGTGACGATGGGGGTTCCCAGTGACGGCTCTTACGGAATTCCTAAGGAAGTCATCTTTGGGTTTCCGTGCACTACTGAAAATGGTCAGTACAAGATCGTGCAGGGACTTGAGATGGATCCCTTCATAAAAGAGAAAGTAGCGGCCACCCTGAAGGAGCTTGAAGAAGAGCGCGCTGCAGTGGCTTCAATGGTTTGAGGTTCGAGCCTCTCAAAGAGACCAATTGATGAAGCCCCGTCGATCATGAAAATCTGGGCCTTTTTCTGGGTGTTGCAGGGCCCAATAGTTCATGGTGCCGTTCAGTGCTTGGGTCACGCTGGTTAAGTTGATTTGAAGTTTCTTGATCTCTGGGTCTAAGAAGAGACCGTTTTGTTTTGAGAACCGACCCCTGCAATGCCCCGGACCTGATTCAAACTCTTCGAGGCTCCAACCGTCAGATGGCTGTGGGGGCTGAGGAGTTCGGTAGTTTTCAAACTCGTACACGTTCCACAGTCCTGCAGGCGAGAGATTGAACTCGAGATAGCGTTCATTTTGAAGAGCGATGAAGGCCTCAAAGCAAGTGGACTTCCAGAGTTCATGGACTCGGGAGCCCGGGGTGCTCACTCTTTTTTCTGGAACTCCCTGCAGTGGCCATTCTGCATCCCATGAAAACTCAAGCCGTACGCTCTGAAAGCGAACTACCGAAATATGGGCTCCCAACGATCCAGAAAATGGGTTTGGAAAAAAAGGCCTAAGTTTCATGATTTAAGCATGTGCCGAGTGAAAGCCAACAGCAAGCACACAGGTCGCGGCTGACACAGGGAAAGTGAGTTTAAGCGCAGGAGTCTAGGCGTCTCTGGGGATTGCCGATAGACTGAGAGACATGCTTGGGGTTGGCGCACGATGAAATCGTTCTGTGATGCACTGAGGGTGATCGGTGTTGGGGCAAGTATTTCTTTTGCTCTTTGCGGCTCTGGCTGTGGGCAGAACTTTGTCCCTGTGATTAAAAGTGGCTCGGGCGGCGAATCGAGTAGCGATCCCACGAGTGGATCCGGATCAGGCGGGGGCAGCACTCCGACTTCGTTAAAAGCATTTGATGATCAGCTAACAGTCAATGCCGGTCAGACGATCGATATCGATGTTCTGGGTAATGATCAGCGCCCTGCCAATGCAGCGATTGGACTGGACTGGCTCACCTCTACTGCAACGGGACAAGCCCAGATCGTGGGCGGTTTGATCCGCTTTACCGCTCCCAGCCAGTCGAGCGTTCGGTGTGGCCTGGGAGTGGCCGCTTCATCGCAATTTAGATACCAGTCTCAAAATCCTCTGACTCAGGAAACTTCTTTGGCTTCTGTGACGGTGCTGATTCGTTCGACCCAAGATTGTACCAGCGGTCCGCCTGCTCCTCCCATCCCGCCCTCTTTTGTGACGCGACCTGCTTATACTCCGGGCACAACTGGACTTTCCTGGTGCAACCCTTTGGCCTGGCCCCAGTACTCCAACCAGGTTCCTGCTGCCGGAGCAAACGTGATGATCAACCCTGGGCAGACGATCCGGCTGGATTGTAACACTGCAGAACTCGGAACCCTCCATATTCACGGAGTGCTTGAAGTTCCTCAGACCGCAGATGTAATTTTGAGTGCAGCCTCCATTCATATCATGGGCTCAGGTGCACGGCTGCAGATTGGAAGCCACTCTGCTCCTTATCCTCGCACTCGAAAAGCAGTCATTGAACTGACCGGTGCGCGACCTGCTCACACTCTCAGGGCAGTAGATGGAGCACTCGATAATGACGGGGATTCAAGAGCCATTCACGTCATGGAGCAGGGTCAGCTCGTTTTGGTAGGGGAGACACCTCCCGTTTTGGCGACCCGACTTGCGGAGAGTGCGCCTGCGGGAGCAACGCAGATCCGAGTGCGCGGTAATGTGACGCAAAATCCAGGGGGTTGGAGAGTAGGTGATCGCATTGCGATTGCTCACAATGACTTCTGGAGAGTGGGAACTCACGAGATTTTACGGATCGTGAATCCAGCGCCCTATTTTGACGGAGCCTCAACCACGATCAATTTTGTGAGCGAACGGGCAAATTTACCGTCAGGCAGCGGTCTGATGGCTGCTCGATTTGGAAGGCTCCAATATCCTCTCGATACTCCAATCACCGTGGACGGGGCATTGAGCGGGGTAGGGTACACTCCAGGAGTTTTTACACCTCCCAGCAGTCGTGTACCCAGTGTGCTGGATGAATCTCCTCATGTCATGCTGCTCAGCCGTGCGATCGTGATTCAAGCCAAAGATGATGCACTTTGGCGCGAACATCGTTGGGGTTTTCATACAATGGCCATGCATGCGGAACCTGGAGTGCAATTGGATCCGTACGCTGTGCCGACCTATATCTTAGACGGAGTGGAGTTTCATAGGGGGGGCCAGGCTGGTACGATGGCGCGCTACCCGATTCATACCCACGTGTTGAGTTATCATCCTCAAGGTGGCACTTCGCCGTTCTACGATCGCATCAACCCTGCCGGCACGCCTACGCATATTGCTATTCAGAATAACTCGGTCTGGGAGAGTGCCAACCGCGCTATTACGATTCATGGCACCTCTAACGTTCCTGTTAAGAACAACATGGTCGCTGATATTCTGGGGCACGCCATCTTTCTTGAGGACGGCTCCGAGACTCGAAATCAGATCATTGGAAACGTGGTGATGGGTGTGAATCCCTGTGACCGACGAAGAGGTTTTTGGAGAGATGAAACCTATTCACACACGCAAAATCCTCCTCAAGCTCGCTGGACGCTCCCCGAGAAATCGAGCGTGGAGTGCCACATCAAGCAGCATGATCACTGGGGTGAAAATGGTTCGTCGGCTTTTTGGATCACTCATCCGGAGAACTGGGTCGAAAATAACGTTGCTTCAGGTGCCCGAGTCGGAATTTGGAATTCGTTTGCCAATCAAGTGTGGGGGCTTTCAGCCCAGTTGAATACGCGCGGGCCCGGGGGCGCGGTGATCAATCCTTCGCTAAGTCCAATGCTCTCGCAAAGAAACAACATCTCCTACGGCAACCTCACGTTTGGCTTGAGGACAGACGGATCGGTGATCAGCGAGGCAGGTGCGCTCGGGCTCGTCCAGTATGCTCCGGTCGAAAAGCCGCTGCTGCTGAACTACGCGCTGTTCAAGAATGATGTCGCTTACAGTAACCGTGTGAAAGAGCCCGTTTATCAAGGTTGGACAGTTGCAGATAATCGGTGGGGATTTGCAGGTGCCACAGGGTTTGGAGCCGAGTTGAAAGATCTTTTGATTGTCGGGCGGTCCTTGCATCGCCAATATCCGATGGGCCTATTTAGTCCAGAGACGAATGATCTGGCTCGAGTCGGAATGTCGACTTACCACCACATGTTAGAAGCATTCAGGGTTGTGGCCATTAACTTTGAGCGAAGCCCTGTTGTAATGGGGCAGGGGATCGCATCCAACTCAACCTATGCGGGTGGCTTTTTTGGTGGGATTGATCTCTATCTTTGGCCCAGTAATCGAGTTTCTTTTCATAATACGCAGTTCAAGTTTATTAACTCTTTTCCTGGATTTCTGACGTTACCAGGTTGGTTCGATACGTTTGCTTCGGTTCCTAATCCGGGACAGAGCTCCAATGGTCGGTACTTTGGGCTGGGTTCGACCCAAGATGTTTACGGATATTTTTATCCAGAAAAACCTGGTCTTTGGCTGATGCCCGACGCTCCTTATTTTACTTACGGGCTCACTGAGTGTCCGTCTGATGTGGCGATTCAGCCTTCAGACTCGACTTGTGACTACAAACGGATTCAGGCTTTTCCTGGAGAGCGCTATCGAATTGCAACGCATCGGACTCCAGCTGGAATTGCGTTTGGCCTGGCAGATGGCCAAGAGGCATTTCCCAATTTTCGAAATCTTTACCGAAGATTGGCGACTTCAACGGTGAACGGCGTGCCGGGAGTGCCGCTGGGCGCAAGTACTTATATTCCCGCAATGCCTCACCCGGTAGATGGTCGAAATCTTTCGCAACAGGACTTTCCTTTGAACACTCTCAGTCTTCAAGGGACTGATTTCACAGAAGTCATGGAAGGTGCTGCGGTCCGTTGGACGATGTACAATTCGAGCGGTGCTGAAGTGAGACCAGTGAGCTCTTTGAGAGTCAATCTTGAGGCGGCTGAGGCACTCCCTCCGGGGCGGCATGTGATTCTGGCGCTTCCTTGGGGTGGTGCAGCCCGTCCCGCGACCATTCGAATCGCACAAACGGGTTACTTATGGCAGGGCTGGGACGGCAACACTGCAGGGATGCCTGTAGGGTCTTGGCGGAGCCTGGACCAAAATGCGTCTTCGTTATTTGATTTTGTGGCTAACAACCCCGAGGGGCGAAAAGTTTTCTTTGATCCGCAAAATGGACTGATCTGGGTAAAGGTCATGGGCGGTCTTGCTCGGGGCTCTGCGTTGCAGAGCTGTTTGCAGCAGGCGGGGCCCGTCCCTAATCAGGCAGGGATGAGTGAGCATTGCCTCCGTCCGGCGCTTGCACTCTCGATTTCTGCGATCTAACCCCTCAGGCCTCCTGCGGCAAATTCTTCCCATTGGTGTCGCTCTAGCCAGGCTTTAAGCTTGCAGAATGGGTCTAGCGTTGCTGACTCGGGCCGCTGCTGTGCCGTTAGGAGCTTCATGAATCCGTTAATCACTGCACTAATGAATAAACTGAAACGATGCATGGTTATTGCTGTTTTCGCTGCATTCTTAGCCTCCGTGCCGGGTCGCGCTGAAGTGCTCGGGACTTTTGGTGAGGGATGGGTCGAAATCAATGGCGACCTAAAAACACTTCATTTGAAAGGCTCTGAAAAAGAGATGGGCCGTCAGTACGGTTTTTTAGTGGGAGATGAAATTTTAGACACTCTCAACGCCTTGAGAGAGTCCGCCATCAAAGAAGAGCCAAAGACGAGATATCTCCCTTCTTGGGCATTTCGGGGTCTTCGTCGAGTGATTGGCTGGGTATGGTGGTTCACTTTTCCAAAAAACATCAAAGAACACATCGATGGCATCATTGAGGGGGCAAGACTTCGTCCGGACCGAGTGAAGCTCACTCGCGGTGACCTAGCGTTTTTCAATAGCATTATTGAGCTTGCTGCTCTTTTCAATGCAAGTGCTGACTCCATTGAATCGCAGGTGCCGCCGGCTCAGCGACTTCTTCAAGTTTTGGGACTCGGTAGTATCCGAGTTAACTGTGACAGCTTTGCAGCTTGGGGCTCTCGCACTGTGGACGGCAAGACTTTTCAAACGCGCAATGTCGACATTCCTACTGGGCTTGGACTCGAAAAACATCCACTCGTCATTATCTATAAGCCCACCGGAAAGATTCCATTTGCGACAGCAGCAGTCTCCGGAGTGGTAGGAATGTTCACAGGTCTCAATGCTCACGGTGTGGGTATGGGGCAGATTTGGGCTTTCTCAACAAAAATTGGGGTAACGCAGCCTTGGCATTTGCAGATGCGCGAAGTCATGATGCACTCCCGAACGGCATCTGAAGCTCGCGACCGGATGCTCAAATACAAGAAGCTCGCTTACGGTTCTAATTTCGTATTGGCAGGAGCAGGTCCAAACGACGGCTACGTGATCGAGGGTAACTCGGAGCGCATGGAATGGTTTTCATCGAATGATCCGCGTGAGTCCGAGCTCAAGTACAATGGCCAATCAGTGAATATTCCACTTTCTGAGGTCGTGTTTCGTGGCGATGTCTCTTTTGCGCCATCCATTCGCAGACACCAGACGGCTGCCAATGGTCCCGGAGGCGATCCACGCCAAGCAGTCTCCTATAAAAAGCGCTATCAAGGCCAAAGCGATTTGATTCTTGAGTATGAGGCTCAAGGCATCAAGATCGGAAAAGAGCAAGCGGAGCGGATTTCACGCGACACGGCAATGCGAAGTGGATCTTTTCAAGTGGCCGTTTATGGCAACACAGATCTGGAGATGTGGGTGGCCTACTCTCGGATCAATGACGACGGAACGGTGACGCAAGCCTACGAGCGGGAGTATCAGCATGTCCCCTTTTTCCGATACTTACTCGATCGGCAGCCAGAGACTGCCCTTTTTGAAATTCGCACTTATCGAGAGGGTCGATTGATCGAAGCAGGTCAAATTGCCCGTGGCCCCGTTGCGCTCCAAGCCGCGATCCAAACTGCGCGGGACCGCGCCAGTAGCGGTGATTGGGTTGAAGTTCTGGATGCGGAAGGGCGAAGGCTTGAGCTCTTTGCGGTTGCTCATTCTAGGTGAGGACCACTTTCTAGAGTCCTGGTTTCTTTTTTCGAACTGATCCGATCAAGTTTGCCAGCTCTGTTTGATTGGGGTCGCGGTGAGTTTTTACTGCGTCGAGTTCGGGCTTTTTGATTGCCCGCCGTGCATTTTGCGCTAAAACTCCAACCATCTATGAACATTCATGAATATCAGGCCAAATCCATCCTCAAAAAGTACGGAGTGCGCGTCCCCGAGGGGCGCCTGGTCACTGAAGGTGGAGAACAGGTTGGAGATGTTGCGGTCGCTGCAGAAAAGGCGGCTCAAAGTCTAGCTCAGGAGCGCGGCAATTCAGTTTGGGTGGTGAAGGCACAAATTCACGCCGGCGGGCGCGGCAAGGCGGGAGGTGTCAAAGTCTGTAAGTCCATCGCTGACGTGAAAGCTGCGGCCAAAGAAATCATGGGCAAAGTGCTCGTGACCCCGCAGACCGGTGCCGCAGGCAAGAAGGTCCATAAACTCTGGATCGAAGAAGGCTCTCAGATTGCCAAGGAGTTCTATCTGGGAGTCGTGCTCGATCGCTCTACTTCTCAGGTCATTTTGATGGCTTCAACCGAAGGCGGAATGGAGATCGAAGAGGTCGCACACACTCATCCTGAAAAAATCATCAAAGTCGCGGTCGATCCCACGACGGGATACCAGCCCTTTCATGGTCGCCGGATCGCCAAGGCACTCGGCCTGACGCCCGAGCAGACCAAGGAGGCCGTCGGCTTTTTTGGCGGAATCTACAAGGCATTCATGGCCGAGGACTGCTCACAGGTTGAGATCAATCCCTTGATCCTGACTGCTCAAGGCCACTTGGCCGCACTCGATGCAAAAATCAACTTTGACGACAATGCGCTCTACCGTCACCCCGAGACAGTCGCCATGCGCGACCTGCTCGAAGAAAATCCGCAGGACGTCGAGGCCTCAAAGTACGAGTTGGCCTACATTGCGCTCGATGGCAACATCGGCTGTCTCGTCAACGGTGCAGGCCTTGCCATGGCCACGATGGACATCATTAAGCTTCACGGCGGCGAGCCTGCAAACTTTTTGGATGTGGGCGGTGGCGCCTCGAAAGAAAAAGTGGCCCACGCTTTCAAAATCATCCTGAAAGATCCCAAAGTGAAGGCAATTCTGGTCAATATTTTTGGTGGCATAATGAAGTGCGACATCATTGCCGAAGGGGTCATTGCTGCTGCACGCGAGCTTAACCTCAAGGTTCCGCTGGTCGTGCGCCTTGAAGGCACCAATGTTGAGGCAGGAAAAAAACTCCTTTCGGAGAGCGGCCTCAAGATCACCCCGGCCGATGGACTGACTGACGCAGCCACTAAAGTCGTTGCTGCAGCAAAGGAAGTGTAATCATGTCGATTTGGGTCAACAAGCAAACGAAGCTTCTCGTCCAGGGAATTACAGGCTCCCAGGGGGCCTTTCATGCCAAGGGCTGCCGGGATTACGGCACGCAGGTGGTGGGTGGGGTCACGCCGGGTCGTGGTGGCCAGGTCCACGAGGGGTTTCCGGTTTTCGACACGGTCGAAGAAGCGGTTGCTAAAACCGGCGCCAACGCGACGATGATTTTTGTGCCGCCAGCAGGTGCCGCAGATGCAATCTGTGAAGCAGCTGATGCAGGGATTCCGCTCATCGTCTGCATCACTGAGGGTATTCCGGTGCGCGACATGATCGCCACCAAGCGCTACCTCAAGAGCACTCAGTCCCGGCTGATCGGTCCCAACTGCCCGGGCATTATTACTCCGGGCGAATGCAAGATCGGCATCATGCCGGGCCACATCCATCTGCCGGGCAAGATCGGAGTCGTCTCCCGCTCCGGAACCCTGACCTATGAAGCAGTCCACCAGCTTACGAAACTGGGCATTGGTCAGAGCACCTGCGTGGGTATTGGGGGCGACCCCGTCAACGGAACCCATTTCATTGACGTGTTGGAGGCTTATAACAGGGATCCGAATACGCATGGAGTGATCATGATCGGTGAGATCGGCGGAAGCGCCGAAGAAGAGGCTGCCGAGTACATCAAGCGTGAGTTCAAGAAGCCGGTCGCAGGCTTCATCGGAGGCGCTACAGCGCCTGCCGGTAAGCGCATGGGGCATGCCGGAGCAATCATTTCGGGCGGAAAGGGGACGGCAGAAGAGAAGTTTCAGGCCCTCGAGGCAGCAGGCGTGCATATTGCCCGAAGCCCGGCAGATCTTGGCACCACTCTCAAGGCCGCGCTCAGATAGAAAATGGATTCGGGGTGGCAGGCCCCAAAAAACCGGGGTAAGGAAACTCCAAACCTTCGTCAGGAGATCACAATGGCTGTCGAAAAAACGTTTTCAATCATCAAGCCCAACGCTGTGACCAAGAACGTCATGGGCGAGATCATGACCCGCTTCGAAAAGAAGGGCCTGCGCATCGCGGCGGCCAAGTTCACTCGCCTGTCGCGCGAAAAGGCCGAAGGCTTTTACATCGAGCACAAGGATCGGCCCTTCTTTCAGAGCCTCGTGCACTTCATGACCTCGGGCCCCGTGATGCTCATGGTACTCGAAGGTGAAAATGCCGTTGCGCTCAATCGTGAAATCATGGGTGCCACCGATCCGGCCAAGGCTGCTCACGGCACCTTAAGGAAGGATTTTGCTGACAGCATCGAAGCCAACGCGGTCCACGGATCCGACAGCCCGGCTTCTGCGGAGCGCGAGATTGCATACTTTTTTGATCGTGCAGAAGTGCAAAAGCGCTTCTGAGTCTGCCGCTGCTTGAAAGTCGCCATTGCACAAACGAGCCCGGTCGTCGGGGATTTTGCAGGCAACTTGCAGCAGATCGAGAAGGCTTATCTTAAAGCCATTGAAAGTGGGGCGGACCTGCTCCTGACTCCAGAGCTTGGAGTCTGCGGGTATCCGCCCCATGATCTTTTGGAGCGTCCGGAGTTTATGGAGCGCTCCGCTCAGGCCATGGTGCGACTTCTGGCCCTGTCCCGTGGCAGATCTTGCGCGTTGGTGGCAGGTCTTGTGGTTCGGAGTCTCGAGCCCCGCGGGCGCGAGGTCCAAAATGCAGCCTGTGTTTTTTGGGACGGAAAAGAAGTTTTCCGACAAGTGAAGGCGCTGCTTCCTACTTACGATGTTTACGATGAAGCTCGTTATTTCGAGCCCGCGTCGGTCGATCCGACCGCCCCCGCAAAAGATAACGAACTCTGGATTCATCCTTCAACCGGCGTCAAAGTGGGGATCGCCATCTGTGAGGATCTTTGGGCAGAGGATTCGGGGCGATTTAATCGACAAAAGCCCCTTTACCCCTTCGATCCGGTGGAACGCTTGGTAAAGCTTAAGCCCGATCTGCTGCTTTCGCTCTCGGCAAGCCCCTACGAGTTTAACAAGCGTGAGCGCCGTGAAAGAGTACATGCCGAGGTAGCTCGTCGTGTGGGAGCTCCTCTGGTTTATGCAAATCAGGTCGGAGCTAATGACGAGCTTCTTTTTGATGGGGCCTCGTTTGTTCTGGATGCAGAAGGTCAACCTCGCGATCGGCTTAATGTTTTTGCTGAGGATTTTGGGGTTTTTGACCTGAAAGAAACTACCGTTGGTGGACGTGCCGGACCAGTACCTACTGAAATGGATGCCTTACGAATGGGTTTGGTTCGCGGTATTCGCGATTACTTTCTACGTACTGGATTTTCAAAAGCCATCCTAGGCTTGAGCGGCGGAATTGACTCGGCAGTTGTGGCTGCTCTCGCAGTCGAAGCGCTGGGACCCTCAAAAGTACTCGGAGTGGCGATGCCCAGTCAGTTTTCTTCTTCCGGAAGCCTAGCCGATGCCGAGGCGCTAGCGCAGAAGCTTGGGATCCCGTTTGTGGTGCGGCCCATTAAATTTCTGTTTTCTACGGCGCTACGCGAGATCTCAGGAGGGGCGTTTGCTCTCGAGGGAGTGCCCTCTGAGAATCTGCAGTCCCGTCTGCGCGGCGGTATTTTGATGACGCTTTCCAATGCGCTCGGGGCGCTAGTGCTTACCACTGGAAATAAATCGGAAATCGCAATGGGTTACGCAACGCTCTACGGAGATATGTGTGGGGCGCTTGCACCTATTGGGGATCTGTTTAAAACCCGGGTTTATGAGCTTGCGCGGCATATCAATTCACGGAGCTCTGTGATTCCGGAGTCGAGCTTGACAAAGGCGCCCTCGGCCGAGCTCAGGCCTCATCAAACAGATCAAGACACGTTGCCTCCCTATGATCTCTTGGATCAGCTTTTGGAAGGCTACCTTGAGCAGGGTCGCCCCGTGGAAGAGCTCGAAGCTCAGTTGGGTGGGCGTCACCTGAAAGGCTGGGTTTGCTCTACGCTAGATGCCGTAGAGAAGCAGGAGTTCAAGCGGCGCCAGGCGGCACCTGTTTTGAAGGTAAGCCCTAAAGCATTTGGAATGGGACGGCGCATGCCCGTTGCAAAGCGGTGGCAACTCAAGTGAGAATCAAAAAGATGGAAAATTCGGCTACAAAAAAAGGTCACGGAGCAAAAAAAGAAATGAAGCGTTGGATCGAAAAAATGAGAGACGCCCAGCAGCAGCTTGGAAATCTCGTGAAAGACAATTGGGTTGATGAAGCCCGCCGATTTGCGGATCGGCAGAGACGTGAAGTGACGAAGCTCGTGGAGACGGACGTCAAGAAAGTCCGTAGTTTTGTAGAGCGTGAGAAAAAAGATCTCGAGAAGCTTCAAAAGCAGCTTCCGGCTGAGCTTGAACGCTGGAAAAAAGCGCTTGAGGCTCAGAAAAAGGAGCTTTCCGGCCTGCTCGTTCGTGTGGCCTCTTCGGTTCGTAAGGCCTCTCGCCCCGCCTCGAAGGCGGCCTCTCAGAAGGCGAAAGCAAAAAAGGGAGTGCGAGCTAAGACCCCTCGGGTCGCGGCAAATACCCGAAAAAAGGCTGCAAAAACAACCACCCCCCCAGCAGTTTGATTGACAGTGGGCCCTCTGCTCCGGTAAGGCCGACCAACTTGCTTTTTTAACCGAGATAGAAAGAGAGATTCGCACCCAGCATGGCATTTATTCCCCCGAGTTCAGGTTCTGGTCCTTCTGGTCCCTCAGGTCCTTCGTTTCCTCGTCCCCGTCCAGCCCGCGGTGCCTTTCCTCCCCCCAGTAAAGATGAACATCGCATCAATGAGCGGATTCGCGTTCCACAGGTGCGCCTCATTGATGAAAATGGGGAGCAGCTCGGGATTGTTCAGACCTTTGAAGCTCTGCGGATTGCTCGTGATCGTGGCCTCGATCTCATGGAGATTTCTCCCAACGCTCAGCCTCCGGTCTGCAAGATCTGCGACTATGGAAAATTTAAATACGAGAAGAAAAAGAAGGAGCACGAGGCCCGCAAAAAGCAGACGGTGATCAAGGTCAAAGAAATCCAGCTCCGTCCACGCACCGACCAGCACGATCTTGATTATAAATTTAAGAATATCAGGACCTTCCTTGAGGAAGGGGACAAAGCCAAGATCACCATGATGTTTCGGGGTCGAGAAGTGACCTATGTCGAACAAGGTCACAAGATGATGCGCGAGCTTGCCAAGTTGGTTGAAGACATTGCGGTCATTGAGGCGCCGGCTAAGCTGGAAGGCAAGAAGCTCATCATGATTCTGGCCCCCAACCCGGCAGCAAAAAAGGCTCAAAAGCCTAAGCCTCAGGCACCCGCAGCTACCCCTAACGGGGGTGCGCCAGCCTCCGGTAAGGACTCAGAAAACGGTTGACGGAGGCTTGTTCGCTGGACTAGTTTGCGACACTCCGTCGTTTTAACTTTAGGATTCTTTTGAAGGGTCGATTTTTTAAAGTTCTACTAAGGTTCTATTAAGGTTCTATTTATGAAGCTGAAGACCAAAAAGGCTGCCGCAAAGCGTTTCTCGTTCACCGGCACGGGCAAAGTGAAGTTTAAGCGCACCAACAAGCGCCACTGCCTCGGTAACAAGTCAGCTGCACGCAAGCTCAAGCTGCGTTCGGCCGGCTACATTTTCGAAGGCGATATCCGCCATGTCGAAAAGTGCATGCCTTACGGATCTAACTGATCCAAACGTTTGATTTTTTAAGGAGTACCCATGCCTCGCGCAAAACGTGGTTTTAAAAAACGTCGTCGTCATAAGAAGGTCCTAGAGCGCGCCTCAGGTTTTGTCCTGGGCGCAAAGAATAAGTTTCGCCGTACGGCAGAAGCCGTGGATCGAGCATTTGTCTATGCTTACCGCGATCGCCGTAACAAGAAGCGTGACTTCCGCACCTTGTGGATTGCGCGTCTTTCTGCAGCTGCCGCTGATTGTAACATCAGCTACAGTCGTCTGATCGCTGCCCTCAAAAAGGCTGAAGTGAAGCTCGATCGCAAAGTTCTATCGGACATCGCGATCGCCGATCCAAAGGCCTTTGGTGCGATCGTGGATCAGGTACGCGGGCTTGCTCCCGCAAACTGATCGCTACGCTCTAGAGATTCAGGGATTTCTTTTTTAAAAACGCTTGGCTGGGGTTACAAAGTACCCGTAAAGCCAAGCGTTTTTGTTTTGGAAATCCCTATGATCGAACCACTCATCCAGCAACTGACCCAGCAACTTGATCAAGAGGGCTCCCGGGCCCTGGACTTGATCCAAAAAGCTACTGACCTCAAGCAACTCGAAGAGCTTCGTGTTGCCGTGCTCGGAAAAAAAGGCAGCTTGAGCGAGGTGCTCAAGGGCCTCGGAGCCTTGAGTCCTGCTGACCGGCCAAAAGTCGGGGCGTCAGCAAATGCGTGGAAATCCAAAATAGAGCAGGCCATTGAGTCCAGAAAGACGCTTCTGGAAGAGGCCGCTCTCCAAGCAAGGCTAGGGGCTGAACGAATAGACGTCAGCCTTCCTGCGCGGGTTCCTCACACCGGATCCCTCCATCCCATCACGCTCACCACTCGCAAGATCATCCAGGTTTTTTCGAGGTTGGGTTTTGACGTGACCACGGGGCCTGAGGTCGAAACTGAATTTTTGAACTTCGAGGCTGTTAATATTCCCAAGGATCATCCTGCTCGAGACATGCAAGATACTTTTTTTGCGGGTCCGGGAGTGGTGCTTCGGACCCATACTTCACCCGTACAAATGCGATCCATGCGAGAAAAAGGCCAGTGGCCTGTGCGCATCCTGTGTCCGGGAGCGGTTTATCGGTGCGATGACGATGCTACGCATTCGCCGATGTTCCATCAGATCGAAGGACTTTGGGTGGATCACGGAATCAAGATGAGTCACCTCAAAGGGACGCTTGAATTTTTTGCTCGCGAAGTTTTTGGATCGAGCTCCAAGATCCGACTGAGACCAAGTTACTTTCCGTTTGTTGAGCCCGGGGCTGAGGTTGATGTGAGCTGTTTTGCGTGTGGGGGTAAGGCTGAGAGCGCTTGCCGAGTCTGCCGCGGTTCGGGCTGGATTGAGATTTTGGGCGCAGGAATGGTGCATCCCAGGCTCTTTGAAATGGCCGGATTTGACAAGAAATCAGGCTATTCTGGGCTGACTGGGTTTGCATTTGGGCTGGGTGTGGAGCGCATTGCGATGCTGCTGCATAAGATCGGGGATCTGAGGTTGATGTACCGCGGAGATTCCCGTTTTTTGGGGCAGTTCAGAGTTTGATCTAGGAAATTGAGAAAATGCGAATTTCGTGGAACTGGTTATCGGAGATGGTGGACCTCTCGAAAGTGGGAGGCCCCGCGGGACTTGCCGAGCTCCTGACTCGTCGTGGGCTTGAAGTGGAGAGTCTCGAGTCCCAGGGCGCTGGTCTCGAAAAGGTCGTGACTGCAAAAATTTTGGAAAAGGGCCAGCATCCGCAAGCTGATCGACTGAGCCTTTGTAAGGTGACCACGGGGAGCGGTGAGCCCCTTGAGATCGTTTGCGGCGCGCAGAACCACAAGGCGGGTGATATCGTGGCGCTCGCTCAGGTGGGTGCGCATCTTCCCAATGGCGTTAAGATTGCGGCCGGAAAAATTCGGGGAGTCGTTTCGAACGGAATGCTCTGCTCCGAAGAAGAAATGGGCCTTCCTTCGACGGTGGATGGGATCCTTATCCTTGCGCCTGATACGCCGCTTGGGCTCCCGATTGCTGAAGTGCTGGGACGCAACGACCATATTCTCACTTTGAAGATCACTGCCAATCGGGCGGACTGTCTGAGTCACTGGGGCATTGCGCGCGAAGTGGCCGCTGCCGTAGGTAAGCCTCCGTGCCGTCCCGTGGGGGCAAAGAAAGTGGAGTGGGACGTCAAGCGCCAGGATGCAAAGCCCCGCACGGGACTTGAGGCCGGTACACTCGGTCGGCAATTCTACGGCTGCCGTATCGAGGGTGTGAAAGTGGGCCCCTCACCTGGGTGGCTGAAACGCAAGCTAGAGGCCGTGGGTTCACGCTCGATCAACACTGTGGTGGATGCGACCAACCTGGTGCTTTTTGAGCTGGGGCAGCCCGTGCATGCCTACGATGCTGCCCGGCTCGCGGGGGATTCTTTGGTGATCCGTGCCGCCAGGGCGGGCGAAACGATTCCGCTTTTAGATGAAAAAACGGTGGAGCTTGCGGGTACGGAGCTTGTGATCGCTGATCGAGATAAGGCCGTTGCACTGGCTGGAATCATGGGGGGTGGAAATTCTCAGGTCACTCAATCGACGACTGAAGTCTATCTCGAGGTGGCGCAATTTGATCCTGCCTCTGTGCGTCGTGCCTCGGCACGTCACCAGCGTAAGACCGACGCTGCACATCGTTTTGAACGAGGCATCGATGCGCTAGGCCTCGAACACGCAATGAGCAGGCTTGCAGGTCTGGTGCTTGAGCTTGCCGGAGGAAGAATCACCGGGATGAGTACGGCCCAGGTGTCACAGGAAAGATCGCGATTCATTCTGCTTTCTGAGGGGTTTTGCGCTGATTTTTTAGGAATGCCTGTGACCGGTAGTGAGGTGCGGCAGGTGTTGGAGGGGTTGGGTTGCAAAGTGGCGGCAGGCCCAGTGATGAAAGTGGAGGTGCCGTCATACCGTTTGGATCTTTGCATCCCAGAGGACCTTGCCGAAGAAGTGGCTCGTTCGTTGGGCTTTGAGCGTATTCCTTCGGAGGTGCCGCCGCTCTCGACGATGCCGACTTCTCAGGCCGGGGATTTGCGCTTTGGGGCTCGCCAGCTTTTGGAGTCCGCTAAGGACAGGCTTGCGGCTTCTGGTCTTCAAGAAGTGGTGAACTATTCTTTTACTTCGGCTCGGTGGCTCTCAGAGCTTGGGCTTTCTTCGGCCTGCAAAGTGCTGAATCCTCTGAGTGAAGAGCATGAGTGTTTGGTGCCGTCGCTGCTGCCCGGACTCCTGGCCAACGTCAGGACCAACGTACGCAATCACTTTGGATCGGAGTCGCAAGTCATTCGGCTTTTTGAGATTCGACCGACCTTTTGTTTGAGCGAAGGGGCTTCTTTAGTTGCTGCGGTGGGCGAGGATCGCACTGGGGTCGAGGAGAAGTGGCGGCTTTCGTTTGTTCTTTCTGGGCCGCGCTTTGCGCAGGCGCTTCGAAATGAAGAGGGCGAGATTGATTTCTATGATGGCCGCGCGGTTTTGGATCGGCTTTTTGACCGGCTTCAGGTCCGCGGCGTACGGCAGCAACCGATTTCTAAGAATCATCCGCTTCACCACTTGGTTCACCCCGGTCAAGGGATCGAAGTCCTGGCCGGTCAGCAGGTGGCTGGAGTGATGGGCATGCTGCATCCCCGATTTGCGAGGGAGCTTAAGCTCAAGACTCCTGTTCTGATCTGCGAGCTCGATTGGGATGCTCTTGTGAGGCTGTCTAGGCCGGCGCAAGAGGCCCGGGCCTTTCAGGCTTGGCCTGAGTTTCCTGGAATGGAGCGGGACTTTGCACTCTTGGTAAAGGACGAAGTGAGTGGCGAAAAATTGACGCAGATTGCCCTCAAGGCAGGCAAGCCCCTGGCCAAAGTCGCTAAAATTTTTGATGTTTATCGAGGTTCGCAAGTGGCCGAAGGGATGACAAGCATCGCCGTCAGGGTTATCTTTTGGGAAGACACCCGCAGTCTCCAAGAGTCTGAAACCGAAGAGGTTTCTAGAAGAATCGTGGAGGCTTGGCGCAAAGAAGTCGGTGCGGAGCTCAGGTAAAGGAGAATCTGAACGTGGCAATGACCAAAGCAGATATCGTCGAAGCGCTGTACGAGAAAGTGGGCTTCTCGAAGAAAGAAGCAGCCGACCTAGTAGAGCTAGTCTTCGATACCCTAAAAAAGACGCTTGCCGATGGGAGTAAGATCAAGATTTCAGGCTTTGGTAATTTCGTGGTTAGAGAAAAGCGCTCCCGCATTGGTCGCAACCCTCAGACGGGCCAGAGTATTGAAATTTCTGCTCGTCGCGTGCTGACCTTCCGTCCTTCTCAAGTGCTTCGCGCTGAGGTCAACGCTGCGCTTGAGGGAAAAACAGTAGATCCTGCAACCCTCAAAAGTCTGTCTGAAATGGATGACGACGAGGCATGACCTCAGCTCGAATTCCGGATCGAATTTTCTTTAGGATTGGAGATGTTGCCGAAATCGCTGGCATCAAGCCCCACGTTCTGCGCTACTGGGAAAGTGAATTCTCGGAGATTGCCCCGCAAAAGTCTGGGACAGGTCAGCGGGTGTACCGCCGGCGAGATGTAGAGACGGTCCTCCTCATCAAGAAGCTGCTTTATACTGAAAAGTACTCGATTGAGGGTGCTCGAAACAGGCTTCGGGAGCTTCGAAAAATCGGGGAGCTTGCCACTCAGTGCCGTGAGGCTGCCGATCCGCTTCCGGCGTCCGAGCGCGATGCTCGGGAGCACGCTCTCGGGGCTGCACGCAAGCTCTTGGTTGAGATCGAGGAGCTGAATCAAAAGGCGCTTCGAGACGTTTTTAAGCTGTACTCCTAGCCTAAAAGTTTGCGGGCGATCTGCCGCGCAAGATTCCTTTTGAGTGCCTTTTCCATTGAAACGATAAGCCCTGGGCTTGTGATGTTGAAATCGGTGATCTTGCCGCTTATCCAGTCTACTGCGGCTAGCCGGATCTTGTGCTCCTTCAGCCATCGGCTGATCTGTCTGACTCTAGGAAGCAGGGAGGGGGGCAGTCGAGTTTTTTTCACCTTTGCTCCCTGGTCCATGTCGATCTTGAACTCACCTCGAGCCGGTATTTTCTGAGCACAGGCAATGAGCACTCCATCGACAAACCAAAGGCGCGTCTCGCCCGATGCGGTCACCTCGGGTAGGTACTCCTGCAGAACGGTGGGGCGGGTAAAATTCTGGGTGGCATCTGAAAGGTGGCTGTGTAGAGAGGTGATGTCGTCATCTGAGGAGAGCTTGATCACGCCTTTGCTCTGGGCTCCGTGAAGAGGCTTTAGGATGGCAACCCCTTGGGTCTGAATGAAGTCTAAAAGGGTTCCTAATTGGGAGCTCACCACCGATTGAGGCCAGAGTCCTTTGAGCGAAGCAGGAATAGTTTTTTCGCTCAATAGCGCTAACGCACGGGCCGGGTTGCAGATTTTCTTCGAAGCAACCTGTTCAAGCATTTGGAGTGGCTGGAGATAGGCAAGGTCCACCGGTGGATCCACGCGATAGTGGATTGCTTCAAAGTCTATGACTTGGGCCTCATGAGTGGCGGGCGGGGCTGAGTGGACTTTTCTGAGTGAATAGAGTTTGCGCGATCCCCTCTTTCCGCCCTCAAAAAGAGCGCAATCGGCCATGACCCGACCGTGCTCCCATCTGAGGCTGCGCACGTCGGCCCAGGCTACGGGCTTACCGATTTGGAGGCAGGCTTCCATGATTCGAAGCGTGGTGTCGTTGGGGTGGTCCAGGGTGCTCCACGGATCCGTAATCCAGAGCCAAGGTTTCATCTCCGTTTACCCGGGTGTGGATCGGTAGGGGCGATCAGTTTTTCAAGAAGCTGTTGGGTGATGAGTTCGAGTTCTTTGGCGCTCGATCCCCATCGATCCTGTAGATTTCTGCTAGCGCTCTCCAGTGAGTGGATGGCCTTGGCCCTGGCCTCCTCAAAGCTTTGATGTGAAAGCACGCTGGTGTGGGGATATCCTAACGCTTCGTCCCACTCTGTGGCTGCATCCTCTAGATCGTCAGCCACTTGAAACCCAAGGCCAAATGCCTGCGAGTAGGTCTTCAGTAATTGAAACTCTTTGCTTTCAGGGTTGAGGCCAGCAAGGTGGGCCGGGATGAGGAGGGCTGCATCAAAGAGCGCTCCGGTCTTGAGAGCATGCAGTGTTCTCAGTTCTCCTAAAGTGGTTTTTGAGTCGAGAGCAAACTCTTGAGCCTGTCCTCCAATCACACCTCGAGGGCCAGAGCCTTCAAGAAGATGACTGAAAGCACGAAACCAGGGTTCGCGCGAGGGGGCGCTCGCAGCTCGGCTCGTGAGGGTCCACTCAAATGCGGCAGGAATCAGAGCGTCGCCCGCCAGGAGAGCGAGCGCTTCGCCATGCACTTTATGGTTTGTCGGCATTCCGCGCCTCAGGTCGTCATCATCCATGCAGGGAAGATCGTCGTGAATAAGTGTAAAGCCGTGGATCATTTCGAGCGCCACAGCAAATGGAACGTAGTCTTCTTCAGTCACCCCGAGCATGAGCGCGGAAGCAGACATGAGTCGTGGGCGAAAGCGCTTGCCGGGCGATAGCATGCTGTAGCGAATCGAAGCCGCGAGGTTGGGAGGAGTTGGGTCACCCAGCAGGCGTCCCAAGGCAGAGTCGATGGCTTTTTGCCAATCAATCATAGTGTGCTCAGTATCAGGATTTGCTCAGCTACCGCCAGGCCCTAAAATCGGGGCATAGAGCGGGCCATTGAGCGAGAGAGAATAGCTGCCGTCGGGCTTTCTGCCCACACCCAGAATGGCGTCAATAATGAAGAAAGCTCGGTTCACAGCTTCTGAAACTCTGAGCATTGCTTTGAGGTCCATTTGAGAGGAATCCAAGGTTTTACCTAAAGTGATGGATCCGCTCAGTGTTCCTGCAAGGTCATCTCCTGCCTCAGCAGGTTTTCCGAGTCTAAAAGAGTCTATTTTCAGTTTTGAAGCTGCAATTCCTGCTCGAATTTCTCCGCCACGAATGGTGAGTTTTGGGGTGCTGAACGAACTGATTTTTTGAGCAGGTAGCTCTACCGTTTCAAAGGAGAGCTGTATCATTCCAGAAAGCGCGGTGAGATCACTTGAGTTTCCTGAGAGTTGAACTCTTCCTGAAACAGGAATTTTTCCGGAGATGTGGGCAAAAAGAGGGAGAATGCTCAAACCCGTCTCACCCAGCTCGGCCTGATTCAGGGTGAGGTCTAACGAGAAGCTTGAGCCTTTGCTCCATGCGCTAGCACTCAGTAGTCTGGAGGGCTTCAGTCCTGCTTGGATTTCGATCGTTGCGCCTAGCCGACCTAGGATCAAGTCCAGGACTGAAGGACGTATCCGCAGGCTTTTCCAGTTTGCTCGAATGGGGTTTCCAGTCGCGTCTCTTGCTTTGAGAGTGACCTCTTCGAGACGCACTGCAGGCAGAGGAAGCAGCGAGAGTCGAGTGCGCTCGGCTGAGATTTCGAGGGCCAAAGTGGACTGCTGGAGGGTTTCGTTGATTTTTTCGATCAGGAGCTGGCCAATCTGTTGCTCCGGAAGTTTTAAGAGAGTGAAAAATGCCACAACTGCCAAAAAAAGAGAGGCCCAGGACAGGGCTGGGAGTAGTTTTTTGATCTTTGTTTGGAGGGATTCTGCGGTCTCGGTTTGCATGGAGTGTGCGTCAATAGGGGTTAGCTTGATTTCACAGTAAAGGCCGAAATCTGCAGCGTTGCATCGAGATATCCGCTCTCGTCGGTGTGGGTGTCGATATTGAGATTTCTCACTTTAATGGGGCGAGAGCCGTTTTCGAGTTGAAAGAGGAGGCGCACGATTTGCTTTACGTTAATCTTCTTAACGCTGACTTGTGCGAGCGTTTCTTTCGTCGCGTCTCGTGATGCATCTCGAGCGCCCTCGCGGGGGGGGCCTAATTTTTCATTGCTAAGCTCAAGAGCTCCGGGAGCTATTCCCGCGTTCACAGCAATCCCAGAAACGTAATCTTTTAGCGGCTGATTAGAAGCAGAGCCACCCTCGGCTGAGTATGGGATCTTTGCTTTCAGTTCTCCCATTTCTTCATTGGCTGATTGAATCAACTGCAAGAGCTCGTCTTTTTCTGCCAGATCGCCTCGAATGCGATGAACCTTCCATGCAGTACCAATAAAAACCCAGGCCACGATCAGCACCGCTGCTCCCGCGCCGGCCCATTGAAGATAGGTGCGGCTCTGAGCGTCGAGTTCGTCGTATTTGGATTTGAGTTGCTGAAACCAAGTCTGCTCCTGAATCTTATCCAGCAGTGTTTGAGCGAGTTGAAGCAGTTTTTGCTGAAGACTTTGAAGCATCGTCTAGCCTCCTGCCGCCGGGTGCACGGCTTTTCCCGTCCAAGTCAACCGATAGCGTTTGGGTTTTCCGCCTTGCGCGGGGAGTTCTTCAGTGGTCGGCTTGGCCGCTGCAGATTCTGGTGTAATGAGCTTGGGGATTAAGAGCTGGGAGAGTCGCTCGGCTGATTTTGGGTCGCTCACCATCAGAGTCAGGGTCAGCGGCGTATCTTTACGAGGGTCAAAGCCCAGATCGGGAGCGGCGCCCAGTTGAAAACGCAGAGTATCCACCGTCGCATCTCGAGGAATGGCCTCAGAGAGTGACTTCAGGTAATTCAAAGGCGACTTGGGGTTGGGACCAAAGATTCGAGCGAGTTCACGATTCTTGTCGAGTTCTTTTTGGATCGAGTTTTTGAGCGATTGAGGACTCGAGAGGTAGGTGCGCAGGGCGCTCTGGCTGACCGATCCAAAAAATGCACTCATGGACTTTCTCAGTTGAGCGTCTTTTTCTTCCAGTTGCTTACTGTAGATTTTGTTCTGGACGGTCATGCTCACAAAAAAAGCAGCGGCGGCGACTGTTGCTCCGATCAGCGGAGTTCTGAGTTGAGAAAGGGCAAATTGGGCGCCCTTGGCCGTCTTCGAAAATTCGCCTTTTCTAAAGTTAAGACAGCTCGATCGGTCAGCACCCACTTGAGACATGGCTAGACCTGCAGCAATCGCCATCCGAGCGTCAGAGACCTCAGAATAGCTCACTCCGGAGGGAGAAAGGGAGCTTAATGCTCGCAGTCGCTGCACGCTGAGCCGAGTGGAGGACTCAAGCCAATCGGTGAGGCCCGGAATCAAGGATGCGCCTCCCGAAAGGAGGACCTGGTTGACCGGCTCGTGGCAGATTGCCTTGCAAACGAGGTCCATGTGCCTGAGTTCTCGGTGAAGGGCCTCGAGCGGTTCTGAGAGAAGTGCCAACGCGCCCTCGGGGTGAGAGTCGCTCAGCAGGGACGGATTCTTGAGGAGCCGAGAGGATTGCGCCAGATCGACATTCAGACGGGACGAAAGGGCTTGTGCAAAGTTTTGGCCGCCCCATTGAATCTCTCGTCCCAGCATCGGAAAACCACGCCAATGGATGTAGAACAGGGTGCTGCGTTCACCCAGGTGGATCACGAGAATAGGTTTTTCTTGTTCGGAAGGTGGAACAGTCCGATTGAGCAGAGTGCGCAGGGCCCAAGCGTCGGAAGTGACTACATCGGGATCGATTTCTGACCCGGAGAGTTTGTTGAGTTCACTGATAAATACTTTTTTTAAGGTAGCGGCCACATGGATTTGAGACTGCTGACCTACTTGGGCCAGAATGACCGATGCGATTGCAGAGTTTTCGATTGAAAAAGGCAGTTCATCCTCAAGCTCAAATTGTACCGCAGAAGCAATGGCCTTCTTGTCGCGTGTCGGGAGCTGGAGATTTCGAGTGGTGAGCTGCGAGGATCTTAAGCTGACCACAAGACGATGGGGGCTTTGTGGGAGAATTTTCAAAACCTCTCCTGCTACCGCGGAAGGGTCCTGGCCCGGGATGACTTCGATTTCTCGATGGTCGTGGATCTCGTACCTTCCAAAGGCACTGTCGATTTCTACCAGCTTGATGCTGCTCGTGCCGAGGTCCAGTCCAACGATTCTCATTCTATAAAAATCTCATAGATGTGATGCGCAGGCCAGTGTCAGGAGCCCCCATGGGTTGGGTTTCTTCTGTTGCCTGACGGGGAGGTTGAGGAGGGGTCGATCCAGAACCGGTGGATTTGAGGGTCACCCACGCTTCGAGGAGTCGTGTGGCTTGGTTCACGCGCGCCTGAATGGTGATTTTAAATTGGGATTCGTCAGTGATGATCTGGAGGTTTCTCTGGCTCAAAGACTCCTTGAACTTCTGGATTTCTGCGTCGCTTCCTCGAAAAACAGCAACATTGGCCTTCAGGTAATTAAAAAAATCATCAGCTGACTTAAATGAGTTGTCGGCATTGGGGGAGTCTCTAAATTTAAAAAACTCTTTGACCTCTTCAATGGTCATACCCGGCATCAAGGCTCTGAGTGTCAAATTTTTGATGGTGTTGACGTTGATGCCCGGTGTGGAGCTGACCGTGAGCTGGGGGGCTAGCAGATCATAGAGCCCATCGTCCATCGGGGGAATCATCCTTAGTTCAGTGAGTGAGTAAAATGGGCCCCCTTTTGGTCTGAAGTCACGAGGTGGGGCGGAGCGACGCTGGTAGTTAGGGTCAACCCATTGGATGAGATTGTCGACCAGCTCGTCGAGTCTGAAATCGCGATATTCAGAGGCAAAAACTTCGTCGGACTCCATCTTATTTGAAAGAATTTGGGTCAAGAAATCAGCCAAGCTCTTGTGGGCTGCCTCCGCATTGAAACCTGGCGTGCCGGCCGGACTTGCGGGACTTGCCGGAGAATTCGACGGTGAAGGAGACGGGTTTGGCGTGATTGCAAACGGGGCCAGTAAGCTATTGAGGTTATACTTACTGGATTCGGATTCGATGAGAGCTGAAAAGCTCCCTTCGAACCCTGACTTCTTGGTAAACTCTCGGATCTTTTCTCGCTCTCCTGGAGTAAGGCCCGGAACCTCTGTGGGGATGGGATAGAAAAACGGAAAGCTCCAAATCTTTTCTAGGATTCCCTTTGGAATCATCGAGCCTAGGTCTGGGCCTCCAGAGCTTCCGCCCTCAGAGGTTCCTGAGAAACCTTTGAGCGTCTGATAGGCTTTGAGCCTGAGCAGGGAAATTTTGAGACCGCTCTTGGCCAGCGCGTGCGCTTTGACCTGGTCCAGTGAGTCAAACGCCATACGTGAATTGACCTGCGCCACGTAAGTGAACTCCGTAACCAACACGGCAAGGAGCGTCATCGAGGCCACGACCATAAAGAGGGCCACTCCCGATCGGTTCTTGGGAGGATTTTTAGAGCGTGGGCAAGAGTCCATTGAGTGGTAGCTCCGGTCTAAATTGGTAGACGCCATCATAGCTCAAGCCCTTGGGGGCCTTTACCTCAAGCTGAATTTCGATCAGGTCCGGAAAGCGGTCCTGATGGTCACTCGTGTCGCTATCCCAAGAGGTCAGCCATTGTTTTCTCTCCTTTGAGTAATATCTGAACTTCCAAGATTTGATTCCATGAAGCAGAGTGTAACGCTTTGAACTTTTGTCCCGATCTTCGTCGTATTCAAAGGCTGCTGGGCTCACGGTGCGCACGAGCATCTTCAGGCCGGGCTCGTAGTCGGGATCGGTTTCGTTCTCGAGTGCATAGCGAACTTTCAGGTACTCGGACTCAGGGCTATCCCGGTAGATCCGAAGATTTGAGTTTGAGATCCAAGAGAGCGTTGACTCTTTGCCATTCATTCGACTGGGGCGAATGCCAAATCGATCCCTGCGATTGGCGTAGTATTCACTCGGCACCAGCTCTGAGGCTTCTGTGACGGCGCCCGCCTGAGGGTCAAACAAGTCTGCGGCTGTGCTTCCGGTTCCGGGTCGGCTCTCCGTCGAGGGAGAGGGTTCGGGTCTAAGAGCATTGGGAGAGTAGGCATTCTCAAAATCACGCTGAAAAACGCTGAGCGAGAGCCTCACCCCATTGTAAAAGTCTCCCTCGGTGGTGAGGACTTCTCGCAGTTTGAATGTTTCAGTCGTGGCTTGGTAAATTGCAAAGCTGATCACGACGAGTAGGAACATCGCGATCAGGACTTCCAGGATGGTGAAGCCTGCGTCTCTACTCAGTGAGCGAAAACTCATGATTTAAGTTCACCCAATAGGTTGTAGCGGAAACACTTTGGGGCTTTTCAGCCTTTTTCCACCTTACTGAGACTTCTACTTCGCGGACTGCTTTTGAAAGGTACTGGGTCACCAATTTTCCCAGTTGCTCGGCCCCCGGATTCTCATTTTGAGACTCTTCATTTCCAGAACTGGGTACTAAGTTTGGAAACTCAATTTCTTTGACCTTCCAAGACCAGCTGTAGTCGGAGTAGGGGGCTTCAAACGTCTGGGTCTTTTCTTTTTGTAGCTCTCCAAAAGTCTTTCCCTCGATCTCGAGCTCCGTTTGAGTAAGGGCGTTCTTGAGGAGCATGGCAACTGTGTTGGTTTGTTTTGCACGGTTCGTGACGTTGATCGCAGAGGATTCGATGGACAAGATCGATCCAAAGGCCACGACCATGATGGACATTGCAATCAAGACCTCGAGTAGCGTAAAGCCCCTGGTCTTACTTGCTCGCATCAAACACCTCTTTCTCATCGATGCGGCCTGTGATCAGGCGCGTTTTTCCGGTGAGGGTCTCCACCACAAGTGAAATCTGGTGTTTTTGGGTGTCTTCGAGGTGAAGCAGCGTGCGCTCAGTAATTCCGTTTGGAAAGATATGAGTGTATCCGATTCCCTCGATCACCAGATCTTTGCTCCGTTCTGTGAGCAAATCGGTGAACTTGACGCCGCGAGGAAGTTCTTTTTTCTTTCGGGTGACGGTTTTATCTAGAGCAAAATCTGGAACGGAGTTGTTCTTCGATTTTTTGCTATCGTCAAAAAAAGTAAATTTCTCTTTGCGCTTTTTCTTCTCGAGAGTCTCTGCGGTTTCAAGCAGGGCAGAGGAGGGGCCGGATTCCACCCAGAATTGTCCATTTTCGAGGTCGTAAGCCACTCGGTGGACTTTACCGGTGATCATGGCAGCGTTGTAAGCTTCTTTGATAGTCGAGGCGAGCTCCCGGGTGGCAGAGTTGAGCGAGACCTGAAAAGCGCTGTTGATCGTTGGAAGGGAAACAAAAGTAATCAGCCCGATGAGGGCGATCACCACCAGAAGTTCAATCAGGGTGAATCCGTTCCTCATCGGGCGTAAGACGACTAGAGGTCGTCGCTCGTGATGTCCTTATCGTTGTTGTCGCCTCCTGCGCGGTTGTCACCGCCCAGAGAGGTGATCTTGTAGTTGGCGCCATCCGACTCGTAAACGAAGTCGTTACCCCATCCATCCTTCGGAACTTTTCCGCCCTTGATAAAACCGGCCGGATCATAGTTCTTGCACTCGCGGCCTGCAGGAGCTTTGACCAGCGCGTCTAGGCCTTGATCCGTAGTGGGATAGAAGCCGCAGACTCGATTGAAGTCATCCAGGAGGACTCCCAGTTGTTTCATCTGGATTTTGGTCGAATCGACCTTGGCGCTGTTGAATTTACCGATGATGTTGCCGCTCACAAATGTCATGATGAGTCCGATCAGGGCAATCACGATCAGCATCTCGGTCAGGGTGAATCCTGAGATCTTTCGATTTAAATGCATAGGGTTCAAGTTCAGTTCCTTTCTGGTTTTGTGTGTCACCTTACTTGATGTTGCTGATGTCGAGAAGCGGAACAAACACTGCCATCACAATGAATCCGACCACTAGCCCCATGCCAATAATCATTGCGGGCTCAATGAGGGCAGTCATCCCTTCGATCCTAGCGGTGACCTGTTCTTCGTAGTTCTCTGAGATGTTGCGCAGCATGTCCGGGAGCTCGCCCGTTTTTTCGCCGATCGCGATCATATGGATTACCATCGGAGGAAATTGACCGCTCCGTTTGAGGGGATCAGCAATGGACTGACCTTCGGTGATGTTTTCTCTGGCTTTGTTGATCGCATCCGAGATGGGAGCATTATCCACAAGCTTTTGTGCAATGTTCATGGCGGTGAGGATAGGGACACCGCTTCCTAGAAGCGTGCCCATGGTGCTGGCAAAGCGAGTCATGGCGATCATCCTGACCAGTGGTCCAAAAACAGGAGATTTGAGCTTAAAGGCATCCCATTTGGGTCTGCCATTTTGCGAGCCGATGTAGTTTTTGAACATCACGAGTCCAACGATCAGCGCAGCAAGGATCAGATACCACCAATCGGTGACAAAGCCGCTCACCCACATCATCGCCCGAGTCATGGGGGGGATAGGCTTATTCATGGACTCAAAGACTTTAGTGAGCTTGGGGATGACAAACGTAAAAATGGCCACCATCAGGAGCGCAGCTACACCCAGCATGAGTACTGGGTAAGTCATTCCGCTGACTACTTTGTTACGGAGTCGCATTTGAGCTTCTTTGAGGTCGGCAAGACGGAGGAGGACTAAACCCAGAGTGCCGGAGCTCTCACCTGCCTCAACCATGTTGACAAAAATGGTGTCAAAGACTTTCGGATGTTGCCCCAGGGCTTTAGCAAGGCTCGAGCCTTCGTTGACATCCTGGCGCACCTTTTCGAGCACCACTTTGAGCACATCGTGCTCAACTTGTTCCACAAGAGCATTCAGGGCTTCGACCAGTGGAATGTTGGCTTTCACTAAGCTTGCCAGCTGGCGGGTCATCATCGAGATGTCCTTGATGCCAACTTTTCCGCCAAAAAAGGGTACCGAAGAGCCACCCGTAGGTCGGGCCGCCGATTTCTCGAGAACCTCAGTGACCATCAAGCCTTGTTTTTTAAGTTTTTGGCGGGCCGCCTTTGCGTGTTCCGCCTCGACGATCCCTTTTTGGGTTCGTCCCGTGCTGTCATAGGCTTTGTAGTCAAAAATAGGTGCCATCGTTAGTACTCGGAGTGGGTGGCGCGCATCAGCTCATCGATTGTGGTCGCTCCGGTGAGGACTTTTCGAACTCCGTCCTCGCGTAACGTGAGCATGCCGTTTTCGATGGCTACTTTTTTTAGGGAGTTTGCATCGCTGTTTCTAATGATCAAACTTCGAATTTTATCATCGATCACCATCAACTCGTGGATGACTGTACGACCAGAATAACCAGTCTGCGAGCAGGCAGGGCAGCCTTGAGCCTTAAAGACGGTTGCCCCCGGAGGGAGTTGTTGAAGCCCAAGTTCTTGCAATTCAAAATCGGTAGGAACATGCGGTTGTCTGCATTTGGAGCACACTTTTCGAATCAGCCGCTGTGCGATGATGCCGAGCACTGAGCTTGCCACTAAGAAGGGCTCTACGCCCATGTCAATCAATCGTGTCGCGGCTCCAGCCGCGTCATTCGTATGGAGGGTGGAGAGCACCAAGTGACCCGTCAGAGAAGCGTTGATCGCAATCTCCGCGGTTTCTTTGTCGCGGATTTCACCCACCATGATGATGTCCGGATTTTGTCGCAAAAAAGCTCTGAGAGCGCGTGCAAACGTGAGTTCAATCTTGGTGTTGACCTGGATCTGATTGACCCCTGGAATCTGGTACTCGATTGGATCCTCGACCGTCATAATGTTTCGCTCTGGGTTGTTGAGCTTGACTAAACAGGCAGAGAGCGTCGTTGATTTTCCGCTGCCTGTGGGCCCGGTGACTAGGATGATTCCATATTTTCTAAAGATGAGCTTTTCGATTTGAGCTCGACTCCGCTCTGAAAAACCAAGTTGCTCAAGTTCAAGAACAGTGCTGGCCTGTTCAAGAATACGCATGACCAGGCGCTCACCAAAGTTAGTGGGCACCGTCGAGAGACGCAGGTCCACGTCTTTTCCGGCCATTTTGATTTTGATCCTGCCGTCCTGAGGCAGGCGTTTTTCTGCGATGTCTAGACTCCCCATGACTTTGATACGGGATGAAATTGCTGCGTGCGCCCGCTTGGGTTGCCGGATCTTGTCTTTCAAAACGCCGTCGACCCTAAATCGAACGACAAACTCTTTTTCAAAGGGTTCAATGTGAATGTCTGAAGCCTTTTCTTTGACTGCCTGAAACAGAAGCGAGTTGACGAACTTGATGACCGGGGCGTCGTCTTCAGTGGCTTCGAGAATGTCCATCGGACCCTCAAAGTCCATGGCGTCTTCGAAATCGTCCTCGAGTTTCTGAACCGTGGTAGCGCTGTTGCGTTCATAAACTCTGTTGATCGCTTCTTGGATGCGCATCGAAGTGCTGACTACCGTAGTGATGGGAAGTCCCGTCAACACTTGCAGGTCTTCTTGTATGGCCTCGTTAAAAGGGTCGCTGACCGCGATGAGTAGCCTCTCGCCTTGAGGGGTTGTCTCTTTTTGAAGGGGAATGACCTCTTTTGTTTTTGCGTAGTTAATCGGGATCTCTGAAACGAGTGTCGGGTCAATGTCCCCTGATTTCAGGTCATCCACAAATCGAAGGTCAAGCTGGGTGCACAGGGCTCGCATCAGCTCATGCGGAAGAACCCAGTTTTTTCGAACTAAAATCTCTCCCAGCATTCCACCCTGAGTTTTTTGAATCTCAAGGGCTTCATTGAGTTGCTCCTGGGTGAGAGAAGTGTACTTGAGGAGGATCTCGCCCAGTTTCTTGGGCTCTCTCCCGCTGGGTGGGGGTGGCGGTGCAGTGATCGGGGTGTTTGTCGGATTCACTGGGGAGTTCCTGGGTTAGCCCCCTCATTCACTGGGGCGGTCGGAGCGGTTTGGGTTTCACCCGGAGGAGGTGTGCCGCCAGTAAAGGGGTTCTCCGGGCTTACTTCTTTTGCCGGGAGGCCTGAGTCCGAGTCAAGCGTCTCTGCAGTCTTAGGTCGGTAAGAAGTAATGTCGCTCATATTTGGAAGCCTACGGATCAGATCGTCTCGGTACTCACGCATCAGATCTCTCCCGCCGGCCTGGCGCTCGATGAAATCCTCTCGTTCTTTGAGTTTGCGATCCAGAAGAGCGCGAACCTTCTCGTACTGGCGCACGATATGGGGCGTCATAAAGATCATGAGGTTGGTTTTTTCAGAGGTGGTGTTTTTAGAACGAAACAGCCAGCCCAGAAGGGGGATATCCCCAAGAAGCGGGACCTTTGAGACACTTTCGTTTTGCTTGTCGCGAATCAATCCGCCGAGCACGACTGTGTCGCTGTCTGCGACAACGACGCTCGTCTGGGCATTTCGTTCAGTGGTACCAAAGGCAAATCCCCTGACCTGATCCGGAACGGCCCGGTTATTGATGTCCGCAAGCTTGGTGGTGACGTCCAGCTTTACAAAATTGGACATCTTATTGATCTGCGGCTTGATCTTGATGGAAAGCGAGACGGACTCTTTGTTGTATCCAGTAGCGGTGGATCCTTGGATGGCAGTCACCGTCGGCACTGGAATCTTTTCAGCGCTCTCAAAAGTTGCCTCGGTATTGTCCAGCGTTAGGATCTGAGGAGTGGCAAGCACGTTTCCATAATCGTTGGTCTGAATCGCTTTGATCAGACCTTGAATGCTTGAAACACTGAAAGTCTGCCCTGCAATCGTAAAGCTCTTTTTCTGGCCGGCTTGAAATCCCAGTACCAATCCTTTTTGGGAGATCGGGTTTTGTAAGAAGTTGAAGAGATCGCCACTTGGAATGGAGCCTGAGAGCGTCCCGGCAGAAGTGGGATTGACGATGTTGGTTGAAATTTCGAACAAGCGCGAAATGAGCATCTCCATGATGACGATTTCGACGTAGACCTCATCTCGCGGGATATCGAGCTTGTTGATGACTCGTTGAATGGTCACAAAATCGCCTGGACTTGCAGTGATTACGAGCGAGTTGGTGGCCTTGTCGGGCGATACTTTAATGTTCCCCTCAAATAGGTTTGTAGCCATGGGGTTGACGCCCGTTCCGCCGGCTGCCTGCGGGGCAGTCGCCCGGCCTGCTCCCTGAGAAAGATTATTGAGCGTGTTGGCGATCGACTCTGATTCAGCAAACTGGAGATACACGACATGCACACGGCCGCCGCCTGTTTGTGCCGGGATCTTTTGGTCCAGCTTTGCAACCAGTTCACGCACTTGGTCCGCGCCTTTGGTGTTAGCATGCACGATCAGAGTGTTGGTGCGCTCATCGGCGATAATGGTATTGATGATTCCACCCTCTTTGGTGCGCCGTGCGGCAAAGCGTGAGCCGCCACCAAAGCCGCCCGCTGGGCGCGCAGCGCCGGATACTCCGCCTGCACTGGTTCCCGGGATGAGAGTGTCGATCAGCTTAGAGAGTTCTCCTGCTGAGGCAAACTTGACTGGAATGACTTCGATGCCGGCGTCGTAGCCCTCGATGTCCAGAATCTCGAGCATTCTGTTGATTTTTGAAATATTGGCTCCGGTGTCGGTCACGATGACCGTGTTGGTCTGTTCGTGCGGAATGATCCGTGAACTCGTGGGCATGAAACTTCTCAGAACTCTCGTGATATTTTCAGCGTCGATGTACTTCAGCGGAAATACTCGAGTGATGAGAGCATCACTACTGGGTGCGTAGTCGCCCGTGTAAGTCTTGAGCTGTTTGTCCCGTGCGTCTCGCTGACGCGCAATGCGGATGTAGTTTCCGGACGGAATCAGTGCAAAGCCCGTCATGTCAAGTGCCGTGAGAAAGGCTTTCCATGCGTCCGATACAGTGATGGGTGAGTTTGAAATGATGGTGACGCGACCTTTGACGTCCTTGTCGAGGATGAAGTTTTTTCCGGTGAGTTTTCCTAAGCTCTTAGCGATGTCCAAGATGTCGGCGTCCGGAAAGTTGAAATCGGTCACCATTTCTTTGGCGCCTGGCCCAAGGCCAGTTTCATCTTCGATTTTGATGGGAGCTGGGGCCGCACGCTCGATGACACCCGATCCTGAACTGCTCCCACCCATGGAGATGGGAGCGGAGCTGGGAGCTGACCCTCGAGCCGCCTTAGGTGCAGGCTGCACGTTACCCAGACCAGCGCCGGCGCCAGGAGAGCCCGGGCGTTTGAAATTTGAAAAGTCCTCCGCTGTTGCATCATCGTCGGCAAAGTCGTCGTCTTCGAAGAAGGGTGGAGGGGGGGCGCCGGGCCCGCCCGGGGCAGGCGCAAAGGGGTTATTAAAAGTCTTTCCGCCCCCGTTGAAGCCCGGGGTTTCGTTATCGGCAGCCCAGGCGCCCCCGCTGACCACCGCCAAGAGCGCTAGTGCACCGATGAGCGCTGAAGCCCCAGCCAACCACTTGAGAGTCTGAACTGGAAACTCGCTTTCGAATGGGGGCCGGGTTGGGCTGGGCATGAAGGGTTTCTCCTTAACGGACATCATAGGCAAAGTTCTGGGTTTTACCGTCTCTTTTGACGCACAGCTCGATGTGATTTGCAGTCCTGAGCTGGCCAAGAAGTTCAAGCGCTTTGGCAGGATCATTCACAGGCTGACCATCGATTCCACAAATGATGTCTTGGTCTTTGAGACCCAGTTTTCCAAAAAATCCTTCTGGCATCACTTGAAAGAGTTTGTAGCCTGCAGGTACGCCGTTCTCGTAATGCGGTACTGCTCGCGCTTGTGTGAGCACCGAGTTGAGATCGGCAAAGGCTCGGTCGAGCTCATTTTTTGGGACGTTAAAGTTGTTTCCTTGTCTCTCGATGGAGCCCGAAGCCTTACTCGGCGCAAGCCCAACTCGAGGCAGGTTGGCGTCAAGCTCCTCGGGGAGTTCAACGAATTCACGTCTGCCTGATGAAGTGTTGATGAAGATGACTTTGCGCGGTTCAATCTTAATGATTTTTGCCTTGCTTGGAATTTCGTCGTCGATTCGAACGGGATAGACTGCAGATGCTGATCGATCTTCGATAGTCGCAATCGAACGCAGTTCGTCCCTTAAAATGATCGTACCGACCAAGTTAAAGGGGAGTGAAGTCCTGACGGGGGTCCCTCCTTGGTCAGGAGCCATTCCGCCCTCTGTGTCTTCTCCAGGGATCTTTCCAGCGCTGCTGAAGAGGTTTCGATTAAAGATAACGGCATAGTCATCTGCGGTGGGCGGGCGTCGGAAAGAGCCACTGGAGATACCGCTGGGTTCAAGTCCTCTCACTCTGGGTTGTGGGAGTTTGCTCTGAATCACAATCGAAACCAGGTCCGAGACAAAGTATGCAGACACGAACAGTGTGCCCAGCTTTGAGTAAAAGCTCAGGTCCCGCTTCTTGAGTCGTGTCAGCAGGGCCTCGGTCCCGGTGGAGATCCATCGGGCTCCTTGGGTTTTTGTGATCGCCTGAGCACGATCCAGCCATTGTCTGATTTTGGTTTGGTTCATGGCTACAGTGCATTGAACGCAAGAGCAGTGCCAATCAGGACGAGAAAATTTTGACACTTCTTAAGCGGTCAGCGCCATTGAGAGTGAATCCGGAGTGATCGAGTTCTGACCTCTGACGCTCGAGAGACTGAGGCTTTTGACAAAATGTCAGAGCACTCGTTTTAGCGAACCTTGCCACTGACATTTTGTCATCTCAGGAGCATACTTTGGGATATGAACTCAAAAGACGCTGCCAGCAATTCGGTCATGAAGTCCTTGTTCTTTGGAGAAGTGCGCGAGGACCTACTTTTTCCATATCCAAAGATGAGTCAAGAGACCCAAGGGACGGTCTCGATGGTCCTCGATTCAATCGAGAAGTTTGCAAAAGATCATGTGCGTTCTTCAGAATGGGACGACGCAGGCAAGATGCCTCGTGAAATCGTGAATCAGGCGGCCGAGCTCGGTTTGATGGGCCTCGGGGTCCCGGAGGATCTGGGGGGGCTTGGCTTTAGTCAAATGGCCTACGCTCGAGTGTTTCAAATGCTCTCGACCGTGGATGCTTCGCTGGCGGTCACTTTGGGTGCCCACCAAAGCATCGGATATAAAGCAGTGCTTCTTTTTGGAACCGATGAACAAAAAAAACGTTGGCTCCCTCGTCTAGCGTCCGGCTCCATGGTGGCCTGTTACTGCCTGACGGAACCAGGAAGCGGCTCGGATGCAGCTTCGATTAAAACCAAGGCAGTGCTGTCGGCTGACGGCAGTCACTACGTGATCACAGGAAATAAACTCTGGATTACCAACGGCGGAATTGCTGATTTTATGACCGTCTTTGCAAAAGTGGATTTTAAGGATCCCAAGACGGGGGAGACTTCTGAGAAAGTCACCTGCTTTGCGCTTGAGCTTCCGGCCCAAGGAGTGACCGTTGGGCCTGCTGAACATAAATTGGGCATTCGGGCCTCTTGGACTAATGCCGTCCATTTTGACCAAGTCAAAGTGCCTGTTCAAAACGTCATTGGGGGCGAGGGCCAGGGCTTCAAAGTAGCCATGGGAGTGCTCAATCATGGCCGGATGGGTCTTGCAGCAGGAAGTGTGGGCGCTGCAAAGAAACTCATGGCCTCAGCGATTGAGCATTGCAACGAACGAGTCCAGTTCAAAAAGAAAATTGGCGAGTTTGGGATGATCAAAGAAAAGATCGCCCGAATGATGTCTAATCTCTATGCAGCAGAAAGCATGGTTTTCATGACCACAAGCCTCATTGATCGGGGTAATGTGGATTATTCCATCGAAAGCGCCGCAGCCAAAGTCTTTGCCACTGAGATGCTTTGGGAGGTTGCCGACGAGAACCTTCAGATTTGGGCAGGCTTGGGCTTCATGAAGGAGTATCCCTTTGAAAGGGCGCTTCGAGACGCGCGAATCAATCGAATCTTTGAGGGTACCAATGAAATTTTACGAGCCTTCGTAGCGCTCTCTGGGATGCAGGGACCAGGTCAGGAGCTGGCAGGGCTTGCCGATGCGATCAAGCATCCGCTCAAAGGACTGGGGGTCGTGGGAGAGTTTGCTGCAAGAAATGTCCGTCAGAGAGTGTTCGGCACGAGTTTGTCCAAGCCGCATCCCGCTCTCAAAAAGCAAGCGGCGATGATTGAAGACTACTCAGTCGAGTTTGCGACTCAAGTGCAGGTTCTTCTTCGGAGACATGGAAAGAGCATTCACTTGATGCAGTTTGCTCAAAAGCGCCTTGCTGAGATTGCAATCGATCTTTACGCCATGATGTGCACGCTCTCGCGTGTGACTGCTCAGATTGAGTCCAAGGGAGGTGAGGCTTGTGAGTTTGAAATTGCGCTCACGGCCACTTTTTTCAATCGGGCATCGAAGCGGATTGAGGCGCATTTTCTGTCCATGGATCGAAACGATGACGAGATCATGAAGTACATTGCAGAAAAATCCTATGAACTCGGAAAGGCACCGTTTGACATCATGACGGACGGGTGACCGGGGAGGCGGGTCGTTCTTGGGGTAGACAAGAGGTCACTTTTTATTAAATTTTTATAAACCATCATAAAATCAATATCTTACGATTTCCTACAGTCCGTGTCAGGTTTGACTCAGGCTGGCTTTGGTGCTACATTCCCGCAGTCCTTTTGTGAGGTAGTCCCAATGGCCAGTACGTTGTTCAAGGTCGGCGACAATGCAGTTTATCCAGCTCACGGCGTGACCGTCGTGAAGCGCATCGATGAACGGGACGTCGGCGGCAAAAAGAAGAAGTTCTACGTTCTGCAAGTCGTCGAGAACCAGATGACCATCATGGTGCCGACCGACAATGCGGATTCCGTTGGATTGCGCGAGATCATTTCTGCCAAGGACGTTCAAACCGTCTATAAAATCCTTAAGCAGCGCAACATCAAGATCGACCAGACCACCTGGAATCGCCGTTATCGCGAATACATGGAGAAGATCAAGACCGGCTCCGTGTTTGAAATCGCCGAAGTGCTGCGAAACCTCTTTTTGCTTCGCCACAGCAAGGACCTCTCTTTTGGTGAGCGAAAGATGTTGGACCAGGCCAAGCAGCTCCTCGTCCGCGAGATCTCGCTGGCTCGGCAGGCCCAAGAATCTGTAATTGAGCAAGAAATCCAAACGATTTTTGCTTCCTGACTTTGTCCCGGTTGGACTATCTTTGACCCCGGCCCTGAAAGAGTTGGGCCGGGGTTTTTTTTATGTCCGTACCGCTGCAGATCCGAGTCACGAACACCCTGACGGGTAACAAAGAGCCGCTCCAAACTCGCGAGCCCGGCAAGATCACGCTCTATTCTTGCGGCCCTACCGTTTACAACTTCATCCATATCGGCAATCTGCGCGCTGCACTGGCTGCTGATCTCTTCTTCCGATTTTTCAAGCGCGCCGGCTACCAGGTGAATTTTGTGCGCAACTATACGGATGTGGATGACAAGATCATCAAGCGCGCTCTTGAAGAAAGGATTACTTCAGAAGAAGTGGCCCGAAAGTACATTCAAGAGGTCGAGCGCGACTTTGCGCTGGCGGGCCTACAGGAGCCTACTCACAAGACCACAGTTACGACCCACATGCCTGAGATCGTAGCCATGATCGAAAGGATCATTTCGAACGGCCACGGCTATGCTGTCGACGGAGAAGTGTTCTTTTCAGTTTCCAGTTTTCCTGAGTATGGAAAACTTTCGCACAAGAAACTGGACGAGCTTGAAGTGGGCGCCCGGGTCGAAGTCAACGAGCGTAAGCGCAGTGGACTTGATTTTTCGCTCTGGAAGCCTGCTAAGCCCGGAGAGCCTTCTTGGGATTCACCTTGGGGCAAGGGGCGGCCCGGCTGGCACATCGAGTGCTCGGCCATGGCGTCGAAGTGGCTGGGCGACCAGATTGACGTGCATCACGGGGGCGAGGATCTGATTTTTCCGCACCACGAAAATGAGATTGCCCAGAGTGAGTGTGCGTCGGGCTGTGCTCCTTTTGTTAAATTTTGGCTGCATTCTGCTTTTCTGACGATCTCTAAAGAAAAAATGTCCAAGAGTGTGGGCAACGTGTTTTTGGCGCGGGAGTTTTTGTCGCAGTACTCAGGTGAGGTGGCTCGGGCGCTTCTGCTTTCAGCCCATTATCGTTCGATCCTCGATTTTAGTGAGGACTCCATCGATCAGGCGCTGACTGGGCTCTCGCGTATCTATGAGGCTAAGCAAAAAGCTTTCGATTTGCTCAAGACCAGACGTGCAGTGCCGGACCTGAGGGCCGAGGCCATCTGGGGAGAGTTTGTGCAAGATTGCGAGAAGACTCGAAGGCTTTTTGACGAGGCCATGTGCAACGACTTTAATACTCCAGAAGTCTTTGCGGCGCTCTTTCAGTTGGTGCGCGAGTTCAATCGTGTCTCGGCCGAACCTCTGGCGTTGGCCACGCCTGCAGCGAGCTTGGGAGCCCAAGCTTTGGTGGATCTGCTTGAAAAAGACCTGGGAGAGATCACTGGGATCGGGCGGCAAGATCCAGTGCGTGCTCTGGCTGATCTTTCTCGGATTCGAGCGGCACGCGCAGGCAGCAAGATTACTCCTGAGCAGGTGGAGTCACTTCTGGTCGAACGCAGAGAGGCCAGAAAAGCCAAAAACTTTGCGCGGGCCGATGATATCCGCAAGGAGCTCGATGCGCAGGGTGTGACGATCAAGGACGGTCCCCAGGGTACAACCTGGGAGTACCGCTGAGGGCGCCTGCAGTGGCTCCAGTTTTTGGAGATCGAAAGTTCAAGCTGGCCACACCTTTTCAGCCAACCGGTGACCAGCCGCAGGCAATCGAGGCGCTCTCTCGGGGATTGATTCAAGGTCAAAAGAGTCAGGTGCTTTTGGGGGTCACGGGCTCGGGTAAGACCTTTACGATGGCCAACGTCATTGCCCGAGTGAACAAGCCCACGTTGATTCTGTGCCATAACAAGACACTCGCAGCGCAATTGTTCTCGGAATTTAGGGAGTTCTTTCCAGAAAATGCTGTCGAGTACTTCGTCAGCTACTACGACTATTACCAGCCTGAAGCCTATATTCCTTCGACCGACACTTATATCGAGAAGGACTCAGCCATCAATGAGGAGATCGACAAGCTCAGGCATTCAGCTACTCGGTCGCTACTGGATCGCAACGACGTGATCATCGTTTCTTCAATCTCCTGCATCTACGGTCTGGGTTCGCCCGAAGCTTATGAGGGCATGCTGCTCTATCTTGAAGAGGGGCGCGAGCTGAAGCGACAAGAAATGCTGCATAAGCTCATCGAGATCCAGTACCAGCGCAATGACGTAGATTTTCATCGCGGAACGTTTCGGGTGCGCGGGGATGTGGTGGAGATTTTTCCTGCCTACGAAGAAGATCGTGCGATTCGTGTGGAGTTTTTTGGAGATGAGATTGAGAGCCTTTCTGAAATTGACCCTCTCCGAGGAGTGAGGCTGCAAAAAATCCCTAAAGTAACGATCTATCCGGGTAGCCACTATGTAACGACGGCCGAGAGCCGCAAGCGGGCAATCGAATCTATCCGGATCGAACTCAGAGAGCGCCTGCAAGAATTGCGAGTGAACCAGCGGCTGCTCGAGGCGCAGCGGCTAGAACAGAGGACGATGTTTGACCTCGAGATGATGGAAGAGATTGGCTTCTGTCAGGGGATTGAAAACTATTCTCGGCACCTGACCGGTCGTCCGCCTGGAGCCCCGCCGCCCACGTTGCTGGAGTATTTTTCTAAAGATTGGCTTCTGGTCGTCGATGAAAGTCACGTGACTGTCCCGCAAATCGGAGGAATGTACCGAGGGGATCGCGCGCGAAAATCCACTCTCGTCGAACACGGTTTCAGACTTCCGTCCGCGCTCGATAATCGCCCGCTGAACTTCGAGGAGTGGGAGGGGTGCCTCAATCAGACGGTTTTTGTTTCTGCCACCCCTGGGGAGTATGAGCTTGTAAAAACGGGCGGAGAAGTGGTCGAGCAGGTGATTCGTCCGACCGGTCTTTTGGATCCAATCGTCGAAGTGAGACCGGCTGGAACCCAAGTGGATGACCTACTGGGTGAGATCCGCAAACGCACTGAGAAAGGCCATCGTGTGCTCGTGACGACTCTCACCAAGAAGCTTGCCGAAGACCTGACGCGCTACTCCACCGAAAAAGGCGTGAAGGTGAAGTACCTCCACTCTGACATCGACACGCTCGAGCGCATCGAAATCCTGCGAGACCTGCGAATGGGGCTCTTTGATGTCCTGATCGGGATCAATCTTCTCAGGGAGGGGTTGGACCTGCCAGAGGTCTCTCTCGTGGCGATCTTGGATGCCGACAAAGAGGGCTTCTTGCGCAGTCAGCGTTCGCTGATCCAGACGATCGGGCGCGCAGCGCGAAATGCAGAGGGTTTTGTTGTTCTGTACGCTGACAAAGTTACCGATAGTATGCGGGTAGCGATCGACGAAACCCGACGAAGACGGGCCATCCAAGAAGAGTATAATCTTAAAAACGGGATCACTCCGCGCACGGTGCAGAAGGCTATTCCTGCACCCATGGTTTCGGGTGAGGGGACAGAGGGGGGTGATGGCAGTTTTGTTTCAAGCGCCCGAAAGTCCGAAAAGCAAAACTCGGCTGTACTGGCCAAACGGGCACTCCGGACCGGGGCTGGATCAGGGCACTCCAAGAGCCTTTGGACGGCCGCCGAAGACGCCGTGGCTGGGCTTGACCTTCTCGATGCCGCAGCAACCGTCGATGCGATTGCTGAGACAGCCGGTGAGTATTTCACCAAGATCGAGGAACTTGCTAAATCTATGCGCAAGATGGAAGCAGACATGCGCGAGGCTGCGCAGAAGCTTGACTTCGAGCAGGCGGCCCGCCTGAGAGATAGGCTTCGAAGACTTCGTGCTCTATCGCTCGGGCTGGCACTCTAAGCGCATTTGCCCTAGAACCTCGGCATGCCCAATCGTCTTGCCTTCGAGAAAAGCCCGTACCTTCGTCAGCATCAGGACAACCCCGTGGATTGGTATCCCTGGGGAGAAGAAGCCTTTGAGACTGCACGGAAAGCTGACAAGCCGATTCTGCTGAGCGTAGGTTATTCGGCCTGTCATTGGTGCCATGTCATGGCCCATGAGAGTTTTGAGAATCCTCAGATTGCCGCCCTGATGAATGAACATTTCGTCAACATCAAGGTGGATCGTGAGGAGCACCCGGATGTGGATCAGATTTATCAGCAAGTCACCCAGTTGATGACGCGTTCTGGAGGCTGGCCACTCACTGTGTTTTTGACGCCGGAGCTCAAGCCCTACTTTGGCGGAACTTATTATCCGCCTGAGGATCGCTACGGGCGGCCGGGGTTTCCGCGGTTGCTCGAGGCCCTCTCGCGCGCCTATCGTGAGCAGCGGGGCGATGTGCAAGAGAATGCCCGGAGTCTCCTAGAGGCCATGCAAGATCAGTTGCCAGCAGCTGCGGCGCAAGTTTCGCGAGCGACGCTTTTGGGGGAGCTTTCTGAAGCTTCTCAACGATTACTTGGGATCATGGATTGGGAACACGGCGGGCTCGGCAGGGCTCCAAAGTTTCCAAACGTGATGGCGCTATCGTTTCTTTGGCGAAGCGGGCAGGCCTTTGAAAATCCGGCCGCAAGGCAGGCAGTGATCTTGTCGCTGGTGCGGATGGCCGAGGGAGGAATTTACGATCAGCTAGGGGGCGGATTTCATCGGTACTCAGTCGATGAACGATGGGCAGTTCCCCATTTTGAGAAGATGCTTTACGACAACGCGCTCTTGCTTCGGCTTTACTCAGAAGTGTTGCTTGGAGCGGGAGCAGAACTAAAGCCGGAGTTTAGGTCCCTTTTTTTGGAAGTGGTTTCTGAGACGGTTGAGTATGTGCTCCGGGAGATGACCACATCCCTGGGGGCATTTTATAGTGCGCAGGATGCGGATTCTGAGGGCGAGGAAGGCAAGTTTTTTGCGTGGACTCCAGCAGAGATTGAAAAAGTCCTCTCTCCAGATGAGGCCCGCGTTTTTTGTCTGCGCTATGGGGTCACGAGCGAGGGAAATTTTGAGCATGGCACCACGGTGCTTCACTTAGCCCGGGGCTTGGACGCTGTGGCCCAGGAGAGTGGACTTTCGGTAGAGGAGGTCAAAGAAAACCTGGCGTTTGGCTGCGCAAAGCTGAGGGAAGTGAGGGGCGCACGGGTGGCTCCAGGCCTCGACGACAAAATTCTAGTTTCTTGGAACGGACTGATGGTGACTGGCCTTGGGTGGGCGTCGAAGGCACTGGGTCAGGCCGGGAGAGCCAAGCTTGCGCATCGCGCTTGGATTGCTGCCCACCGCGCACTCGACTGGATCTCGGAGCATGCGGCTGGGGAGGCAGATGGATCCCTCTATGCGGTGCTTGCTTCAGATGGAAAGCCTCGGATAGCGGGGAGGCTCGATGATTCTGCTTTTTTGATTCGCGGTGCGATGGATTTGCTTCGGTTTCTACCTGAGGAAGCTCTTTCTCATCGCTATCCGATCCTGATTTCTCGAGTGAAGCTCTGGGCCCAGGGCGCCTGGAAGCAGTTTGCTGATACTCAGAGTTCAGGTTTTTTTATGACTCAAGGCTCGCGTTCGGATCTCATTCAACGCCCACTGAGTGTGCACGATCAGGCGATTCCGTCGGGAGCGGCGGTGTTTTTAGACTGTTTACTGGAGCTCAGGGAGCTGGGAGTCGAACTTGAGGTAGGAGAGCGTCAGCTGGATTCAGGTCAGCTCGAGCAACGTTTGATGGATCATCGGCCTCTTGCGATCAAAAACCCTTTTGGTCTTTCAGAGATGGCAAGCGTGCTTCTCAAGTACGCACTGGGCGTGGTGGTGATTAAGGGTAAGAAGAGCCAAGAACTTCAAGGCCATTTTGCAGTAGTGCAGGAGAGTGCGCTCGGTGCGCCGCTGCAGCTCTGTCATCAGCAGACGTGTATCCAAGCCTCAGTTCAAGAGATCGCCCGCCGGCTTGGAGAGAAATTGGTTTCAAGATTGCATTCTCCTCAGCCGTAAAACCTATTTGATCTTCAAGAGTATTGAAGAGTGGTCTGGAGGCTAAGGTAAAGATGAGTAAATTTAAAAACAGAAGGCAGGCCCTTGCCTGGAGTTTCATTGCGATGGCGGGTTTAGGTGCAAGTTTGGCACTGGCTGGTGAGGGTTACCAGGGATCTGGCGCTGTGGGAGAAAAGGAGATCCAGCGTGAGATCAAAGACGAGGCCGCACGGTTGAGTTTGGCTCCGCACTCGATCATGCTCGAGACTGAGCTGATGACAGCGCTTGATCAGGTGCGAGGGCTCAAGGCGCAGGTCAAAACGGCACAGTCGCAGCCCAACCCAGAATTCGTAGAGCACTACCGCGAGCATCGTCGCGAGATCGGTGATTCGGTTAAATCTGCAAAGAGTCATGAAAGCGAGATTCGCTCTCGGGCGGTTCGCTTTCCGTCAGTAGCCACGAGCGAGCAGTACAAATCATTGAGCCCCGCATTGGGTGAGCTGGAGAGACTGAACCAGCAGTGGGACAAGCAAGCCACCGTGCGCAGCTACTGGAATGATCCTGCTCGGGTGACCTCTGATTTAGATCAGCTGGAGCGACGCCTTTCGACTGCAATCGAGAAGGCTCGAAGCTTCAATGCAAGGCTGGATGTCAGCGAGATCGGATGACGCTGTTCCAAAGGGCAAAAAGGCGGAAGTCGCATGGAAGCGATTTCCGCCTTGTTGTCTTTTTCTGATTCTTTTTATCGACTCGGTCTGGGGTTCAGAAATCAGGCCCCGCCGTGGATCAGAACTTTAATGTCCGTGCGAAAGATCACTTCCAGTTTATTCGGGTAAATGAGCTTTCCGACGATGCCTTCACCGAAGTTGGGGTGCTTGATCTTGTCGCCAAGAATGAATTTCCCTTTCAATGAATAGCTCTTGAACGGTGCGTCACGGTGAGAGGCCATGAGTTTTTCCCACTCCGCTTCGATCGTCGATGCCGAAGGTGAGCCATCCTCAGACTTTTTGGAGGCCCGTTTTTTCTTGGGCGCTACTTCAGTTACTCCCTTGGGTGCCTTGAAGGCGTGGGTCTTCTTGCAGGTTTTGCATTCGACCTTCGCGATTTTGTCGCCCTTCATTGAAACGATCAGGTGGGCGAGATCGATCTTGCAGCTCGTGCAATAAGCCAAAGTTTCTTGGGCGACTGCAGCGGAACCGGTCGTCTTGGTGGGTGCCATGAGTTTTCTCCTCGAGAAGAACCAAAAATTGAGTAAATCTGCGAGATTACTTATAGGTAAGTGGGATGGAAAATCAAGCTCCAAACCCTGCCGAGCTCCGGGCCTTGCTACTGATCAAAGCCCGTGAAATCTCAACCTCCCCTGGCTGCTACCTGATGAAGGACGCAGAGGGGACAATCTTGTATGTCGGCAAGGCAAAGAACCTTCGAAACCGGGTTTCGAGCTATTTTCAGGCGGGGATTCACGAGCGGACCCGTACTGAACTCCTCGTGTCGCTGGTTGATCACTTTGACTTGATTCTGACTGAAACCGAGGATGAGGCCCTCATTCTTGAGTGCACTTTGATCAAGAAGCACCGGCCCAAGTTCAATGTCAGACTCAAGGATGACAAGGCCTATCCCTATCTCAAGGTTGCGATCACAGAGGCTTTTCCTAGAATTGAGTGGACCCGAAAGGTCCGAAAAGACGGAGCCAGGTATTTTGGCCCTTTTCCTTCTTCTTGGGCCGCGCGCCAGACCCTCCAGATCTTAAATGAACGGTTTCAGCTCAGAGATTGCTCAGATAACACTTTCAGACATCGAGGCCGCCCCTGTCTGCTCTACCAGATCGGAAAGTGCTCTGGCCCCTGTGTGAGGATCGTGGATGAGGCCGGGTACCGGGGCCAAATCGATCAGGCAGTCGCTGTTCTTGAAGGGCGTTCGGATGGGCTGATCAACGAACTGCGTGCATCCATGACTGAAGCAGCTCAGGCGGAGGAGTTCGAGCAGGCCGCTGAACTCAGAGATGAGATTGCTGCGCTGGAAGGAGTCACCGCGATTCAGGGGGTGCAAGAAGCGGGGGTGGATCGGGATCGTGATGTGGTGGGAATTGCCCGTACAGAATTTCTAGCACACGCAGTCTTGCTGCAGATTCGGGGTGGAAAACTTTTGGCTGTGCGCCATTTTGACCTGCAGAACGCGGACGCTTCACAGAGTGATGGAGAGATTCTTGATCAAGTGCTTACCCAATACTATGTCTCGCTTGAAAAAGCGGACCCCAACGATGATCGAGTTTTTCCGGGCGGCTCTGGTCTGGCTCAGCCATCTGAGGTGTTGCTTCCGATTGCGCCTGAAAATACCGCTGATCTCGAGCTTCTCGAGCGTAGCCTCGGACTCAGGATTCGTCTGGCTGAGACCCCTCAGGACGAGCAGGTGCTCAATGTTGCCCGGCAAAATGCGCGTTACGCCGTTGAGCAGCACGCTCGGCGCACCGCGGGGCACGGAATAGCAGCCCTTGAAGAGGTTCAAGAGAAGTTGGGACTTCAACGGTTGCCCCACCGGATTGAGTGTTACGACATTTCAAATATCCAGGGCCAGGATGCAGTGGCTTCACGAGTCGTCTTCATCGATGGCGCTCCCGATAAAAATCTCTACCGGCGTTACAAGATCCGAACGGTCGAGGGTTCGAATGATTTTGCAATGATGAAAGAAGTCTTGGGGCGGAGATTTGAGTCCAATTCGGAGTCGGATCCAGAAATGCCAGATCTCGTAGTGGTGGATGGTGGCAAAGGCCAACTCTCGCAGGCGGTAGCTATTCTTGACGAACTGCAAGTTCAAGGAGTGGCGGTAGTTGGCCTAGCAAAAGCGCGCACTGAGAGGGACTTTAAATCTTCTGAAGTGAATTCAAGCCTCGAACGGATTTTTATTCCCAATCGCAAGAATCCGGTGAGCCTGCTTCCTCACCAGGCTGCCTACAAACTCCTGGTTCACGTGCGCGATGAAGCCCATCGTTTTGCAGTGAGCTACCACCGCCTGCTGCGCTCCAAGCGAGTGATGGGCCGCAGCACTCCAAGCTGAATCTTTTGCCTATCGAGAGGACTTAGCCTGCAAATTGCTAGTCCAACTCTCTGCAGGAGAGTGGCAGGGGCAAATCTTTCCCGTTCAGGGCCTGCGCCGTTGTGCCGAAAAAGCAGGTGTCAGCAAGGGGAGACGCAGGTATGTCAGATCAGAACGCTCAGAATACTCCTTCAGTGCCCAATTCAGTGGTGGGGAGCAGTCGTGAGATCTTACTTCAGTACACCCATTGCTCCGCCTGCAAGGCCCGTCTTCATTTCACGTATGTCACTGACTTTAGTCGCAATTTGACTCAAGAGTCAGCGCGTTGCCCTGAGTGTCATCTGCAGTCTCACAAGGTCATGCACCGTCTTCAATAGGCGGGCTCTCATGAGCAGCCTTTTCAGGTCTGCGCACCTATGCCAAAACCGCCTCCATGGCAAATTCCATGGAAAATCACGTGTGGAGCGAACAGTGGCGGGGATTTCTTGCCGAAGGCGCAGTGGTGATGGCCAGGAGAGTGGAAACTCCAGAACCAGAACCAGAACCAGAATCCAGTGCAGTCGCCACGGCTCAACCCACTTTAAGAACGAATCCGGTTAAGCTGCTCATTTTTTTGGAGTCCGAGCCCGATTTGCGTGGGCGTGATCTCTTAACTCGAATGATGTCGGCCATTCAGCTTGCTGCAACCGACTATGTTCTTGAATGGGGGGATTTTCCTCGCGCCCAGAGCGCATTCGTGGTCGGTGTGGGTCTAGGACAGAGAAAATTTGGAAGGCTTTCGGCACTCAGGCCAGATTGGATTGAGCTTCCTTCGTTAGCCGAGATTGCGGGCGATCCCGCGAGAAAGCGCCAAGCCTGGGAAAAACTCCAACAGCTTCAGGTCCAGCTGAGGGTGTCACCATGAAACTGCGCAGACTGTTTTGGTTCTTAGTAGCAGGATTTGAGCTTTGCGCGCTGAAAACAGGGATGGCTCAAAGCCCAGTCCTTTATTCTGCGCGCATCTCCGGGTCCATTAATCCAGCGGGCGCGGCCTATCTCGAGCGCGTGATTGAGTTGGCATCACAAGACCCAGAAGCAACTGCAGTATTGATTGAGCTCAATACGCCCGGGGGTCTTCTGGCCAGCACTCGTCAGATGATTCAGCAAATTTCACGTTCTCGCGTGCCGGTACTGCTCTATGTTGGCCCTTCTGGGGCTTCGGCCACTTCTGCGGGTGCCATCTTGCTTGTGGCTTCGCACGCTGCTGGAATGTCGCCGGGGAGCAATGTGGGTGCAGCTCATCCGGTAGGCTCGCAAGGAGAAGACATCAAAGGAGCCATGGGCGAAAAATCCGTCAATGACACGGTTGCGCTTGTCCGAAGTCTTGCAGAGGAGCGCGGCAGGCCCGTGCTCCTGTCCGAAGAGATGGTCAGAAAAAGCCGTAGCCTGACGGCTAAAGAGGCGCTTGAAAATAAGCTGATTGACTCAGTTTCTGACACTCCAGCGGAGTTTCTTGCCGCAGTCGACGGCAAGAAAGTGAGGCTGGGTTCGAGTGGGTCCGATTCTGTGCTACGCACTCGAAATGCGGTGCTCAAGCCCATCGACATGACGATGGGCCAGAGCCTCCTTCATTTTTTGGCTGATCCTAATGTAGCGACTTTGCTCATGTCGCTGGGCGGTCTCTTGATCTACGTCGAAGTCGCCAATCCTGGAATTACGATTGCTGGAATCTTGGGCGGGATCTGTATGATCGCGGGCTTCATGTCTTTTCAGCTGCTGCCGATTAGGACCGGGGGTTTGATCTTGATCGTGCTGGCGATTTTGATGCTCGTTCTGGAGGCGGTCACAGCCTCCACGGGGGCCCTTGCAGCAGGCGGAATTTTGGCCCTTGTTTTGGGGATGCTCTGGGTGATGGATCCCGCCGGCGGATCAATGAGTATCAGTCCTCAACTTTGGATTCCGGTGGTGCTGGCTCTTTCAGTGAGCGTGGTGCTCATGAGCTGGCTTTTGACCCGATCTCGCAGGCTCATCGATCAAGCACTCACTCGATTGCGCGGAGCCGGAAAGTCGGGATTGCAAGGTTACCCAGGCATGGTCGATTGGGTGGACCCTGATCATCCTGCAAGCGGTAAAATCGTAATCCGCGGCGAGGGCTGGAACGCAGTATCAGTGGACGGGCGACTCGAGATGGGCGAGAAGGTCGAAGTCGTTGGAGTTGAGGGGTTCACCGTAAAAGTGCGAAGGTCATTTAAATAAGAGAAAATAATGGAAATCCTATCTGGTAGTGCATTGATTTTTATTTTTCTGGCGGTCGGATTCTTTTTGATGAGCTTCAAAGTGCTCAATGAATACGAGCGCGGGGTCATTTTTCGTCTCGGCCGCATCATCGGCGCCAAGGGGCCTGGGCTGATTATCCTGATTCCAGGGATTGATCGGATGGTGGTCGTTGATACTCGGGTGGTGACTCTAGATGTCCCACCTCAAGACGCCATCAGCCGAGACAATGTGACCATCAAAGTGAATGCAGTGGTCTACTTTAGAGTGGTCGACCCCAATCGGGCTGTAGTCGAGGTGGAGAACTACCTGATGGCTACGTCTAAGCTGGCACAGACCACTTTACGTTCAGTGCTCGGTCAGGTGGAGCTCGATGAGCTCCTCGCTTCACGAGAAGCCATCAATCACAAACTCCAGACCATCCTTGATCAGCAGACCGAGCCGTGGGGAGTGAAAGTGTCGAACGTCGAGGTCAAGCAGATTGATTTGCCGGTCGAGATGCAGCGGGCGATGGCGCGTCAAGCCGAGGCCGAGCGCGAGCGGAGAGCCAAAGTGATCGCGGCCGAGGGGGAGCTACAGGCTTCTGAGAAGCTCTCTGAAGCCTCGCGCATCATGGCGGACAACCCGATGTCTTTGCAGCTTCGTTATCTGCAGACGCTTTCAGAAATCTCGACCAACGGAAAGGCGACGGTGATTCCCATCCCGCTCGATCTGATCCGTCAGACGGTTGGCGCAGTAAGGTCGTGATCGGGTCTTTGATGGTGCGATAAAAAACTTTGCATCCAGCTCATGCTCACCTCAGAATTGAGGTGGGCATGAAGCCGGGTTCGGAGGGGAGAAGGATTCTCCCCGTTTTTTTTTCAGCTCTGCTGATGTTTTGGGTCGGCTTTAGCCCTGCCCAAGCTTCTATTGCCCGGGCTCCCCTAGCTCCCGAGCCTCCTAAAATCCGGGTTCGTCTCAAAGACTCGGTTCCTGCCGTAAGAGTGTCTGGACTGGATATGGTGCTTCGTTCGCCGCAGCGCAGCGTTCAGTTTGCTGGCCAAGCCACATGGGATCTTGATTGTCGCAGCGGCAAGATCCGCATCAATCTGGGGAGTCGCGAGCGGCGATCTCAGTTTGTTCTACCTGAACCCGTCAGTATTGCTGCCGCAACGGCCCTGAAGTGGGAGGAGCGTCCTGTACGTGAAGTGATCAAGCTCTTCACGGCTCCATCAGGTCATGGGTGTCAGGTCGTTAATGAGTTAGATCTCGAAGATTATCTCGTGGGAGTGGTCAACGGAGAGTTTTCATCCAAATGGAATGAAGAATCGATCTCCGCTCAAGTGATTGCTGCCCGTACTTATGCCTGGCACCAAGCGAGTCAGGCTAGAAGGCGGCTTTGGCATTATGATGTCGAGGCCGGAACTGGGGATCAAGTCTACGCGGGTGCCGAGTCCGAAGATTCTCGTGCCCGTAGCCTGGTGGAGCGAACGCGAGGGCAAGTGCTCTTGGCAAAGAGGGCAGACTCTAAAACCTCCAACAACGCGCGTCATTTGATGCCCATTAAGGCTTTCTATCACTCCACTTGCGGGGGAATCACGGATTGGCCTGTGCGAATTTTTGGTGAGCGCACCCTGGGGGTCCAAGGTGGAGTGGGGTGTCCGTACTGCGTTTCATCGCCCCGATATCGGTGGACTTTGGAGTTGTCTCGAAGAGATCTCGAGGGGTTGGTCGGATTTTCGGTGCAGGGACTCCGGGTGGTCTCGCGCTGGGAGTCGGGCCGAGTGAAAGAAATTGAATTTCAAGGAATGTCCCGTGGAATTGCGGTTCAAAAGAAAATGGCAGCCCCGGTGTTGAGGTCGCGCATGGGGCCTGAAAAGCTCAGGAGCACTGCGTTTGAAATTCGAGCGGGGGCCCGCGCCGGGACTTTTGTGTTTGAAGGGCGCGGAAACGGCCATGGCGTAGGGATGTGTCAGTGGGGAGCCAAGGAAATGGGCGAGAAGGGAGCGTCTTATTTAAAGATCCTTGCGCACTATTATCCTGCCTCGAGCCTTCAAAGGCTGTGGTAAGCCGAGGCTGCCATGGCAGCCTCCTCTCTGCTTCAAACTTGGGTCGTTGGACCCTTTCAGTGTAACTGCCGCCTGATCGCCTGTGCGCGAACGGGTGAAGCCGCGCTCGTGGATCCCGGAGATGAGGCCGCAAAGATCTTAAGGCGGCTCGAGGCGGTGCGAACTCCTGGGGGCGCGCCGCTCAAGGTGAAGTTCTTGCTGCAGACTCACGGACACCTCGATCACGTGGGCGCTTCTCGCGAAATCAAGCAGAAGCTTGGGGTCCCCGAGATTTTACTGCATCGCGGTGACGAGCCCATTTACTTGAACCTGGTTCAGCAGGGGCAGCTTTTTGGGCTCACTTACGACGAGCCCCTTCCGCTGGATGGCTATCTCGAAGATGAGCAGTCGATTGAAGTCGGAGACCTCAAGCTCTCGGTGCTCCATACTCCTGGGCACAGTCCTGGGAGTGTTTGTCTGAGGCTTCACGAGGACCGCGCAGCAGGTGTGGCTGAGACGCTTTTTTCTGGCGATACGCTTTTTGCTGGAAGTGTCGGGCGAACGGATCTTTGGGGTGCAGATCAAGATCAGATGTTCCGAAGTATTCGCAATCGCATTTTAACTCTCGATGGTGACACTCAAGTGTGTCCAGGTCATGGGCCGGACACACGAGTAGGAATCGAAAAACTCAGCAACCCCTTTTTGATTTGACCTGCCTGACTATGGATTCGCTTTTAAAGTTTGAAATCGAAAAGCAGCTTGTGGATAGCGCGGGAGTGGCGCGCGCTCGCGTTGCAAAGCTCACTCTACCCGGAAGCTTGGGCTCTCCGCATGAGCTCGAGACTCCGATCTTCATGCCGGTCGGAACCCAAGGAACGGTCAAGGCCATGAGCCCTTCTGATCTCGAGGGGATGCGTGCACGGATCATTCTTGGAAATACTTACCACCTGTATCTCCGGCCCGGGCATGAGAGGGTAGAGCGACTGGGCGAGTTGCACCGGTTCATGAACTGGAAAGGCCCCATTCTGACCGATAGCGGGGGATTTCAAGTCTTCTCATTGGCAGGCCTCAATCAAATTGATGACGAGGGAGTGACGTTTCAGTCGCACATTGACGGATCCAAGCACCGCTTTACTCCTGAGCTCTCTATGCAGATTCAGAGGGCGCTGGGGAGCGACATCGTCATGGCCTTTGATCAGTGCCCGCCGTATCCGGCCACTGAAGAACAAGTGCGCGCTGCGATGGCTCGTACGGTGCGTTGGGCCGAGCGAGGTCTTGCGGTAGAGCTCAAGGTGCATCAAATGCGCTTTGGGATTGTACAGGGCGGGCTCTACGAGCACTTGCGGGTGGAGTCGGCGCGCGACATTTGTGCCATGCCCTTTGATGGCTTTGCGATTGGAGGTCTCTCGATTGGTGAATCGCCGGATCTCATGCAAAAGATGGCACGCTTTACGGCTCCGCTGCTCCCTGCGCATCGACCGCGCTATCTCATGGGTGTGGGAAGGCCAGAGGATCTGGTTGAGGGAGTTCGGGCCGGAATTGATCTTTTTGACTGCGTGATGCCCACGCGCAATGCACGCAATGGTCAGCTGTTTACCAGTCGCGGAAAAGTGAACATCAAGAATGCGCGCTATGCGGATGATGCCGGATCTTTAGATCCGGAGTGCCCTTGCGAAACTTGCACTCAGTACTCGAAAGCGTATCTCCGACATCTTTTTGTTGCAGGTGAGGCGCTCTCTGCGCGCCTGAATACGCTGCATAACTTGACTTATTATCTCCGCCTCATGGAGCAAATGCGTGCTGCGATTAGGGAGAATCGGTTTGACGATTGGGTCGAATCTTTCTATACCGTTTCAAATGCACAACGGTATCAATAAGTTGGCTCGTTCTTCTGTGACCACGGCTGCGCTCGGGGTTTCAGCACTTCAACTCACTGTCTGGAAAGGGATGGATGCTTGGGCGCAAGAAGCAGCTCCTGCGGTCCCGGCAGGGACAGGGGCGCCGGGAGTTGCGCCTGGTGCGCGCCCCGGAATGTTCGAAACGATGATGCCTTTTGTTCTGATGTTTGGCGTCATGTATTTTTTAATTCTTCGTCCGCAGCAAAAGCGAATGAAGGAGCAACAGGCGATGTTGGCTGCACTAGCCACCGGTGATTCTGTGGTGACTGCATCCGGAATTTTGGGGACCATTCGAGAGCTGGGCGACAAAGTCGTGGGTCTCGAGGTCGCAAACAACGTGCAGGTCAAAGTGCTTCGGAGCCAGATCTCGCAGAAGCTTAAAAACGGTGTGGCTGAAATTCAGTAAGCAAACGGGGTAGAGCATGAATCGGTCCTGGTGGGGTAAGCTTTGGGTGCTGATCGCGGCTACGGTCATCGGGGTGGTTTACATCATTCCGACCATTGCCCAGCTCGATCCTGAAAAGACGAAGTTTCCGTTCAAGCAAAAGATCAACCTAGGGCTCGACCTTCAGGGCGGCTTGTATATGGTTTTGGGCGTGGACTTTAATAAAGTCTATCGCGACATCGTGGATCGGCAGCTCACGAGCTTTCAAGAGCGTGTCAGAGAAAAGCAGATTCCCATCACTTCAATCAAACTCCAGCGCGACGGTGTTCCTGAAGATGACGCTCGCGTCGTGGTTGAGTTTGCCGCCACGAGCCGCACTGCTCTTTATGATTTATTAAAGGCTGAATACTGGACGCTGAGACTTGCTGATGAAAAGCCGGGCCGCATGGAGCTGGGGCTCTCACGTGAGTTCCGAACTGAAGTCCGCGAGCGTACTTTGAGTCAGAGCATCGAAGTGATCCGTAACCGAATCGACGAATTTGGCGTGGCGGAACCCTCCATTGCCAGTCAGGGCTCGGACCGCATTGTTGTGGAGCTTCCAGGGGTCAAAGAAGTGGATCGCGCCAAAGACCTGATTGGCCGAACAGCAAGACTTGAATTTAGGATCGTGAACGACAAAGACAAGTCGCCTGTCGAAATTGCAAATCTGGTCGAGGCGATCGAGAAAGAAAAAGGCATCTCTTTTAAGGGAGGTGCCCAAAAATTTTCTGATTACGTCCGACAGGTCAATGAAGCGGCTAAGGGAAAAATCCCGGAAGGAACCGAGATTTCATTTGAGCGGCCAAGGACCCTCACGGGTGAGCCTGGAGCTGAAAAGATTCCGTACCTGCTCTACACCAAAGCGGATGTGACGGGAGATGATCTTCAGGACGCCCAGGTTCAAATGGACCCTGAGACCCAGAGGCCCAACGTTGGCTTTTCTCTCAATCCCCGCGGAGCCACCACTTTTGATAAGCTCACCTCAGAGCATGTGGGTGAACGCTTGGCCATTGTGCTCGATAGCATCGTGCACTCGGCTCCGGTGATCCAGACTCGGATCGGAGGCGGCCGTGGTCAAATCACTCTGGGTGCGGGTGGCGGCGAGCAGGTTTTAAAAGAGGCCAAGGATCTTGCTATCGTCTTACGTGCGGGTGCGCTTCCGGCACAGTTAGAATTTCTTGAACAGCGCGTGATTGGTCCGTCGCTCGGACAAGACTCGATTCGTCAGGGAACGCTTGCCGCAGTGGTCGGAAGCATCCTCGTGTTCATTTTTATTTTGTTTTACTACCGAGTGAGCGGTGCCATTGCAGTCGCCTCTCTTGTGCTCAACATCATTTTGGTCATGGCCTGCTTGGTAGGGCTTGAGGCCACTCTGACTTTGCCAGGAATCGCAGGCATCGGGCTCACCGTGGGTATTGCGGTGGACTCGAATGTGGTGATTTTTGAGAGAATTCGAGAGGAGCTCAGAGCAGGAAAAAACCTTTTTGGCGCCGTGGAACAGGGCTTTGCAAAGGCCTTCACTACGATCATGGATGCCAATGTGACCAATGCTGCGGCGGCTGTCGTATTGCTCATGTACGGAACAGGCCCGATCAAGGGGTTTGCAGTCACGTTGCTGATTGGAATCATCACCACCTTGTTCACTGCAGTGTTCGTCTGTCGGGTGCTTTTTGATGCTTACTTGCGCAGACTGGAAAACACTGGAGCCAAAACCATCAGCATCTGAGGAGACCCTTCTATGTTCGAACTGATTTCTCCCAGCACTCGGATTGATTTTGCAGGAAAACGGCATTTCTTTGTGGGTCTTTCAGGTCTGTTGGTCGTGGCAAGCCTCGTCCTGCTCGCCACTCGTGGGCTCAATTACGGCATTGATTTTACCGGAGGCGCAGAGGTGCAGGTCCGGGTCCCCAAGGACTGGGACATCGCCAAGGTTCGGTCTGAAATGGAAAAGGGCCAACTCAAGGGCCTGAAAGTGGTTCAACTCGGTGAACCTGGCGCGTCTGAATTTTTGGTCAAAGCGCAGGGGTCTGAATCGGAGCTCAATCAAGTGTCCGCTCAGGTCGAAGGCGTTCTGAAGAGCGTCGCTGGGCAAGGTCAGTATGAAGTGCAGCGTGTCGATGTCGTCGGCCCAGCAGCAGGAAGCAGTTTGCGCACCAGTGGCTTTCTTTCGATGTTCTATGCGCTCTTGTGCATTTTGATCTATGTGGCGGTGCGGTTTGATATCCGCTACGCCCCCGGGGCGGTCTTGGCGCTGTTTCACGACACGGTGTTGGTGCTGGGGATTTTTGTCCTTACCCAGAAACAGTTTGACCTCATGACGCTTGCAGCGCTTTTGGCGCTGATTGGGTATTCTAACAATGACACGATCATTGTTTTTGACCGGGTTCGTGAGACGCTGCATGCCCATCCCAAGCTTTCAATCGAAGAGGCTGTGAATAAAGCGACGAACGAGACTCTGGCTCGTACGATTCTGACCTCGCTGACGACCTTCTTTTCGGTCGTGGCGCTGTTTTTCTTTGGGGGGCCGGTCATTCACGACTTTGCTTTCACCTTTGCGGTGGGCATCGTGATTGGTTCGTACAGCTCAATTTTTGTGGCAGGTGCTGTCGTAATCTACATTACTCAGTATCGTCAGAACAAAGAGAGCCAGAGCAGGCAGGGGGGCGGAAAGCCTTCTAAAAAGAAAATTGTCGTGAGGCCGGAGCCCAAGTTCGAGTCGTGAGCGGGGCAGAGTACCAACCCCGGGAGTGGCGCTTTCGAAGCCAAGGGGCGATCGAGGGTCTTCCGTCGGGCTTGCGAGAGTCCACTGGGCTTGACGAACTCACCCTTGATCTCTGTCTGAGTCGGGGACTGGGCGATTCTGAGCGCATAGCGGATTACTTGGCACCGCGACTAGATCGGCTCACTTCAGCCCTCAGTATTGCTGGAATGCAGGCTGCCGTGGAGCGGGTGGTTTTGGCGCGCGAGGCGGGGCAGAAAGTCCGAGTCTTTGGCGATTACGATGTCGATGGAACCACCGGGGCAGCACTCTTGGGGTGGTTCTTCAGAGAGATTGGGATTGCGCATGAGATTAGGCAGCCGGATCGCTTCAAAGATGGGTACGGGCTCAATGTGGGAGCAGTCGAAGAAGCTGTGGCCGATGGCGCCCAGCTCTTGATCACGGTTGATTGCGGCATCACTTCTTTTGCGGCGGCCGAGCGTGCTGCTCAGCTGGGGCTGGATTTGATCATCGTGGATCATCACCAGCTCGATTTGAATCGCGGGCTTCCGCAGGCGCTTGCAGTGGTGAATCCGCAGCGGCCGGACTGTTCAAGTGGGCTTAAGCAAGTCTGCGGCTGCGGGCTTGCGTTTTATCTTTGCGTGGCACTCCGAGCTGCGGGCCGTGCCAGGGGATGGTGGCGCGGAGAGGGTTCCGGGGATTTATCGGGGGAGTTCAAAGGCGCTGGACCTAATCTTAAGCAACACCTGGACCTCGTCGTCATGGCGACCGCCGCTGACATCGTTCCACTGACTGGCGATAATCACGTGCTGGTTCGTCACGGCATGGAGGTGCTGCGCAATTCCAAAAAACCCGGCGTCCGCGCGCTGCTCGAAGCTGCCGGAGTGGGTGACCGGGAGCTGGGTCCCGGACATTTGGGATTTGTGATTGGGCCACGCATCAACGCATCGGGGCGCCTGGGTTCAGCTGCGACAGCTCTTGAGCTTTTGCTCACTGAGGATCCCGTTCGTGCGCGCGAACTTGCGCGGATTTTAGAAACTGTCAACGCCGAGCGAGCTGAGTTGCAGAACCGCATTTGGGATGAGGTCAAGATCCGCGTCGAAGAGGGAATTTCTGAGGGGCGCTTTGTTCATGGGATCGTAGTGGCTGATGAGGGCTGGCATGAAGGCGTCGTGGGGATTGTGGCATCGCGCGTGGTCGAGACGTTTAGACGTCCCGCCATCGTGCTTAGCCTGCGTGAGGACCACGCCAAGGGAAGCGCCCGCACCTATGCCGGCAAAGATGTTCTGGAGGCGATACGCCGTTGTCATCAACATTTGAAAGCTTTTGGAGGGCATGCCCACGCTGCGGGCGTCACGCTCGAGCTGTCTTGCGTTGCCCCGTTTGCTGAGGCCTTTGATCAAGCGCTTGCGCAAATTGCTGAAGATGCAGAGAGGCGCGTCCTGCACGTGGAGAGGCAGATTCCGATTGAAGCTCTTTCTGTCAAAACGTTGGCAGAGATTGAGCGCATGGGTCCCTTTGGTCCTGGAAATCCGGAACCCGTTTTTTCAATGCGTGCGCGCATCAGGGCTCACCGCGTTCTCAAAGAGCGTCATCTTAAACTCACTCTCGAAGAAAACGGCCGGCAAACCGAAGCAATCTGGTTTAACGCTGCAGATCACTTAGAGTGGCTTCTTGCAAAGCATCAGTCCGGAGACGGGCTCTGGGAGTGGGCCGGCGTTCCTGAGCTCAATCGATTTCGCGGAAATGTGACCCCGACTTTTCGCATTCGGGATGTGCGTAACTTGACGGAGCCCCGCGTCGACTCGTAGAATCTGAAAATTCACAATTGAAGTTTTTTAATCGAATGCCAAAGGAGGGCGTCGATGAGTGCTCAGGGGGCCGGTCAGGCAAGGAAGCTGACAAGAGATCTGGCAAGTAGGCTGTGGCGTACCGGATTCTATGTTTTGGCTGGGTGCGCTCTCTTTGCACTCCAGGCCAGGGGTGAAGCCCCGCATGTGCCGGGGGAACTTATCGTTAAGTTAAAAAACGATGCGTCTCGTGGGCCTGGAGTCCTTTCGCTCAACTTGGCCGGAGTTTCTATTCTGTCGGCGCAAGTCTTTCAGACTGACTCAAGACTCATGAAGATCAAAATCTCTGATGAATCTCGCCTTCAAAGCGCCCTTCAGAGCCTTCAACAGGACCCCCGCGTCGAGTATGTCGAGCCCAACTACATTTACCGCATGTCGGCCTCTGGCATTCCTGATGACCCGATGATGCCCAAACTCTGGAATCTCATCAATGAAGGCCAGAAGGATTCAGGCGGAAACAAAGGCAAGCCCGGTGCAGATGTGCGTGTGGCTCCTGTGTGGGCTTCTGGAAACGTTGGGTCCAGGAATGTCGTGGTTGCAGTAATTGACACAGGCATCGACTGGAAACACGAAGATCTTAAGGCAAACCTTTTTGTGAATCCTGGAGAGTCCGGAAGCCTTGCCAATAATGGTAAGGACGACGATAAAAACGGGTTCATTGATGACACCCATGGTTGGAATTTTGAGGCAAAATCTAGAAAGTCCTCAGACGATCAAGGCCATGGGACTCATTGCGCCGGCACGATTGGTGGCGCAGGCAACAATCGTCGGGGCGTGGCAGGAGTCAATTGGGAAGTCACCTTGATGCCCGTCAAGTTTCTAGATTCAAACGGAAGTGGCACTCTCGAGGCGGCCGTTGAGTCGATCAATTATGCCACGATGATGAAAGTCAACATCATGAGCAACAGCTGGGGTGGCGGGGGCTTTTCTCAAGCACTGCTCGAATCCATTCAAAAAGCTCGAGATGCAGGCATCTTGTTTGTGGCTGCTGCCGGAAACGACGGACGCGATAATGACTCAAGCAACACTTATCCAGCCAATTACGATGTCGAAAACGTAGTGTCGGTTGCTGCCCTCGACAATCAAGACAATCTGGCGAGTTTTTCAAACTATGGCAGGACGAAGGTTCACGTGGCAGCGCCCGGTGTGAACATTCTGAGTACTAAGAAAGATGGGGGCTATGAAGTGTTGAGTGGGACCTCCATGGCTTGTCC